>NZ_JBBUTG010000005.1:0-438763 GCF_038066555.1 Ideonella lacteola | reverse complement strand
AACAAGCCGCGCACCTACACCGACGCGAACAAGCACAAGACCACGTTCGACTACTACGCCGACGGCAAGCTCAAGAGCGTGACCGATGGCCTGAACCACGTGATCGCGAAGTTCACGTATGACCCGGACACCGGCAGGCTGAAGACGGTCACCGATGCGCTGAACAAGGCCACGTCCTACAACTACGACGGTGGTGACCTGTCGAGTGTGGTCGATCCGCTCAACGGGACTATCCGACTTGGTTACGACAATGTGGGTCGCATGTGGTCCATATCCGACCCTATGAGTAACACGACGTACCTCGAGTGGACTGCGCTGAACGGCTTGAGGGCTGTCACTGATCCTCTCAAGGGGACGGCTGAATTTGCCTATGACGACAACGGCTTCAACACCCAATTGATCGACGAGAAGAAAAATATTCGCCAGTTCAAGCCGACGGCGATCGGCACGTTGGACACGATGACCGATGCGCTGAACAACGGGGAATCGCGGCTGTATGAGCCGGGTGGCAAGTTGCGTCAGCTTATCGACCGCAACGGTCAGCTGTCGGCGGTGAGCTACGACGGACTGGGCCGTGTCAAGCTGGTGAGCTTCGGCGCAACGGCGGCCAAGCCGACCGCGTTCCGCAGCCAGGTGGAGCTGACCTGGGACAAGGGAAACCGCCTGCGCAACATCGAAGACCGCATCTGTGCCACGCCGCAGACCAACCTGAACTGCTCGGTGGTGGCCAGTAAGCGCGTCATCAAACGTACCTTCAACGACCTGGACCAGATGACCCAGGAGGTCACGCCGCAAGCCGAAGTCAACTACACCTACGACGACGGCGGCCGTCGCTTGACGATGCTCGTGCGCAATGGCGCGCCGGGCAGCCAGGTCGACCAGCCCTTGGTCAGCTACAACTGGGACGATGCGGACCGGCTTCGCCAGATCGAGCAAGCCGCTGGGCCGGCCAATGGCAACGTCAAGCAGATCGTCAAGCTGGATCCCGATGATGCAGGTCGACGCAAGAAGACCACGCTGACCAACGGCTCGACCATGAACTACACGTGGGACGATGCGAGCCAGCTCAAGGCCATCGTGTTTAAGAAGGCCGATGGATCGGTGATCGGCGACCTGACCTACGGCTACGACGGCGCGGGCCGCCGCACGAGCATCGGCGGCAGCATGGCACGCATGAACCTGCCCACGGCCGAGGTGGCTGGCCAGTACGACGCGAACAATCGTCTCAAGCAATGGGGCGGTGCGAGCTTCCAGTACGACAACAACGGCAACCTGCTCAGCGACGGCACCTTGACCTATACCTGGGACGAGCGCAACCAGCTCAAAAGCATCAATAACGGGGGCTCCGAGCAGGCCAGCTTCCAGTACGACATCGGAGGCCGCCGCACCAGCAAGACCATTGGTGCGACGACCACCGGCTACGTGTATGACAGCGACAACTTCGTGCAGGAACTCAATGGCAACAGCAACACGAGCAGCGTCCGTGCCCAACTGATCACCGGTGCGCTCGACGAGACCTTCTTGCGCATGGAAGGTGGCGAATTGGCCAGCTTGCTGACCGACGCCAACAACAACACCGTTCGGTCGACCAACGCCAGCCAAGACAAGCTCGTGGACTACACCTACGAGCCCTACGGAACGACCACGGCCGATGCCAGCAATGGCAACACCCAACAGTTCACTGGACGAGAGAACGACAACCCGGGCAGTGCCAACGGGCTGTACTACTACCGCGCCCGCTACTACATGCCCGGTTGCATGCGCTTCATCTCCGAAGACCCCATCGGCTGGGCTTCGGGGCAGACCAACAACTACGCATACGTGGGCGGCGATCCGATTCTGGAGAACGACCCCGAGGGTCTTGGGTCGCTCGCGGGCTGCGCCGCAGATCACTACGGCATCACAGACCTGGTCGCCGCGGCGGGAGTGGTCGCGGGCATGCCATTGGTTCCCAAGCCGTTCGTGACGCCAGGCTCGAGTCCGCGCACTTCGTTGGCATCGAAATACCTGTCGAAAGCCTTCCCGCAACGAATTCCTCGTGTCTGGGCACCTACATTTGTGAGGCCGCTGGCCAGGTCCGCATCGCTGGGCATCGTGGCCGCCAGATGGATTCCGGTCATCGGCACCGCCATCCTTGTATACGATGCGGTAAGCATCGCAGCTTGCACATTTGCCGATTGACGTTGGAGGGCCTGAACAGGGTGGCGAAATGCACATTCATTGAAGACGCTTGCTCCTTGGGCGCAAAGGAGCACCTCGCCGCTCTCCTGTACGACACGCTGGTGCATTCCTTCAGCGTCAAGGCGCCGACCTTGGAGTCCGACCTCTACAAGGCGTTTGGCATCGTCGACGACGAACTCGATCAACTCGTCATCAGTGTCGCCCAGGCTGCCGGTCTTCGGCTGCCGACCGCCGCCGAGATGACACAACAATCCGCAGTCCGATCGGTCAAGGACTTGTTGCTGTTCTTGAACGGCTTCGAACCGCGAGGCGACGCCACATGACCAAGGGTGGCCGTTGCCGTAATGTTTCCATACTGCTTCCAAGCATCCGCATATGCCAAAAATGACTCTGACCAGACTCACTTGCGCTACCGCAGCCATCACCTTGTCGGCCACGGCTGCCATGGCCGCCGGCGAATTCAGTGTCTTGCACCAGTTCACCACCGCCGAAGGCTCGTACCCTAATCCGCTGATCCAGGCCAGTGACGGCAACTACTACGGCACCGCGCTCCAGGGTGGCGCGCTGAACTGGTACGGCAGCGTTTTTCGCATGACCCCCGCTGGCGCGGTCACCGTGCTGCATTCGTTCAACGGCAGCGATGGCGGCCAACCGCGCGGAACGCTGGTCGACGGTCATGACGGCTACTTCTACGGCACCACGTCCACCGGCGGCACGCACGGCGGTGGTACGGCCTTCAAAGTTTCGTCGTCCGGTGTGTTCACCGTCATCCACCACTTCAAGGGCAGTGCGACCGAAGGCTCGGCACCGCAGTGCATCTCGAACGGCAACGACGGCAATTTCTACGGTGTCGCGATGTTCGACGGCGCCAATGACAAGGGGACGGTATTCCGTCTCTCGCGCAGCGGCACCGTGACGACGGTGGCTTCGTTCAACGGCACAAACGGCACGATGCCCGCGAACTGCTTGACCCACACCGGCGACGGCGTTTTCTACGGGGTCACGACCAACGGGGGCGCCAACAATGCCGGCGTCGTCTTCAAGGTGGCGACGAGCGGCGCCCTTACGCCAATCTATTCCTTCGTCGGCGGCACGAGCGGCTCATCGCCGACGGGTCCTCTGGAGTGGGGCATCGACGGCAGCTTCTACGGCACCACCCAGAGCGGCGGCGCCAACGGCTACGGCACGGTGTACCGCGTCACCAAGGCGGGTGCCTTCAGCCGCTTGTATTCGTTCACCGGCGGCGCGGACGGCGGTATCCCCAAGGGTGGCGTGACCATGGCCAACAACTTCGTGTACTACGGCACTACGTCCTACGGCGCCGCCACCGGCTACGGGACGACGTTCAAGATAACCGCTGCTGGCGCGCAGGCCACCTTGCATGCCTTCAGCGCCGCAGAAGGCGGTCGTCCCAGTGGTCACCTCCTGCTCGATGCATCCGGCAAACTGATCGGAACCACCAGCCCAGGCAACTCGGGCGGTGGGGCGGCTTTCCGCCAGAATCCCTGACCCGCTAGTCCCGCCGGCCTTTGATCCAACGTTCCTTCAGGTCTCCAGTGCATCGGTTTTTGCGCCGCGGCGGCTCGCGCCAGCCCGACGAATCTTCCTCGGGCCGCTGGCTTGAAGCGCAAAATGGAACGCAGCTCGCCAGGGACTTCGTGAAAGCCGTCGCGGCGCTGAAGGCCGGCGGCGCTGCGCTGGTGGCGGGGAGCTTGGTGTTGGCCGCGCCGCCGGCCCCGATGACGGCCGCCGAAACGTCGGCCGTCCAGGCAAAGGAGCAGCTCGGCCGCCGCCTGTTCTTCGATGCGCGGCTGAGCAGTGACGGCAGGGTCTCGTGCGCGTCCTGCCACAAGCCGGAACATGCCTTCTCGGACGGGAAGCCTGTGGCCGAGGGCATAGGCGGCCGCTTGGGCAGCCGCAACACGCCGTCTCTCGTGGACGTTGGCGCGCAGCGCAGCTTCTTCTGGGACGGCCGACGCGCCACGCTGGAAGATCAGGCGCTTGACCCCTTGCTCAATCCACTGGAACACGGCCTGCGCGGCGCGTCCGAGATGTTGGCGCTGCTGAAGTCCGACGGCGAGTACGCGGCGCAGTTCCGGCAGAGCTTTGGCCTGAGCCCGGAAGAGGCCGAACCCATCACGGCAGCACGTGTCGCACAGGCCCTTTCGGCCTTCGAGCGGCGCCTGGTCGATGGGCGCTCTGCATTCGATCGCTACCGGGCCGGTGATGCGACGGCATTGCCCATCGCGGCGCAGCGAGGCTGGCAGCTGTTCAGCGGTGTGGCCGCCTGCACCCGTTGCCACACGGCCGAAGGGCCGAAGCCGCTGCTGACCGATCACGGCTTCCATTCGCTGGGTGTAGGGATGAAGGACATTGAGCGCCAGCTGCCCTCGCTGGTGCGCCAGCTCGGCGAGTGGCACGACGATGGCCGCGCGCAGGACCACTCGATCCTGCGCGACCCCGGCATGGCCGCGCTCGGCCGATTCGTCGTGACCCTGGACCCGAAGGACATCGGCAAGTTCAAGACCCCCGGCCTGCGCAACGTCGCGCTTACAGCGCCTTACATGCACGACGGCAGCGTCGCCACTCTCGAGGAGGCGGTGGAGCGCGAGATCTACTACCGCGGCAAGGAGGACGGCCACCCGTTGATCCTGACGCCGACCGAGAAGGGCGAGCTGGTGGCTTTCCTCGAATCGTTGAGCGGCTGGCCTTCAAGTGCCTACAACTTGGGGGGGCAGCGCCCGGATTCGCGGGACTGACGGAATCTAGAATCCGCGGAACGATTGCGCAAGCGTCTGCCAAATCGCCAGAAAAGCAAAGGGGGAGGAAACCTATGCCGTACTCACACACC
Organism: Ideonella lacteola; assembly: GCF_038066555.1. Classification (NCBI taxonomy): domain Bacteria; kingdom Pseudomonadati; phylum Pseudomonadota; class Betaproteobacteria; order Burkholderiales; family Sphaerotilaceae; genus Ideonella; species Ideonella lacteola. The sequence goes on along the minus strand of NZ_JBBUTG010000005.1, from coordinate 433,731 downwards.
ACCGCTTCGCGGGGCCGGGCGACGCCTGCGCGCCTTCAGGCCGGCTTCACCCTGCTCGAACTGCTGGTGGTCGTCGCGATCATCGGGTTGCTGGCCGCCTACGTGGGGCCGCGCTACTTCTCGCAGATCAGCAAGTCAGAGCGCGGCGTCGCGAAGGCGCAGGTCGAGGCGCTCGTGAAGGCGCTGGACGCCTACCGACTCGATGTCGGCCGCTACCCCAGTCCCGAAGAGGGATTGAACGCCCTGGTGAACCGTCCGGGGACGCTGGCCAACTGGAACGGCCCCTACCTTCAGAAGGCCGTCCCGGCCGATCCCTGGGGCCATGCCTACGAATACCGCAGCCCCGGCTCACGCGCCGAGGTCGAGGTGATCTCGTACGGCAAGGACGGCAAGGCAGGGGGAGACGGCGACGCCGCCGACATCACCAGCTTCTGACGGTCGGGTGGTTTCGTGCAATTTCGAGCGCGCGTCCTGGACGCACAGCAGCGGATCGACACGGTGCGCCTGGAGGCCATCGGTCCTGCCGAGGCGCGCAAGGAGCTGCTGCAGCAAGGGTTGAAGGTGATGTCGCTCGATGCCGAGCGGGCATCGGCGGCCTGGGGCGCGAGCCGGGGCAAGACCTTCTCGCTGGTGTTGTTCGCGCAGGAGCTTCTGGCGTTGCTGCAGGCCGGCCTGAGCGTCATCGAATCGGTCGACGCGCTGCTCGAGAAAGATTCGTCGCCGGCGAGCCGCCTGGTCCTGCAGCAACTGGCGCAAGACTTGCGGTCCGGGCACAAGTTGTCGGTGGCGCTGCAGCGACAGCCCTCGACCTTCGCCCCGCTCTTTGTCGGCCTGGTGGGCGCCGCGGAGCGCACCAGCAACCTGACGGAGGCGCTCACTCGCTTCATCGAGTACCAGACCCGCGTGGACTCGGTGCGCGCCAAGGTGGTGAGTGCATCGGTCTACCCAGCGATCCTGATGCTGGTCGGTGCCGCCGTCACGGTGTTCCTGCTGAGCTACGTGGTCCCCAAGTTCGCGCTCGTCTATCAAGGCACGGGGCGTGCACTGCCCTGGGCTTCGCAATTGCTGATCCAGTGGGGCCGCTATGCCGCCGAGCATGCGGTGCCGCTGGCGGTGACCGCCGCACTGGTGGTGACCGCCCTAGTGTTCGGCGTGCTGAGGGCGCGCCGCACTGGCGCCTTGGGTGCCGCGATCAAGCGCCTGCCCTGGGTCGGCGACCGCTTGCGCCAGATGGAGGTCGCGCGACTGTACCTGACGCTCGGCCTGCTTCTCGAGGGCGGCATGTCGATCGGCCAGGCGCTGCAGCTGCTGCGGTCCGTGGGTGCGCCGGCCGACCGCGAGCGCATGGACCGCGTCCGTGCGACGGTCTCCGAAGGTCAGCCGCTGTCCAAGGCCCTCGAGAAAGAGGCGCTCACCATGCCGGTGGCCGCCCGCCTGCTGAAAGTGGGTGAAGAAACCGGCCAGTTGGGCACCATGCTGCGCCGGGCCGCGCTGTTCCACGAAGGCGAGACCGCGCGCTGGATCGAGCGATTCACCCGCGCGTTCGAACCGGTGCTGATGGCCGTGATCGGCCTGGTCATCGGCCTGATCGTTCTGTTGCTCTACATGCCGATCTTCGATCTGGCGGGGTCCTTCCAATGATCAGCGGCGAGCCTGACGTCCCCATCCGGCAGATCCTCGCTGCGCGCCAACAGGGCCGCGGCTGGGTAACCTTGCTGGCCGAAGAACTGTCCTGTGCCGAAGCGCACGTGGCGTCGTGCCTGGCTGCGGCGGTCCGTATGCCGCTGGCGACGATGGACGACCTGCTGCGCTGGGAGCCGGCGTTCGGGGTCCTGTCCCTGGTCAAGGCCCAGTTGCGCCAGTGCGCGCTGATGCGCGCATCGACGGGCACGTCGATGCTTGGCGTGCTGGTCGACCCTTACGACGACGACCTGCTCGCCTGGGCCGAAGCCCTGGCCGACGGCCCCGTCCACTGGCACGTGTGCACGCCGTCCGACCTGCATGCGCTGCTGAGCCGCCACGAATCTTCGGCCCGCGCCACCGACGGCATCGCGGCGCAGGCCGGCGATGCGGATCCATTGGCGCCTGTCAGCGAAACGCTGTCGCTGGCCCGCATCAGCGAGTCGGCCAGCCCGGCCGTACAACTGGTCAACTCGTCGCTGTACGACGCGCTGCGGCAAGGTGCCAGCGATGTCCACATCGAATCGACGGCCGAAGGCCTGGCCGTCAAGTACCGCATCGATGGCGTGCTCGATTCGGTGATGCAGGTCGCCGGCGTGGCGCTGGCCGAGCAGGTGATCTCCCGGCTGAAGGTCCTGGCCGAGCTGGACATCGCGGAGCGCCGCGTGCCGCAGGACGGCAGCTTCCGGGTCTGCGTGCAGCGGCGCGACATTGACCTGCGCGTGTCCATCATGCCCAGCGTGCACGGTGAAGACGCCGTGATCCGCGTGCTCGACAAGCAGTCCATGGTCGAGCAGCACGGACGGCTCAGCATCGATGCGCTCGGCTTCGACGCGTCGTCGGTCCGCTCGCTGCGCATGCTGGTGGAGGCCGCCTACGGCATGGTGCTGGTGACGGGCCCGACAGGCTCCGGCAAGACCACCACGCTCTATGCGGCGCTGACCGAAATGCACACCGGCCGCGACAAGATCATCACCATCGAGGATCCGGTCGAGTACCAGATCGCGGGCATCCTGCAGATCCCGGTCAATGACAAGAAGGGCCTGACTTTCGCCCGCGGCCTGCGTTCGATCCTGCGCCACGACCCGGACAAAATCATGGTCGGCGAGATCCGCGACCAGGAGACCGCCGAGATCGCCGTGCAGTCCGCGTTGACCGGGCACCTGGTGTTGTCGACGGTGCACGCCAACAGCGTGTTCGACGTCTTCGGCCGCTTCGCCCACATGGGGCTGGACCCGTATTCGTTGTCGTCGGCGCTGAATGGCATCTGGGCGCAGCGCCTGGTGCGCATCAACTGCCCCGAATGCACGCGCCCGACCCGGCCTGATGCCGAGGCCTTGGCGCGGTGCGGGCTGGATGCCCGGGCCGTGGGTGGCTTCGACTTCCGCCAGGGCCACGGCTGCGGCGCGTGCCGCGGCACGGGCTTCAAGGGGCGACGCGCGATCGCCGAACTGTTGACGATGAGCGACGACATCCGCGAGCTGGTGATCGCCAAGCAGCCCGTTCGCCAGATCAAGGAGGCGGCCCGCGCCAATGGCACGCGCACGCTGTTCGAAACGGCGCTCGACCTGGTGGCCGCGGGCCACACCACGCTGGAGGAGGTGCGTCGTGTCACGTTGGCTTCGTAGCCGCATTCGGCGGCCTCGCGTGTCGCTGGGCCTGTCGGCCAGCGGCGTCGCGATGACCTGGCGCGGGGCGAATGGGGCGCTGGCCCACCGGGTCGCCAGCGTGGTGATCGGCGAGGTGCCTGATGCCGTCGTCGGCTGGATGAAGGAAACGGCCGAGTTGGCCGCGCTGCTGGCAGGAAGTCCCGTGTCGGTGACCTTGGCCGAAGATCTCGTGCGCTGGTGGCTCGTGACGGCACCTCCGGGCGCTCGCTCGCTGGCCGAGCTCGAAGCGTTCGCGAAGCTTCGTCACGAAGAGTTGTTCGGGCACCCGGCGGACGGCGGCACGATGGCCTGCCGCTGGCGGCTCGATGGCCCTAGCGTCTGCTGTGCCCAGGCCGCCTCGGCGGCGAAGTGTGCCGACACCTTGGTCGCCCGGCTGGGTTGGCGGCTGTCCGAGGTCAGCCCCGCGACGCAGCGCTTGATGGACATCTGGCGAACGAAGAAGCGAAGCGCCGGCGCTGTGGTGTGTCGCTCGGCCAGCGACCGGGCGGTCGCCTGGTGGTTGGTCGACGGCCTGCCGGTCGAGTTGCGCACGGTTCGCCTGCCTGCCGAGAATCCGGCCGCCGCGCTCGACCGCGAGCTGGCTCGAGTGTCGTCCCGTCGAAGCGAAGTCACGCCAGGCCGGGCGGTGGTGCTGGACGTCATCTCGCGTGCCAGTTCCCCCGAGCTCGCCCTGAGCGGGGCCGACGTGGATCGCTACGAACTCGCGGCTCTCGCCGCCGTGAAGGCGGAGTCCCCGGCCGCCATGGCTGCGGCGATCGGTGCCGCTCATCTGGAGGGCGCCCATGAGCTCGTGGCCGCGCGTTGATTTCTCGCCGCGCAGCACCGGCTGGGCGCGCGCGCTGGGGCACGAAACCTCGCGCGGCGTCCGCGCTGCATACCTGCTGGCGGCGTCCATCAGCGTGGCCTGGGCGACATGGCAGTTTCTCGCCTGGCAGCGAGTCGAGCAGGAGAACGCCGAGCTGCGCGAGCGAGTCGCGCACCGTCAACCGGCCACCGCGCCTGCACCGCTGCCGCCCCGCCAGGCCTGGAGCGCGAACCAACTGCGAGCGGCCGCCGATGTCATCGCCCGCCTGAACACCGATTGGCCCCAGTTGCTCGATGAACTCGAACGCCTGACCCCCCGCGACGTCGCGGTGCTGGAGATCGAGCCGCGACCCGGCCAGGCCGCCTTGACGCTCACCATCGAGACGCGAACGGCGCAGGACGCATGGCGTTACGTCGATGCGCTCAACCAGTCGACCTACCTTCATCACGTGCGCGCGCTGAAGCACGAGACCAACGATCGCGACCCCAACCGGCCGGTGCGGTTCAGCCTGTCCGCGGCGATAGGGAGCCCTCCGTGACGCGCGGTGCGAAGACATCCTGGCGCCTGCGTGGCGAGGTGACCGTCCATCGCCATGGTTGGCTGCCGCTGGCCCTCGTGGTCGCCCTGGCCGCCAACGTGGCCTTCCAGTGGGCGTGGCTGCAGCCGCTGAAGGACCAGCAGGATGAGCTGCAGGCCCTTCTGGCCAACCCGCCAAAGCCGCTGTCGGCGGCGCGGCCCTTGCCGAAACCCGCTCCGTCCGAAGGGCTCGACGAGCCGCTGGATCAGCTTCGCGGCGTGCTGGCGCCGCCGGCCGAGGTGAGCCCGGCGATGGCGAGCCTGTTCGTGGCCGCGGAACGCGAGGGCCTGCGATTCGAGCGGTCCAGCTACCAGTACGAGGCGCCTAGCGGCCTGCCATGGACCCGCGTGACGATCGCGGTGCCGGTGAGTGGCTCGTATCCGGCGGTCCGCAACCTCGTGCAATCGGTCCTGCGCGACCACCCGAACATGTCGCTCGACCAGCTCAGCATCCAGCGGGAAGCCTCTCAGAAGCCGCAGGCCGACGTGGAGCTCAGCTTCAGTGCCTGGTTCGCGCTGCCCCACGGCAACGCGTCGACGGGGAGGGGCTCGCCATGAACCGCTGGCACTTGTGGGCGCCGGCATTGATCGGCGCGCTGGGCCTGGTGATCTTCAGTGATGAGCCGGGCGCCAAGACCGAGGTGGTGGCGGCCGCGCCGGCGCGGACCTCGTCGCGGCTGCCCGCAGCCGACCGGCCCGGCACCACCGCGGCGGTGACGCTGCCCAGGCTGCTGGATCGCCAGTCCCTGTTCGCGGCCGCCGGCAAGCGCGGAGCGGGCAGCGACCTGTTTGCTGGTCGCGATTGGACGCCGCCGCCGCCGGCTGCGGCCGAGTCCGAGGCGGCGGCGCCCGAAGCGCCGCCGTTTCCGTTCGAATACATCGGCAAGAAGCGCGAAGCTGGCGCCTGGACGGTCTTTCTCGCCAAGGACGAATCGACCTTCGTCCTGAAGGAGGACGAGGTGGCGGAGCAGGCATTCAAGGTAGTCAAGATCGCGCCGCCTGAACTGACGGTGCTCTACCTGCCGATGAATCACACCTACAAGATTTCGATTGGGGAGGCTGAGTGAGGCGGCAATGGACGGCGCGGTGGCGCCACGGATTTGCATGGGTGCTGGCGATCTCGCTGGGCACCGTGGCGGGCTGCGCTAGCAACCCCGCCTACCGCGACGGCCAGGAACTGCTGGCACAGGATCGCCCGGTCGAGGCGCTGGAAAGATTCGAGCAGGCCGCCAAGGCGGAGCCCGAGTCCGTGCCGGTGCGTGCCGCGTGGTTGAAGCTCAGGGCCAGGCTGACGACCGGCTGGCTGGAAGGGGCCCGGCGCGAGCGGGAGGCCGGCGAGTTCGACCATGCCGACGACCTTTATCGCAAGGTGCTGCGGGCCGACGCGACGAACGAGTCCGCGGTGCTCGGGCTCAAGGCCGTCGAGCGTGAGAGGACCTGGGAGCGGCAACTCGACCAGGTCAACGCGAACATCGAGCAGAAGAACCTCGACCCCGCGCGCAGCCAGCTGCGCAGCGTGCTCGCGGAGAGCCCCCGGCATGCGCGCGCGTTGCAACTTCAGCAACGCCTCGAGCTGTTGGACAGCAAGCCCAGCCCCGAGATGGCGCTCGGCCCGGCCTACCGCAAGTCCCTGAGCCTGGAATTCAAGGATGCGCCGCTGAAGTCGGTGTTCGAAGTCATCGCCAAGACCTCTGGCCTGAACTTCGTGTTCGACCGCGACGTGAGGACCGACCAGAAGACCTCGCTGTATCTGCGCAACGGTACCGTCGAGGCGGCGGTCGGGCGGCTGCTGCTCAGCAACCAGCTGGCGCAGCGGGTGCTGGATGCGAACTCGGTGCTGATATATCCCGACACGCCCGCCAAGCAGAAGGACTATCAACTGCTGTCGGTGCGGACGTTCTATCTGTCCAACGGCGATGCGAAGTCGGTGGCCAACTCCGTCAAGTCGATCCTGAAGATCAAGGACGTGGTCGTCGACGAGCGCCTGAACGCGATGGTCGTGCGCGACTCGGCCGAGGCGGTCAAGATGGTGGAGCGCATGGTCGCGCTGCTGGACCTGCCCGAGCCCGAGGTCATGCTCGAGGTCGAAGTGCTAGAGGTCAAGCGGACCGACCTGCTGAACCTCGGCGTTCGCTGGCCGGACCAGGCGAGCATCAGCCCCCTGTCCTCGGGCACCGGGGCCCAGCTCACGCTCAACGACCTGCGCAACCTGAACTCCGGCACCTTGGGCATCGCGGTCAATCCGCTCACGGTGTCGGCGCGCCAGGACCGGACGATGGCGAACATCCTCGCCAATCCGAAGATCCGCGCCAAGAGCCGCGAGAAGGCGCGTGTGCTGATCGGCGACCGGGTGCCCAACATCACGTCGACGGCGACCTCCACCGGCTTCGTGTCGGATTCGGTCAACTACATCGACGTGGGTCTCAAGCTGGACGTCGAGCCCACGGTCTACCCGGAAGGCGACGTGGCGATCAAGGTGGCTCTGGAGGTTAGCAGCCTGGTCAGCCAGATCCAGACCAAGTCCGGCACCCTGGCCTACCAGATCGGCACGCGCAGTGCGACCACCGTGCTGCGCCTGCGTGATGGCGAGAACCAGATCCTCGCGGGCCTGATCAACGACGAGGAGCGCAAGTCGGCGAACCAGATCCCGGCGCTGGGTGCGGCGCCTATCGTCGGCAAGCTGTTCGGTGGCAGCACCGACGAAACGGCGAAGTCCGAGATCGTGCTGTCGATCACCCCGCACGTGCTGCGGAACATCCAGCGGCCCGATGCCAGCCTGCTCGATTTCGATTCGGGCACCGACTCCGGCATGCGCAGCGGCACCGCCGCGTCATCGGTCGCCGGCGCCGCGGGGCAAAGCCCGGCAACGGCCGCCGGGGCGTCCGCCGCGCCCGGCACCGTGCCGGATCGCGCCGCCTCACCGCCGCAGCAAGGCGCTGCGCCGCAGGACCCGGGTGGGGTCCCGAACGCCGCGGTGCCGCCGCCCGCGGACGTCAGGTTCGCCTGGGGCACCGTCCCGGCATTGAAGCCGGGCCAGGTCGTGCAGATTCCGTTGCAGATCGAAGCGGGCAAGCCGCTGAGGGCCTTGCCGCTGGCATTGGGTTTCGATGCCGCCGTGCTGGAGGCGGTGGACGTGACTGAGGGTGAGTTCCTGACGCAAGGCGGTGCGGCGACCACCTTCGAGAAGCGCGTCGACCCGTCGGGGCAGGTGCTGGCCACGATCAAGCGCACCGGCACGGCCGGTGCGACGGGCGCGGGCACGGTGATGACCGTGAGCCTGCGGGCGCTCAAGGCCAACCCGGCCGCAACCGTCCGGGTACTGACCATCGCGCCCGAGGGCGAGGGCGGGCGCGCGGTCACCTATTCGATCCCCGCACCGCTCCAACTGATCGTGGCGCCGTGACCCGACAGCGTCATGCGACCGGCAACCCACCCGCGGGCTTCACGCTGGTCGAATTGCTCATCACCCTGGCAGTGCTGGCCCTGCTGGCGACGGTGGCCGCGCCCTTGGCGCAGGTGACCTACCAGCGTGCCAAGGAGCGCGAGTTGCGTCTGGCGCTACGCGAGATCCGCACGGCCATCGATGCCTACAAGACGGCGAGCGACCAGGGTCGCATCCGCAAGGATGCGGGTGCTTCCGGCTACCCCGCCAGCCTCGAACGATTGGTCGAGGGCGAAGAGGACCAGGCCGACCCGAAGAAGCGCAAGATGTTCTTCCTGCGCCGTGTGCCGCGCGATCCGATGAGCGACGACACCGACCGCGACGCCGTGTCGAGCTGGGCGCTGCGGTCCTACGCGAGCGAGGCCGCCGATCCGCGGGCGGGCGAGGACGTCTATGACGTGCATTCCCGATCGACCGTGCAAGGCCTGAACGGCGTGGCCTACACCCAATGGTGACCCGCATGCCTGGTCGACGTTCCGCCGTCGGCTTCACGCTGATCGAGCTGCTGGTCGTGCTCGCCATCCTTGCCTTGCTGCTGACCATCGCGGTGCCGCGCTACTTCCACAGCGTCGACGCGGCCAAAGAATCGGTTCTTCGCGAGAACCTCCGCGTGACCCGGGAGGCCATCGCTCATTTCCGGGGTGATCTCGGCCGCTATCCCGATTCCCTGGACGACCTGGTGGCGCGCAAGTACCTGTCGATGTTGCCGATGGACCCGATCGCCAACTCGAACATCGGCTGGGAGCTGATCGCGCCGACCGATGCGGTGAAGGGCAGCGTCGCCGACTTGCGAAGTGGTGCGCTCGGCACCGCGCGCGACGGCACGGCCTTTCGCGACTGGTGATGGTGCCTGCCCGGGTTCGACGATGGTCCCGCCGCGCCGAATTGGGCGTGGCCTACCTGGCTGTCATGATGGCAGTGGCCATCATCGGCCTCTCGGCCGCCTACACGGTCAGCGCCGGGGCGTCGCTGGCGCAGCATGACGCCGAAGAAGAACTGCTGGCAATCGGGCTGGACTTCCAGCGCGCCTTGCAACGCTATGCGGCGGCCACCCCGGTCGGTACGCCGCGGGCGCCGACCGACCTTGAGTCTTTGTTGAAGGATCCGCGGCAGCCGGGCGTACAGCGCTACTTGCGGCAGATCCCCGTCGACCCGCTTACCGGCCAGCGCGACTGGGTGATCGTGCGGAACCCGCAGAACCTGATTGTCGGACTGCACAGCGCGTCGGCACGTAAGCCGCTGAAGGTGACCGGATTCGCGCCGGCCCTGTCCCTGCTCGAAGGCGAGCGCGAGACTTACGAGGCGTGGGTCTTCAGGGGGCCTGTGCCCTAACGTCCTGTCCAACCGCGTGCAGAGCTTAGGGCCTTCGTGGCCGCCGCATTAGCACATCTGCGCGCTTCGTGTTCTGGCACACTCGCGCGCTTTCCCGCTTAGCCTGAACCGGTCTGTCTGTCTTGGAAAAGATCCTGTTGCAAATTGCCGCCGAACTGAAGGTTCGGCCGGCCCAAGTGAACACCGCTGTCCAACTGCTGGATGGCGGCGCGACGGTGCCCTTCATCGCCCGCTACCGCAAAGAGGCGACCGATGGGCTGGATGACACCCAACTGCGTGAGCTGGAATCGCGCCTGGGTTACCTGCGAGAGCTGGAAGAGCGCCGTGCGGCGGTGCTCAAGAGCATCGAAGAGCAGGGCAAGCTGACGCCGGAGCTGCGTGCCGCCATCGAGACGGTGCCGACCAAGCAGGAGCTCGAGGACCTGTACCTGCCGTACAAGCCCAAGCGCCGTACCAAGGGCATGATCGCCAGAGAGGCCGGCATCGAGCCCTTGGCCGACAAGCTGTTCGCCGATCCCTCGCTCGACCCTCAGGCCGAGGCGACAGCCTTCGTCAACGCCGAGGCTGGCTTCGCCGACCCCTACGCGGTGCTGGACGGTGTGCGCGACATACTTTCCGAGCGCTGGGCCGAAGATGCTGGCCTGGTGGGCAAGTTGCGCGAATGGTTGTGGGACGAGGGGCTGTTCCAGTCCAAGCTGATGGACGGCAAGGACACGAACAACGCCGACGTGGCCAAGTTCCGTGATTACTTCGAGTACGACGAGCCGATCCGTACCGTGCCGTCGCACCGCGCCCTGGCGGTTTTCCGCGGCCGAACGCAGGAGATCCTCGACGCCAAGCTGATCCTCGATGAAGAGGTGGTGCCGGGGCAGCCGACGCTGGCCGAGGGCCGGATCGCGCATCACCTGGGATGGAGCCACTCGAAGCGTGCGGGTGACGAACTGATCCGCAAGTCCATCGCCTGGACCTGGAAGGTCAAGCTGTCGATGAGCCTGGAACGCGATCTCTTCGGCCGCCTGCGCGAAGAGGCCGAGAAGGTGGCGATCAAGGTGTTCAGCGAGAACCTGCGCGATCTGCTGCTGGCCGCACCGGCCGGCAAGCGGGTGGTGATGGGCCTGGACCCGGGCATCCGCACCGGCGTGAAGGTGGCGGTGGTCAGCGATACCGGCAAGGTGCTTGACACCCACACCGTTTACCCGCACGAACCCCGCAATGATTGGGAAGGCTCCATCCACACCCTGGGGCGGCTGTGTGCCACCCACGGTGTGAACCTGATCGCCATCGGCAACGGAACCGCCAGCCGTGAAACCGACAAGCTGGCGGCCGATCTCATCAAGCGCATCCAGCAACTGGCGCCGGGCACCCACATCGAGAAGGTGGTCGTCAGTGAGGCTGGCGCATCGGTCTACTCGGCATCGGAATTCGCCTCGAAGGAGCTGCCGGATCTGGACGTGTCACTGCGCGGCGCCGTGTCGATCGCACGACGTTTGCAGGACCCGCTTGCCGAGCTGGTCAAGATCGAGCCCAAGAGCATTGGCGTGGGCCAGTACCAGCACGACGTGAACCAGAGCGAGTTGGCTCGCACGCTGGACGCGGTGGTCGAAGACTGCGTGAACTCGGTCGGTGTCGATCTGAACACGGCATCCGCACCCTTGCTGGCCCGCGTGTCCGGCTTGTCGAATGCTGTGGCCAACAGCATCGTGCGGTGGCGCGATGCCAACGGCGCGTTTCGCAATCGCCAGCAGTTGCTGGAGGTGGCGGGGCTCGGCGCCAAGACCTTCGAGCAGGCCGCGGGCTTCCTGCGCATCCGCGGCGGTGACAACCCGCTCGATCTTTCCGGTGTGCACCCCGAGACCTATCCGGTCGTTCAGCGCATGCTGGACAAGCTGCAGCGTCCGGTGGCCGAGGTGATGGGCAAGAGCGACGTGATCCGCACGCTGAAGCCCGAAGCCTTCGCCGACGAGAAGTTCGGCGCCATCACGGTGAAGGACATCCTGGCCGAGCTGGAGAAACCAGGCCGCGATCCGCGCCCGGACTTCAAGGTGGCGCGCTTCAACGATGGCGTTGAAGACATCAAGGACCTGCAGCCGGGCATGGTGCTCGAGGGGACCGTGAGCAACGTGGCGCAGTTCGGTGCCTTCGTCGACCTGGGCGTGCACCAGGACGGCCTGGTGCACGTGAGCCAGTTGTCGAACAAGTTCGTCAACGACGCTCGCGAGGTCGTCAAAACCGGCGACATCGTCAAGGTGAAGGTGCTCGAGGTCGATTTGCCTCGCAAGCGCATCTCGCTCACCATGAAGCTCGATGCAGCGCCCTCGCAAAAAGGGCAGGGGCGTGGCGACAACAGCTTCCGCCCCCCGGCTCGTGGTGAGCGACCAGGCTCGTCCCGCGGCCAGGAGCCGGCCGGCCAAAACGCCATGGCTGCGGCGTTCGCGAAGCTGCAGCGGCGTTGACTTTGCCCGGCAGCCCCCTGGTTCTCGGGGGGCGCCTGCGAACGTGGCGTTCCAGCCCCATCGTAAAATGATCGATTGACCTGCCAGCCGGGCCGGCCACACGCACGGCCAGGCAACAGACCGTTACACCGCTGTACGGGTGACGACACGGCAAGGGGGGAATGCGATGATGACAGCTGAAAACGCCATGACACAAGTGCCTTCTGCCGCCGATCAGGCCGGGCTTGAACGCGAGCTGGCCGAGCTCTGCGTGAGTGCACTCAACCTCGAACAGGCGCCAGAGAGCATCGACCCGGTCGAGCCGCTGTACGGCGACGGGCTGGGCCTCGATTCGATCGACATCCTCGAACTGGCGCTCGAAGTCTCGCGCAAGTATGGTTTCGAGTTGCGCTCCGATGATGAGCGCAACCATGAGATCTTCCGTTCGCTGCGCACGTTGGCCTCCCACGTCGCAGCCCACCGCACACGCTGAAGCACGGGGTGTGTGATGTGGCGCCTGGTGTTGTCGGCGCTGTCGTTGGCCTTCTATGCATGGCTGGCGCACTGGCTCATGGTGAACGCGCCGGATTCACCCTGGGCGCTGGCTTGGCTGCTGGGCCCGCCGCTGGTGATGGCGGCTGGCCTCGCGGCGGCTCGCCGACGGTGGCGGACGCTGGCCCTGTCGGGTTCCGCGCTCGCAGCACTCGGCTGGCTCATGGCCAAGGGTGGCCTTGGTGATGTGCAGAGGCTGTATGTCTTGCAACATGCGCTCATCAACGGAGCGATCGGCACCGTGTTTGCGGCCACGCTTCGGGCGGGCCGTGTGCCGATGATCACGTCGGTGGCCCTCAAGGTGCACGGCGGCCAGATGCAGGCGGCCAAGTTCCCCTACACCCGGCGGGTGACCGAAGCCTGGGTCGCCTACTTTTTTGGCGTGGTGCTGCTGTCGCTGCTGCTCTACGGCTTTGCCAACTGGGCGGTGTGGTCGGCGTTCGCCAACTTCGTCACGCCACTTCTGGCCGGTGCGCTTCTGGTGGGCGAATGGCGTCTGCGCTACTGGTTGCACCCTGAGTTCGAGCGCGTCCCGATCAGCGTGGCGATTCGTGCCTTTCGCGAGCCGGGCGGGGCGGTGTCGCAACGATGAATGCCGTGATGCCGCTGTGGTCGGCGCGTGACCTGGATGCACCGCTGGCGTGGTGTGCCGGGGCGCCGATCAGCGCGCGCCAGTTTCTCGCCGACGTGGCGATCGTCGCCGCGCGGTTGCCGGTGCCGGCACGGGTGATCAACTTGTGCTCCGATCGTTACCGGTTCGCGGTGGCGTTGGCGGCGGCCTGGTCGCGTGGCCTCGTCTGCTTGCTTCCCCCCAATGCCATGCCGGAAACGTTGGCCCAGTTGGCCGACGGCGACCATCCGTTGGTGGCGTTGGTGGACGATGCCGGTTTGTCGCTGCCGGGTATTCCGATGCAGCACGTCGTGGCGCCGGAGGCGAACCGGGCCGTTGGCGATGTGCCCACCCTGCCGCTTGACGCCGAGGTCGCGTGTCTGTTGACCTCGGGCTCCACCGGCCGGCCTCAGCCGCACAGCAAGCGATGGGGGGCTTTGATTAGCAACATCGGTGCCGAGGCGGCCCGACTGGCGCACCTGCTGCAACGCCCTGATCTTCAGGGGCTGACCATCGTCGCCTCGGTGCCTCCTCAGCACAGCTATGGCTTCGAGTCGACGGTGCTGCTGGCGCTGATTGGCGGGGCGGTGATGGACAGCGGGCGGCCGTTCTATCCCGCCGATATCGCCGACGCCCTGGCGCGCGTGCCACGCCCTCGCGCGCTGGTCACCACGCCGTTCCATCTGAAGACCTTGCTCTTGTCGGGTGTGAGCCTGCCGCCAGTGGATTTGATCCTGAGTGCCACGGCGCCGTTGTCGCCGCAGCTCGCGCAGCAGGCCGAGCAGTTGCTGGGGGGCGTGCTGGTCGAGATCTACGGTTGTACCGAGGCCGGCCAGGTGGCCAGCCGTCGCACCAGCGAAGGGGACACCTGGACGACCTTGGGCGACTTGCGCATCCGCAGCGAGCGCGTGGCCGAGGGCGAGCAGTATGTCGTCGAAGGCGGGCATGTGCTGGAGCCGACGCCGCTCGCCGATGTGCTGGTGCTGGAGGATGATCGACGTTTCCGCCTGCTGGGCCGGGCGAACGACCTGATCCATGTGGCGGGCAAGCGAAGCTCGTTGGCCTTCCTGAACTTCCAGCTCAACCGCGTGGCCGGCGTTCAGGACGGTTGTTTCTGGATGCCGGACGACGTGGTCGAGGGCGTGGTACGTCCGATCGCCTTCGTGGTGGCGCCCGATGTGACCGCGGCGCAGGTGATCTCGGGCCTGCGCGGGCTGCTCGAGCCCGCTTTCGTGCCGCGCAAGGTGGTGCATGTGGATGCCTTGCCGCGCGAAGCCACCGGCAAGCTCACGGCGCAGACGCTGCGAGCCTTTGCGCTGCAGCACCTGCCTACGGGCACGGGCCAGGCGGGGGCGGCACGGTGACCTCCGCACCACGCAGCCTCCAGGTGGAGCGCCGGCTCTCATGCCGGCATCCCTCGCTGGCCGGCCACTTCCCCGGGAAGCCGGTGTTTCCGGGCGTGGTGCTGCTGGCAGAAGTCATGGAGGTCGCGCTGGATGACCCACCATCGGCAGTGCGACTGGGCGACACCCCGCGCGTCGAGGCGGTCAAGTTCATGTCGCCCGTGCTCCCCACTGATCAGCCGGACGTGGTGATCGTTGTGGTGCTGAAGGAGGCCGCGAACGGTGTCGACTTCGAAGTGCACAGCGGCGAGCGGGTCGCGGTGCGCGGCCAGTTGCGGTGCATGAAGCCATGAGCGGCGCAGACACTTCGTCGTCAGACTGGAGCCAGACTCGTGAGCGCAGCAACGCGCTCGCGCTGCGCATCATCAGTTGGGTGGCTGTGCACGGGGGGCGTCGTGCGGCCCGAGTGCTGTTGTGGCCGATCACCGCCTACTTCCTGTTGTTCGCTGCCTCGGCGCGCCGCCATTCGGCGCGCTACCTCGCGCGCGCACTGGGGCGGGCGCCGACATGGCGCGACCAGTGGCGGCACTTCCACACCTTCGCCTCCACCGTGCTCGACCGGGTGTACTTTCTCCGCGAAGCCTCGGATTGTTTCGATCTGACGATCACGGGCACGCCTGAGCTGAAGCGTGCGCTGGAGGCCGGACACGGCGCGTTCCTGGTCGGTGGGCATCTGGGCAGCTTCGAGGCGCTGGCGGCGGCGGGGCGGTCGCAAGGGTGCTCGAACATCGCGATGGTGATGTACCCCGACAACGCGCGCATGATCAATGCGGCGCTCCAGGCCATCGCGCCGCAGTTCGAGATGCGCATCATCCCGTTGGGGCAGCGTGGAACCACGCTGGCGATCCGAGACTGGCTCGATGAAGGTGGGCTGGTCGGGTTGTTGGCCGATCGCACCTTGCCAGGGGCCGGGCAGCGAGACACGGTGCACCGACTGCCCTTTCTCGGTCGAAGTGCGCCATTCGCCGATGGCCCGTTCCGGCTGGCGCAGGTGCTTCGGCGCCCGGTGTTCTTCATGGCCGGTCTCTACAATGGCGGCCGCGCCTACGATGTCCGATTCGAGTTGCTGGCCGACTTCAGCGTGCCGGCGGTGGATGCAGCCGATCGCCACGCTCAGGTGCAGACGGCCGTCGAAGCCTATGCGGCGCGCCTGGAAGCCCTTTGCGCCGAGGCGCCGTACAACTGGTTCAACTTCCATGATTTCTGGCTTGAGGACGGCCATGCTGTCGGTGGTCGCGATGCTGGCGTGGGTGCCGGCGGCGCAGGCGATCGAGCTGGCCGAAGTGATGGAGCAATTGGCTCGCACCACGTCGGGTGAGGCCAAGTTCGTCGAGCAACGCCATGTGCAGGGGCTGTCCAAGCCGCTGCAGTCCAGCGGTACCTTGAGTTTCACGGCCCCCCATCGCTTCGAGCGGCGCACCTTGGAGCCCAAACCCGAGGCGATGATCGTCGACGGCAACCAGGTCACCTTGTCGCGTGGCGGACGCAGCCGACAGATGACGCTGGACGCGGTGCCCGAAATGGCGTTGATGGTCGAGGCGATACGCGGCACGTTGAACGGCGATACCGCGGCGCTACGACGCTCGTTCAAGCCGATCGTCAGCGGCAGCCTGGCGCAATGGAGCGTGCAGCTCGAGCCCCAGGATGCCCGGCTGGCGGCCCAGCTCAGCTACATCCAGCTGAGTGGTCGGCGCGGCGAGTTGCGGGCGGTTGAGGTTCAGATGGCCGACGGCGACCGGACGCTGATGAGCATCGAGCCTGTCGAGCGCACCCCAGCGCCCAAGTGATGCAGGGGTGGCTGCCTGGCGCGCAGCGTCGCGCCGCCTGGGCCTTGGGGCTGTGGCTGATCGCCATGCTGTGGGGCGTCTGGGTGGTCACGCGCAGTCACTTCACGGCCGACATGTCGGCCTTTCTGCCCGCCAGCCCCAACGCGGCCCAGCA
This sequence comes from Ideonella lacteola, assembly GCF_038066555.1. Lineage (NCBI taxonomy): Bacteria > Pseudomonadati > Pseudomonadota > Betaproteobacteria > Burkholderiales > Sphaerotilaceae > Ideonella > Ideonella lacteola. The sequence goes on along the minus strand of NZ_JBBUTG010000005.1, from coordinate 417,288 downwards.
GGTGCTGATCGAGCAGATCCAACGTGGCGCCCCGGCCCGCACCGTGCTCATCGGCATATCCGGGGGCGACGAGGCCGCGCGTGCCCAGGCTTCGATGGCGTTGGCGCGTGCGTTACGGGCCAGCGGGCTGTTCGAGCAGGTGCAGAACGGCGAGCGCGGCGACTGGGCCGCCAGCGCCCGTTGGTTGGTCGACAGGCGCTATCTGCTCAGCCCCGCGGTGGTGCCGCAGCGCTTTGGGGCCGATGGGCTGGCCGAAGCGATCGACGACACCCTCTCGCTTCTGGGCACGCCGGCTGGTGCCGTGGTGAAACCTTTGCTGCAGCGCGATCCGACCGGTGAGACGCAGCACATCGTCGAGAACCTGATTCCGGCTCGTGCGCCCAAGGTGGCTGACGGTGTATGGATGTCGCGCGAAGCGCCACGCGCCGTGCTGTTGGCCAGTGCCTTGGCGGCGGGCAGCGACCTCGATGCGCAGGCGCACATGCTGCAGCGCATTCGAGATGAGTTCGTGCCCTGGGCAAAGGATGGCTTGACGCTGCAACTCAGCGGGGCGCCGGTCTTTGCCGTGCAAAGCCGGGCGCAAATCGAGCATGAGGTCCATTGGCTGTCCGCCTGGTGCACGCTGCTGGTCGGCGGGCTGTTGTGGGTGGCGTTCGCCTCCGGGCGCGCATTGCTCGCGGCCGCCTTGCCGGTGTTGGCTGGCGTGATGGCCGGCGTGGTGGCGGTCAGCCTCGGCTTTGGCACCGTTCACGGCATGACTCTGGGCTTCGGCAGCACGCTGATCGGCGAGGCGGTCGACTATGCGATTTACTACCTGATCCAGGCGCACGCCGGGGTGGCCGCCGGGGATCCGCACGGCCAAGGCTGGCGCAGGTGGTTGCGTTCGAGTTGGCCAACCGTCAAGTTGGGCCTGCTGACATCGCTGTGCGGCTTCGCGGCGCTGACCTTCTCGGGGTTCCCGGGCCTGGCCCAGCTCGGCGTGTTTTCGATGGCGGGCTTGGTGGCGGCCACGGTCACCGCGCGGTGGGTCTTGCCGGCGCTGTTGCCCGATGGCGCTGCAGCGCAAGGCTGGCGCATCAGCCTGGGCCGCTGGACCGCGGCCGCCATGCCACAGTGGCGCCGCAGCCGCTGGTGGTGGCTCGGCCTGTCGATGGCGGCCGCACTGGTACTTTGGCGCGCCCCAGAACCGCTGTGGCGCGGCGACCTGACCGCGCTCAGCCCGGTGTCGCCCGCGGCCCTCGCGCTGGATGCAGAACTGCGTTCGGATCTGTCCGCCGACGATGGCGGATGGCTGGTGCTCGTGCGTGGCGACGGTGAAGAGCAGGCGCTGCAGCGCGCAGAAGCCGCCACCGAGGTGCTGGACCGGTGGATCGACGAGGGGCGACTGCTGGGCTACGACAGCCCCACCCGGGTCCTGCCGAGCGTGAGCACCCAAGCCCAACGCCAAGCCAGCCTGCCGGAGCCGGTGGCGCTGCGTCAGGCCGTCGAACGGGCGACCCGCGACAGCCCGTTGAGCGCTTCCAGCCTCAATGCCTTCCTCAGCGACGTCGAATCGGCTCGCCAGGCGGCGCCGGTGCGTCGGGCCGACCTCAACGGCACGGCCTTTGCGCCGATGGTCAATGCGATGCTGCTGGACCGCGACGATGGTTCGGTCACCGCTCTGATCACGGTACACCCCGCGAGCGGGCAGACGTTGGAAGGGGCAGCGCTGCAGCAGGCGCTGAGCGGTGTACCCGGCGCGCACGTGCTCGCACTGAAACAGGAGCTGGACGGCCTCTACCAAGGCTATCTGCACGAGGCGATGTGGCAATCGTCGCTGGGTGCGTTGGCGGTGGTGGCCTTGCTGGGCTTGTGGCTTCGCAGCGTGTCGAGGTTGATCCGCGTGGCCATGCCGTTGGCGTTGGCCGTGGTGCTGTGCCTGGCTGGGCTGCACCTGTCCGGCGCGGCCCTGGGCGTGCTGCACCTGGTGGGCCTGTTGTTGGTCGTGGCATTGGGGTCGAACTACGCTTTGTTCTTTGACTCGCCTGGTGGTGGGCCGGATGGTCAGGCGCTGGACGCCAGTGCGCTCTCGTCGCTGTGCCTGGCCAACCTGACGGCGGTCTTGTCCTTTGGGTTGATCGCCTGCTCCGAGATTCCTGCGCTCTCGGCCATCGGGCAGGTGGTGGCGCCGGGGGCGCTGTTGGCGCTGCTGATCTCGGCCGCTTTCGCCAAGCCGGGATCCGCCCCGTCGTCTGACGGCTGATGGACCCCTGTGGGACAATTCGGCGACCCCTGGAAAGACCCCCAAGCGCTGGTCGCCGGGCCCGATGCCGCCGATGCTCCTCGCACTTGACCAACGCTTGCGTTTCACCTTGCCCTCTCGCCTGACCTGGTTCTTGCGAGCCACGCTGGCCCTGCATGTGCTGGCCGTCTTCACCGTGTGGTGGTGGCCGGTGGGTGTGCTCGCGGCACTGGTGCTGAACCACGCGTTGATCGTCGCGGCCACGCTGTGGCCTCGCAGCACCTGGCTGGGGCCGAACCGGTGTCGCTTGCCGGCGGCCGCCGCGAGCCGCGGCGAGCTGGCCATCACGATCGACGATGGCCCCGATCCTGAGGTCACCCCGCGTGTGCTCGAGTTGCTGGAATCGCTCGGCCTGACCGCCAGCTTCTTCTGCATCGCCGACCGTGTGGCCGCGTACCCGGAACTGGCCCGCGACATCGTGGCGCGTGGCCATGACATCCAGAACCACACCGCTTCCCACCGACACACGTTCTCCTTCCTGGGCCCGCGTGCCTACCTCGCCGAGGTCGAGCGGGCGCAGCAGATCATCGAGCGGGTGACGGGCCATCGACCGACGTGTTTTCGCGCCCCGGCAGGCTTCCGCAACCCGTTCCTCGCCCCGGTGCTGGCCGCGGCGGGCCTTGAGCTGGTGAGTTGGACACGTCGTGGCTTCGACACCCGAGAGGCCGATGCAGAACGTGTGCTCGGCCGTTTGACGCGTGGCTTGCGGGGCGGTGACATCTTACTGCTGCATGACGGCCACGCCGCCCGTGACGGCTCTGGCCAGCCCGTCATCTGCGCGCTGTTGCCGGCGCTGGCCGCGCGTTGCCGACAAGCCGGCTTGAAAACGGTGCGCTTGTCTGACGCGCTTGTCTGACGCCCTGGCCTGACGCGACGCCACGATGGGCAACGAGAACGATATGGATGTGACCTGGCATTCGCTTCACGAACAAGCCTGCCGCCCCTACCGACAGGCGGGCCGGTTCGCCTGGCACTTCGCCCGCGGCAAGCTGGGCCGCGATCCCGTGTTCAGGGGCATCCTCGAGCGCGGTCTGCTGCCCGAACGGGCCCATGTGCTGGACCTCGGGTGTGGGCAGGGGCTGCTGGCCAGCCTGCTGGCCACGATCGACGAACACGTCCGACATCGGCGGCCATGGCCGGAGGCCTGGGGCAGGGCACCTGCACACACCCGCTACACCGGGGTCGAGTTGATGCCGCGAGACGTCGAGCGGGCGCAGCGCGCCCTGGCCAGCGCGAACCCCGATGCCGCGTTCATCTGCGGAGACATCCAGAAGGTGGCGCTGCCCGATTGCGACGTGGTCGTGATCCTGGACGTGCTGCACTACTTTCCACATGCCGGGCAAGTGGCCGTGCTGCAAAGCATCCGCCAGGCGCTGTCGCCTCGCGGGCGATTGCTGCTGCGAGTGGGCGACGCGGCGGATCGCCGCCGCTTCCGGATCAGCCAGTGGGTGGACCGCGCTGCCGCGTGGAGCCGCGGCCACCAGGTGGCCCCCACCTTTTGCCGCACGCTCGACGACTGGCGCCAGTTGCTGCAGGGCTTGGGTTTCAGCCTCACGTCCTTGCCCATGAGCCAAGGCACCCCTTTTGCGAATGTGTTGCTGGTGGCCGATCTCGGCCGGCCGGCGGGAGACCACGCATGACGAGATGGCCCGTGGCCACCTACACCATGACGAGCGCGCTGGGCGGCGGCGTGCAGGCCCACGAACAGGCCCTGCGTGTCGGCCGCAGCGGCTTGCGGCTGCAGCGTTTCGAGACCGCCCATTTCGAAGCCTGGCTCGGGCTGGTCGACGGTGTGGACGATGTCGCGATGCCCGAGGGCCTGCAGGATTTCGACTGCCGCAACAACCGGCTCGCCTGGCTGGGGCTGCAGGCGGACGGCTTCCTGGCGCGTGTCCAGCAAGCCGTGCGCCGCTATGGCGCGCACCGTGTGGGCGTGTTCATGGGCACCAGCACCTCGGGCATCCTGCAGACCGAGCAGGCCTACCGCGCGCGCGATCCGCAGACGGGCGCGCTGCCGTCCAGCCTGCACTATCCGGAAACGCACAACACGGGCTCGTTGTCCCGCTTCGTCCAAGCCGCGCTGGGCTTGAGCGGGCCGGCCTGGTCCGTGTCCACCGCTTGCTCGTCGGGCGCCAAGGCGTTCGGCAACGCAGAACGATTGCTGTCGCTCGGGTTGATCGATGCAGCGGTGGTCGGCGGCGTCGATTCGCTCTGCCTGACCACGCTGTACGGCTTCAACTCCCTGGAACTGGTGTCACCCGACATCTGCCGGCCCTGGGATGCCGGCCGTCGCGGCTTGTCTCTGGGCGAAGCCGCTGCGTTCGCACTGCTTGAGCGCGACGCAGACCGGCCCGTGGCGTGGCTGCGCGGTGTCGGCGAAAGCAGCGACGGCCACCACATGAGCTCGCCCTTGCCCGATGGCAGTGGTGCCGCGATGGCAATGCGCCAAGCGCTCGAACGGGGTGGCGTCGACGCGAACGAGGTGGGCTACGTGAACCTGCACGGTACCGCCACGCCCAACAACGACGCTGCGGAGGACCAGGCGATGCAAGCCGTCTTCCCGCACGTGCCCTGCAGTTCCACCAAGGGCGCCACCGGCCACACGCTGGGCGCCGCGGGAGCGTTGGAAGCGGGCTTTGCGATGGTGGCACTTCAAACGGGCTACTTGCCCGGGGGCAGCACCTTGCTGCAACCCGATCCTGCGTTGAAATCACACTACCTGCGCGAGGGCCGGGACGCCGCTCCGCGGCTGGTCGCCAGCAATTCTTTCGGTTTCGGCGGGACCAACACCTGCCTGCTCTTCGAGGCTGCCGCATGAGCGCCGTCAAGGTTGTCGGTCTCGGTCTCTTGGGCCCCGGGCTGCCGGGGTGGCAGGCCAGCGCCCCGCTGCTTCGTCAGCAGGGGGCGTGGCAGCCTGCACCCACGGTGCTGCCGCCTCCGGCGCGCCTGCCTGCCGCCGAACGCCGGCGAAGCGGGGCCATCGTGAAGCTCTCCCTGGCCGTGGCAGACGAAGCCCTGGCCATGGCACAGGCGCGATGCGGGCTGGCGATCGAGCCCGGGCGCCTCGCCACGGTCTTCACCTCGTCGAGTGGCGATCCATCGAACTGCCATGCGCTCTGCGAAGCGCTGGCGCAGCCGGATCGCGCGGTGTCGCCGACGCGGTTCACCAATTCGGTCCACAACGCGACGGCGGGGTATTGGCACATTGCCACCCAGTCTCGGGCGCCGTCCACCAGCCTGTGTGCTTACGACGCCAGTTGGGCGGCGGGCTTGTTGGAGGCCTATGCCCAATGCCTGGCGGCACAGTCGCCGGTGCTGTTGGTGGCTTCTGACACGCCGTACCCGGAACCGATGCACGCCTTGCGCCCCATGCCGGACGCCTTCGCGATCGCGGTGTTGCTCGCTCCTCCCGGAACCAGTCCCCAAGGTGCCGAACTGCGGCTGACGGTCAGCCAGCAGAAAACGGCGCCCAGCCCGGTGTCCGATCCGGGCCTGGAGACGCTGTGCCGCAGCGTGCCCGCCGCCCGCGGGTTGCCGCTGTTGCAGGCGCTGGCGTGCGGCCCCTCGGCGAATCTCTCGTTCGACGGGTTTTCCGAGGCGTCACTGAGTCTGGCCCTCATGCCTGGAGATCCTTGGTGAGTGCCGAGCCCTTGATGGATGCGGCTGGCATCGCACAACGGATCCCGCATCAAGGACGAATGGCCTGGCTCGACGGCCTGCTGGAATGGTCGGACGATCACATCGTCTGCCGTGCGAGCAACCACCAGGACCGAGACCACCCGCTGCGCACGGCCCGAGGCCTGCTCGGCGGCGCCGCCATCGAGTACGCAGCGCAGGCCATGGCCTTGCACGGCGCGCTGTGCGCGCAGGCCGCGGGCTCGGCCGACTCGTCTTCACCCGAGCCCGGCTTTTTGGCCAGCGCTCGCAGCGTGCAGCTGGGGGTGTGGCGGCTGGACGATGTCGCCGGCCCCCTCCGGGTCGAGGCCCGACGCTTGGCGGGCGATGACCGCCAGTTGCTCTACCAGTTCCACGTGGCGGGCGCTTCGGGCATCGTCGTGGCCGAAGGCCGAGCCACGGTGGTCCTCAACACACCTTTGGCGATGAAATGACTTCCACACTGAACGGCAAGCGAGCGCTGATCACGGGTGCCAGCGGCGCGTTGGGCGCAGCGATGGCGCGCCGCCTGGCGCGCGACGGCGCCACCTTGCTGCTGCACGCCAACAGCCGACCTGAGGCGGTGCAGGGGCTGGCAGACGAGATCACCCAGGCGGGGGGCTCGGCGCAGACCTTCGTGTTCGATGTGACCGATGCTGAAGCGAGCCGACAGGCCGGCGAGCGCATGCTGGCGGACGGCCCCGTTCAAATCATCGTCAACAACGCCGGCGTGCACGACGATGCCGTGTTTCCGGGCATGCGGGCCGATCAGTGGCACCGGGTGATTGACGTGTCGTTGAACGGCTTTTTTAACGTCACCCAGCCGCTGCTGCTGCCGATGCTGCGCACGCGCTGGGGCCGTGTGGTGAACATGTCATCGGTGGCCGGCCTGATGGGCAATCGGGGGCAGGTGAACTATGCAGCGGCCAAGGGCGCGCTCAACAGCGCCACCAAGGCGCTGTCGCTCGAGGTGGCGGCGCGTGGCGTCACAGTGAATGCGGTGGCACCAGGCATCATCCAATCCCCCATGGCCGATGCCGTGTTCGACCCCAAGGCGGTGGCCGAGCTCGTGCCGGCCAAGCGCCCCGGGACGCCAGACGAGGTGGCCGCCTTGGTGGGCTTCCTGTGCAGCACGGAGGCCGGCTACATCACCGGGCAAGTGATCTCGATCAACGGCGGGATGGCGTGACACCCCATCGGTAGCGTCTTGGGCACGACCGTGTCGAAGGTTGCCAGACCTAACTTGCCAGATTGGTGGTCTTTTGCGCGACCAGCCACCGAGGGCGGATGGGGTGCGGTGACCGCGCTGAATGTCAACGCTGGAAGGGCGGGCTGCCCGTCAGCCGTTTGGCGATGAGCAGCGGCAGCCGCACGGCGAATTCGAGCATCAGCCGCGTGTGCATCCAGGTGAGCAGCACGTTGTCGCGGCCGTAGCGAAAGTGCGAGACGCCGCCTTCGTCGGCGCTCAGGTACTTGACCGGGGCATCCTGGTTGATCGGCTTGACGCCACGCCAGGCCAGGCGGACGACGGCCTCCGTGTCGAAATCGAAGCGCCGCATCCAAGGCTGGCGCTTCATCACGCCGATCAGGGGTTCGATCGGGTAGACCCGAAAGCCGTACAGCGAGTCGGCCACGCCAGCGCCGAGCGTCTCCAGGTTGGTCCACCAGTTGGAGACGCGGCGGCCGCGCACGCGAAGCAGCGGGGCACTGGCGTCGAAGATCGGCTTGCCGAGGATCATCGATTCAGGGCGCTGCTGTGACTGCGCCATGAACGCAGGGATCAGGGCGGCCGGATGTTGGCCGTCGGAATCCATGGTCAGCGCATGCGTGTAGCCGGCGGCTCGCGCCATCTCCAGCCCATGCAGAACGGCCGCGCCCTTGCCTTGATTGACGGGAAGTTCGATCAAGCGCAAGCCCGGGTCGGCCGCGGCCATGGCGCGCAGCGGCTTTTGGCTCTCATCGGTGCTGCCGTCGACGATCACCCACACGGGGTTCCATTGAGCGCGGGCGCCTCGAACGGTGCTGACCAACGTGGCCCCCGTGTTGAAGCTGGGGATGAGCACCAGGTGCGTTCGCGAAGCGGTGGGCTGCGGTGTCGACGACATGAGGGTCAGGTGGTCCGCGCCGGATCGGCGGCCAGGCTTTCGGCGAAGTAGGTTTGGATCTCCGTCAGCTGCGCGGCCGGGTCGGCCGAGGGGGCAAAGCGCTTGCCCAGGCGCACGGAGAACGCGATGGGCAGCGGCGGCAGGCGCCACAGCGGCCAGCCCTTGCTGAGGTACGGTGATTCGGTGTCGATGAACACCGTTTGGATGGGCGCGTTGGCCAGTTTGGCGATGAGCGTGAAGCCGGGCCGGAAGTCGTTCACCGGGGGGCGCACCGTGCGCGTCCCTTCGGGAAAGAGCACCAGTTGCCCGCCTTCCTTCAGGTCATTCACCGCGTGACGCACCATGCTTCGCGCCGAATCGTTCTGGATGTAGCGCGCCAGCTTGGCGCCTGGCCCGAGGAACGGGTTGCGCATCAGGCTGGCCTTCATCACGCAGACACTGCGCGGCAGGCGAGCGACCAGCATCAGGGCATCCAGCATGCTGGGGTGATTGGCCACGAAGATCACGCCGCGCTCGTCTCGCAACGGGTCGAGCGCAGTCGCGTCCATTTTCAGCAACCCCGAGGCGTTGGCCACGTTCCAGAACAGGCCGTAGCCGCGAGAAATACCGGCGCGGCCGATCGCCATTCCACGGCGCCGAGGCAACAGCGGGTAGAGGAGGGCGGCAATGACGTTCCAGACCAGCGAGATCAAGCCGAGAAACAGCAGCTGCAAGTACAGCAGCGTCAGCATCACGGGTTGCAACAGCCAGTGGTTCACAAGCAAGGCGCGCGAGCGCGATCAATCGACGGCGGGTACCAGCGTCGAGGAGCGGGCGAAAACCCAGGTCACCGCCACACCGGCGGAGAACTGCTGGCGCTCGCGCACCAAGGGGCTGTCGGCCATGGCCGTGCCGGCCACCCGATCTGCCTTGACGAACAGACCGAGCCACGCATCCCCGAACTGTCGCGACAGTGCCGCGGTGGCCTGCCAACCAGCGTAGCCGCCCCGAGAACGGAACCCCGGTCGATCCGCGGTGATATCGGGGCCGGTCACGTCGTAAAAGTAGGCATGGAAGCGCCGATCGGCGAACAGGGGGCCCGCCAACAGCCCCACGTTCCAGTCATTCCAGCGCTGGTCCAGATTCAGGTGCGGGTTGCTCACCCAGCCAATGTGCCGCGGCGAGCCCTCCAGCGTGAAAGCCGCACGCACAGGCCAGCGCAGATCGAGGCGATGGTCGTCGGCGCGAAGCAGGGTGTAGTTCCAGACCGGGCCGATCTCGACCGTTGGCTTCAGATCAGCCATGCCCTGGCGGGCGCGATTGTCTTCACTGCGCGTCGGCGCACTGGCCGCCAGGCTGAGGTTCAGCTCCTGGCGGTCGCCATCGAACAGGGTGGCGCGCGCGCCGTCGCGGTCGGCTTTCAGCAGATCGCCCCGGTACACCGCATACGGCACGGGCAGCAGCCAAGTGTGTGACTGATCCGAACCACGATAGTGAGGCAGTTGCAGTGCACCGATGCCAACGCCCAGTTCCCACAGCGGCTTGTCGTCGGCGGCCTGGGCGCTGGCCGCCATCGCCAGCGACCCCACTGCCACGCCGGCCGCTTGTCGCAGCCAGACTTTCACGGAGCGCCGCATCAGCTGAGAGCCCCAGGTGCGGTGGCGTGGGCCTCGACTTCGAGCAGCAGATCGCCCCGGCAGATGTCAGCCTGGACGTAGATGGCTTGACGGGCGGCCAACGAGTCTGCCCCGACGCCGGCTTCGAAGCAGCGCTTGACATCGTCGATGTGAGAGGCATGCCGCACGTACACCGTGCAGACCAGATCGGACAAGCTGTAGCGTGCCGTGCCGCGCTCGTGGGCAGCGCCCATGACGGCTTCCAGGTTGCGCAAGGTCTCTTCCATCTGCTTCGGGACATCGCCGGGATGCACGCTGGCGCTGCCCACGATGCTGGCAGTGCCGGAAATCAGGAGGGTGGTTTCCTGGGAAGAGCTCGGCACCAGCACGGCGCGAGAAAAGGTGGGGCTGCGCGGCCCGAATTCGGCTGGGTACCGCCAAGCCGGCACCTGGCGGGGGTTCTCGAGGGGCACGGGGGCCACACGACCGGCCAGAAAGCGGATTCGCATGGGGCCGCCGAAGGTGCCCAGGGCGCAGGCGGCGGGCGCGCCCGCAAAGGCATCGCGGTGGGCATTCAAGAACGCCTGTTGCCGGCCGAGGTTGAACTGGCGATAGCGCTCGAGGCCCAACTGCTCGCGGTTGATGCTGGGCAGATAGTTCCACAGGCGCAACAGGTGGGGCACCTCGGCCGTCTCGAGGGCCTGGAAGATGTTTGCGTAGGTGCGTTCCGTGAGATTGTCGAGCGGCCCCTCGCCTTCGGCGAGGGTGCTGTCGTAGGCGCCAAACAGCCATTGCCCATCGGTGGCCCAGCGCACCTCGCCCGTCTGGCCATGGCGCACATCGGCGTCGACGAGCCAGCCGTCGATTTCACGCGAGTTGATCGACAGGGAAGGCAGGTCGGATTCGGCCATCATCGGCGGTGCCGCGCGATCCAGGCGTTGGTAGGCCACACCGCCAAGCAGCCGAGCAGACCGCGCCAGTGGCCAGCCTGCTTGGGCATCAGGCAACCTCTGGGCGCGCAGCGCACTGGTACGAGGCAAGGCGCTCATGACGCCGCATCCAGCACGTTTTCGCCGCGCAGCGCCCCGACGTCACGGATGTTGGCACGACGCTGGCGCCAGGTGCGAAACGCACGCGGCAGGTTGAGCAATTGGCTGACGTAGTAAATGACCCGGAACATCCGCAACGAACGCCAGATGGGCGTCTTGCCATAGATGTCGCCAGCCAGCAGCGAGAGCACCGCCTCCTTCACCCGCCAAGGATTGGCGGGATGCATGAAGAGATTGCGAATCGTCGGGTTGGTCACACGGAAGATGAACCAGCAGAACTCGCGCGGCCCCTTGGTCATCATGGCCTCGTAGGCCCGGCGGGCGCGCGGGGCCTCGGCCGGCCGGTCGAGCCGGGCGGCGATGACGTTGACGGCCTCGAAAGCGCCTTGCATGGCAAGGTACACACCCGAAGAGAACACCGGATCGACGAAGGTGTACGCGTCGCCCACCAGCAAGAACCGATCGCCCGAGCAGAGCGTGCTGCGGTACGAATAATTGCCGGTCGCGTGCACGGCGTTGTCGACCATCTGGGCGTTGGCCAGGCGGGCCTGCAATTGCGGGCACAGCGCGACCGTGTCGGCGAAGAACTCTTGCAGGGGCTTGTCGCGCGTTTTCAGGTAGTGCGGCCAGCAGACGGCGCCGATGCTCGTGGTGCCATCGGCCAAGGGGATCATCCAGAACCAACCATGCTGGAACCAGAAGATGGTGATGTTCCCTTCCTTCTTGCCTGGAAGGCGCTGCACGCCGGTGTAGTGAGCGAACAGAGCTGCGCTGTTGTGCTCGGGCATCTTGCGTTTGGCGCCCATCTGCGAGGCCAGCAAGGTGTCGCGGCCAGAGGCATCGACGACAAACGCGGCGCGCCAGTGGCGTTCACTGCCGTCGTCGCAGCGGCCGATGACATGGGCACCTTCGGCATCGAATTCGACGTTTCGGATGCGGCAGCCTTCCAAGGTCTCGGCGCCGCAGCGCCCGGCGTGGCGGAACATGAGCTCATCGAGCTCCGAACGCCGCACCTGCCATGAGTAAGGCATCGACTTGTCCCAGGCATCGCCGAACTCGAGAAAGCTCTGGTGTGCGTGGTCGGGCGACACAAATTCGATGCCCCACTTGGGCATGCCGATGCGCTCGACCTCTTCGCGGATGCCGAGCTGGTCGAACAGCGCGACATTGGCGGGAAGCAGCGATTCACCGATGTGAAAGCGCGGGTGATGAGCCTTTTCGACCATCACCACCCGCCGCCCCTGTCGGGCCAGCAGCGCGGCGGCGGTCGATCCGGCGGGGCCGCCGCCGATGACCAGCACGTCACAGGTGGTGGTCATCGGGGCCGTTGGCGATGGCGGGGTCCCGTTCATGTGGCGTCCTGATCCCTGCAGAACACCAGGTGGTCGTACTTCATTCTTCTGGCTTGGTCGCGGTGTATTCAGAAAAGATGCCCAACTCGACGTGGCGGTTCACGTCGATGAAGCCGGCGGAACGCAGCTCCGCCATCACCGTTTCAGGCGATATGCAGGCCTCGATCGTGTCCCAGTAGTAGCGCCACAGCAGTGAGGTGTCGGCGCCTCGGCTCACGAAGCGTGCAATGGTCGGCACCAACAAGCGCATGTAAGCCTTCAGCAGCCACAGCGCCCATCGTGTCTCGGGCCGGGTGATCTCCAGAACGAGCAGCCGCCCGCCTGGTTTCAGCACGCGAAAGAATTCTCGGAACGCGGGCCGCACGTCACTCAGGTGGCGCAATGCGTAGCCCATGCTGAGAAAGTCGGCGGCTCGGTCCGGGCGAGGGATCGACTCGGCAAAGCCGCGAAACAGTTGGATCCCTTGCAGACCATACTGGCCGAGCATGCCAGGGCTGGGATCCACGCCGACCACCTGACCAGACGCACCCACGATGCTCAAGGCTTCGCGGGCCACCAGGCCGGTGCCGGTGCCGACGTCCAGCACATGCTGGCCCGGTTGCAGCTTCGCACGCAGGAGGGCTTGCCGTCGATACCAGGGGCCACTGCCAAGCGCCAGGATGCGCTCGATGCGGTCGTAGTCGATCGCCGTGCTGTCGAAGATGTTCTGCACGAACTCCCGGTGTTGGTCCGCCTGGCTGTAGTACTCGGTCAGCGGCGCATGCGGCCGCAGGGCTTCTGCGCCTGGCGTGGCCGGGTGGTGGCGTGAGTTCATCCCACAATTATGGCTGGCGTGCTTTGCCGGCCTGGACCGCCCCCCAAGGATGGAGGGGAGCGGTGCCGGCGATCCTCAACCTCTCAGAATCTCAGGTGTTTGTGAAGCCCCAGCTTGTTGCATTGCGTATCCTTGCCGGCCCTTCGGCCCGCGCCCAGCTGCGGCAAAAGGGCTTGCGGGCAGACGACGTTCGGGTCGTGCCCGGCGCGGCGGGGGGGCCCAAAGGGTTGGCGCTCAATGCATTGGACCGCTACCTGTTTGCGCGCTGGCTGCCGCGCTCGACGCAGCCGGTGCATCTGATTGGGGCCTCCATCGGCGCCTGGCGCCTGGCAGCCGCGTGCATGCCCGATGCGGATCGCGCCCTGGAGCGCCTGGCGGACGACTACATCAGCGCGGACTACTCCCGTGCCGACGGCCGACGACCATCGGCGCAGTCGGTCAGCGCGGATTTCGTCTCGACCGTGAATGAGCACTTTGGCGGGCGGCAGCGCGAACTGCTGTCGCACCCGCGCCTTCGGCTGCATGTGGTGGCCAGCCGCGGCCGTCATTTGCTGCATCGCGAGGGGCGGTGGCGCACGCCGGCGGGTTTCTTGACCGCGTTCGCCGTGAACATGGTCTCTCGCCGGGCGCTGGGGTCGTGGCTGGAGCGCGTCGTCTTCTCAGACCCGCGCGATCCGATTCCTTTCCCGCTCAGCGACTTTCCTTCCCGTCAGGTCTCGCTGACGGCGGACAACCTGCTGGAGGCGGTGATCGCCAGTTGCTCGATTCCGTTCTGGATGAAGGCGGTGCACGATGTGCCGGGCGGGCCCGCCGGGGCTTACTGGGACGGAGGCATCACCGACTATCACCTGCACTGGCGCTACGACGCTCTGGCAGATGGCTTGGCGCTGTATCCCCACTTTCAATCGTCGATCGTGCCCGGTTGGTTGGACAAGAACCTGCGCTACCGCCACCGCGCGACCCACGCCCTGGATCGCCTGGTGGTTCTGGCGCCGAGAACCGAATGGCTGGCCACGCTCCCGGGGGGCAAGCTGCCGGATCGCGGCGACTTTCAGCGCTACGGCAACGATCTGGCGGGACGGCAGGCCGCCTGGCGCAAAGCGGTCGCTGAAGGGCAGCGATTGGCCGACGAGTTCGCAGCGTTGGTCGAATCCAACGCCTCCATCGAGGCGGAGCCCCTTTGAACCCGGCTGGGGCAGCGCTTCGTGCCATGTCGTGGGCGCTCTGGGCCTACAATCGCCATTCACCTCAAAAAGAGCAGGAAAGGCAGCACGGGTTATGACACCGCGAACTACGACCTCCGGAGATTTTTCCTAGTCGGTCGGCCGCGGCTCGTTCACACACGTCTTTTCTCTTGCAACGAAGCGCGGCCACTGAGCCGCGTTTTTCGTTTCTGGATTGGATTCAAGATGATCAAGATTTCATTGCCTGATGGTTCGCAGCGCGAGTACCCGGCCCCGTTGACAGTGGCCGAGGTCGCGGCCTCGATCGGCGCCGGCTTGGCCAAGGCTGCGCTGGGTGGCCGCATCGGCCGGGGTGAGCAGGCCAAGCTGGTCGACACGAGCTACCTGATCGACGCCGACGTGCCGCTGGCCATCGTGACGGACAAGGATGCCGACGGGCTGGAGATGATCCGCCACTCGACGGCCCACCTGCTGGCCTACGCGGTGAAGGAGCTGTTCCCCGATGCGCAGGTGACGATCGGCCCGGTCATTGACAACGGCTTCTACTACGACTTCTCCTACAAGCGCCCCTTCACGCCGGATGATCTGGCGGCGATCGAGGCGAAGATGACCGAGCTCGCTAAGAAGGATGAAAAAGTCGAGCGTCGGGTGTTGCCGCGCGACGAAGCGGTCTCCTATTTCAAAGGTCTGGGCGAACACTACAAGGCCGAGATCATCGGCTCGATCCCGTCCAATGAAGACGTGTCGCTCTACCGCGAGGGCAAGTTCGAAGACCTGTGCCGCGGCCCCCATGTGCCGTCGACAGGCAAGCTCAAGCACTTCAAGCTGATGAAGGTGGCGGGCGCCTACTGGCGAGGCGACCACCGCAACGAGATGCTCCAGCGCATCTACGGCACCGCCTGGGCTTCGAAGGATGATCTGCAGAAGTACCTGACGATGCTGGAAGAGGCCGAGAAGCGGGACCACCGCAAGCTCGGCCGCGAGCTCGACCTGTTCCACCTCGATGAGCATTCGCCCGGTACGGTGTTCTGGCACCCCAAGGGTTGGACGGTGTGGCAGGAGGTGGAGCAGTACATGCGCCGCGTCTACCGTGACAACGGCTACCTCGAGGTCAAGGGGCCTCAGATCCTGGACAAGTCACTCTGGGAAAAGACGGGGCACTGGCAGAAGTACCGGGAAAACATGTTCACGACCGAGTCGGAAAAGCGTGACTACGCGCTCAAGCCGATGAACTGCCCGGGCCACATCCTGATCTTCAAGCAGGGCATCAAGAGCTACCGCGACCTGCCGTTGCGCTACGGCGAGTTTGGTCAGTGCCACCGCAACGAGCCCACGGGCGGCCTGCACGGGATCATGCGGGTGCGCGGATTCACGCAGGACGATGGCCACATCTTCTGCACCGAAGATTCCATCCTGCCGGAATGCGTGGAGTACACCGCGCTGCTGCAGCGCGTCTACGCCGACTTCGGCTTCAAGGAGATTCTCTACAAGGTGGCCACTCGGCCCGAGGCCCGCATCGGCACTGACGAAAGTTGGGACAAGGCCGAGCACGCGTTGATGGAAAGCCTGCGCCGCTCCGGCTGCGAGTTCGTGATCGCCCCGGGCGACGGGGCGTTCTATGGCCCGAAGATCGAATACACGCTGAAGGACGCATTGGGCCGTGAATGGCAGTGCGGCACGATGCAGGTCGATTTCTTCATGGCCGAGCGGCTCGGGGCTGAGTACGTCGAGGAGTCAGGCGAGCGCCGCACCCCGGTGATGCTCCACCGCGCCATCGTCGGAAGCCTGGAGCGCTTTATCGGCATCTTGATCGAGCAGCACGCCGGTGCTTTGCCGGTGTGGTTGGCGCCGACGCAGGTGGTGGTGTCGTCGATCACCGACGCCCAGGCGGACTATGTTGATTCAGTCGTGAAAACGCTGAAAAAACAAGGGGTTAGGGCAGTGGCGGATTTGCGCAACGAAAAGATCACGTATAAAATACGGGAGCATTCGTTGCAAAAGGTCCCGTTCATCCTGGTCGTAGGTGACAAGGAAAAGGCAAGCGGGGCCGTCGCGGTGCGCGCCCGAGGCAATCAGGATCTGGGCGTGATGTCCCTCGCAGACTTCCAATCGAAGCTCGCAGGTGACATTGCGGCCAAGGCTTGAGTTCTGCCTCGGTTTTCGTTCGCCGAACGTTTTTTTGTCGGGCTCTGCACTTGCCTCAGGGCCCGTTTGAGGGGTTTAAACCATCGCTACCTTTGCCGACCGTCGGATGCCCAACGTCGAGCGCAAGCATCGACTGAACCGTGAGATCACCGCCCTGAATGTGCGCCTGAACGGCGTCGACAACGAGCCGCTTGGCATCGTGAACATCCAGGAGGCCTTGCGAATGGCGGGCGAGGCTGACGTGGAC
Source organism: Ideonella lacteola (assembly GCF_038066555.1). Classification (NCBI taxonomy): domain Bacteria; kingdom Pseudomonadati; phylum Pseudomonadota; class Betaproteobacteria; order Burkholderiales; family Sphaerotilaceae; genus Ideonella; species Ideonella lacteola. Next base: position 400,862 of record NZ_JBBUTG010000005.1, on the reverse strand, counting down.
TTGGTCGAAATCGCCGCTCAAGCTGATCCGCCGGTGTGCCGGCTGATGGACTACGGCAAGTTCAAGTACCAGGAACAGAAGCGCGCCGCCGAGGCGAAGGCCAAGCAGAAGGTCATCGAAGTCAAGGAAGTCAAGTTCCGGCCTGGTACCGACGAAGGCGATTACGCGATCAAGATGCGTAATCTGCGCCGATTCATCGCCGAAGACGGTGACAAGGGCAAGGTGACTCTGCGGTTCCGTGGCCGCGAGATCACCCACCAGGACATCGGTATGCGTCTGCTGGAGCGTATCCGTGACGAGTTGGCCGATGTGGCGGTGGTAGAGCACATGCCGAAGCTGGAAGGTCGCCAGATGATCATGGTGCTGGCGCCCAAGAAGCGCTGATTCGGTCGGGGTGCGATGGCACCCGACCTCCGCGCCGCTTGAGAAGCGGGCGAGCGGAGGGTGAAAGAGTTTTGAAGATTTCGCTCGGTGGTTTGGTCACCGCCGGGTTGAAGCAGAAGCCTCGGCAGGCTCGTCAAGTGTCACAGTACCCGGTGGCCGCCCAGCCAAGGCAATCGATAAGGAGCAGTCATGCCCAAAATGAAGACCAAGAGCGGGGCCAAGAAGCGCTTCCGCGTCCGTCCGGGTGGCACCGTCAAGCGCGGTCAGGCGTACAAGCGCCACATCCTGACCAAGAAGACCACGAAGAACAAGCGCCAACTGCGTGGTGCTGCCAACGTGCACGAGACCAACATGGGCCACATCGCCGCGATGATGCCCTTCGCTGGCCTCTGATCTTCTGACGGACTGAAAGGAAACCATCCATGCCTCGCGTCAAACGTGGTGTAACCGCCCGCGCCCGTCACAAGAAGATCCTGGCCCTGGCCAAGGGCTTCCGTGGTCGCCGCAAGAACGTCTTCCGCATCGCCAAGCAGGCGGTGATGAAGGCGGGCCAATACGCCTACCGTGACCGCCGCACCAAGAAGCGCGTGTTCCGCCAGCTTTGGATTGCCCGTATCAACGCGGCAACCCGTGGCCTGGGCCTGACCTACAGCAAGTTCATCGCCGGCTTGAAGAAGGCCCAGATCGAACTCGACCGCAAGGTGCTGTCGGACATGGCCATTCACGATCCGGCTGCTTTTGCTGCCATCGTCGACAAGGTGAAGGCCCAGCTGAGCTGATACCGCTGACGGTCTTCGATGGGCCCGGTGACGGGCCTGCCGGAAACCGCACAGGCACTCCAAGGCCGTCACCTGTTGGTGCGGCCTTTTTTATTTCGCTTTCCATTTCTCGCTTCGCCCATGAACGACCTCGATCAACTGGTGGATGCCGCGCGTGCCGACTTCGACGCCGCTGAAACGCCGGCCGAGCTGGAGAACGCCAAGGCCCGATTCCTGGGCAAGTCTGGCCGTGTCACCGAGCTGCTCAAGGGTTTGGCCGCGCTCAGCGCGGATGACAAGAAGACCCGCGGTGCCGAAATCAACCAGACCAAGCAGCGCATCGAAGCAGCGCTGACCGCGCGCCGCCAATCGCTGGCCGATGCGGAGCTGCAGGCGCAGCTCAAGGCCGAGGCTCTGGACGTCACCCTGCCCGGCCGCCAACGTGGTTCTGGCGGCTTGCACCCGGTGTCACGCACGATCGAGCGCATCGAGGGCATCTTTGGGTCGATGGGTTTCGACGTGGCCGACGGTCCGGAAATCGAAACCGACTGGATGAGTTTCACGGCGTTGAACAACCCCGAGAACCACCCGGCGCGCTCGATGCAGGACACCTTCTACGTCGACATGAAGGACGATGAAGGCCGTTGGCTGAACCTTCGCCCCCACACCAGCCCGATGCAAGTGCGCTACGCGCGTGCCCACGCCGCGCGGCACGCCGAAGCGCTGGCCAGGGGGGAGGCGATTCCCGAGATCCGTGTGATCGCGCCGGGCCGCACCTACCGCGTCGACAGCGACGCCACCCACTCGCCGATGTTCCACCAGTGCGAAGGCCTGTGGATTGGCGAGAACGTCAGCTTCAAGGACCTGAAGGCGGTGTTCGCCGACTTCTTCCGCCATTTCTTCGAAACGGATGATCTGACGATCCGCTTTCGCCCCTCGTTTTTCCCATTCACCGAGCCTTCGGCCGAGGTGGACATCGCCTTCGCACACGGCCCGCTCAAGGGCCGGTGGCTGGAGGTGGCGGGGTCGGGCCAGGTGCACCCGAACGTGGTGCGCAACTTCGGTCTCGACCCCGAGCGCTACATCGGCTTTGCGTTCGGCATGGGCCCCGACCGGCTCACCATGCTGCGCTACGGTGTGAACGACCTGCGCCTGTTCTTCGATGGCGACCTGCGATTCCTGTCGCAGTTCCAGTGACGCGGTGGTGCCGCGGATGCCGTCGACCCTGAACACAGAAGACTGAATCGATCCATGCAATTCCCAGAATCCTGGCTGCGCGAGTTTTGCAACCCGCCGCTCTCCACCGCCGAACTGGCCCATCTCCTGACCATGTCCGGCATGGAGGTCGAAGAACAGAAGCCCGTCGCCCCCCCGTTCTCAGGCATCGTCGTGGCCGAAATCGTCGAGGCGGAGCAGCACCCGAATGCCGATCGACTGCGCGTGTGCCGCGTCGATGCCGGCCCGTTCAGCAAGGACGGCCCGCTGCAGATCGTGTGCGGCGCGCCCAATGCCCGGGTGGGTATCCGCGTGCCGCTGGCCACGGTGGGCGCACAGCTGCCGCCCGGCGAAGATGGCAAGCCCTTCGAGATCAAGGTGGGCAAGCTGCGTGGCGTGGAGAGCTTCGGCATGTTGTGCTCGGCGCGCGAGCTGAAGCTGTCGGAAGACCACGGTGGCTTGCTCGAGTTGCCGCTGGACGCGCCGCTCGGCCAGGACATCCGCCAGTACCTGAAGCTCGACGACACGCTGTTCACCCTCAAGCTCACGCCGAATCTGGCGCATGGCCTGTCGGTCTATGGCATCGCACGCGAGGTGTCGGCCCTCACCGGCGCACCGCTGAAGGTGCCCAGCTTTGAACCCGTGGCGCCGCGCCACGATCAGCGCTTGCCCGTGACGGTGCACGCAGCCGATCTTTGCGGCCGCTTCTCCGGCCGCGTGGTGCGGGGGGTCAACCCGAAGGCTACAACGCCCGCCTGGATGGTGGAGCGCCTGGCCCGCTGTGGCCAGCGCAGTGTTTCGGCGCTGGTCGACATCTCGAACTATGTGATGTTCGAGTACGGCCGGCCATCGCACATCTTCGATCTGGACAAGATCCATGGCGGTCTGCACGTGCGCTGGGCCCGTCAGGGCGAAACGCTGAAGCTGCTGAACGGCAACACGATCGAGCTGGACGAGCAGGTGGGCGTGATCGCGGATGAGGCGCAGGTCGAGTCGCTCGCCGGCATCATGGGCGGCGATTCCACCGCCGTGTCTGACGACACCACCAACATTTACATCGAGGCCGCATTCTGGTGGCCGAATGCGGTGTCCGGGCGCTCGCGTCGCTACACCTTCTCGACCGATGCCGGCCATCGGTTTGAGCGTGGCGTCGATCCGGCGTTGACGGTGGAGCACATCGAGCACATCACCCGCTTGGTGCAAGAGATTTGTGGCGGCGATGCGGGCCCGATGACCGATTGGCAGGGGGCCTTGCCTGAAGCCAAGCCGGTGGTGCTTCGCGTGGCGCGAGCCTCGAAAGTCATTGGCATGCCAATCAGCCAGGAGGAGTGCGCCAGCGTGCTGCGCCGCCTCGGGCTGAGCTTCACCGAAGCCGAGGGCATGCTCACCGTCACGCCGCCGAGCTGGCGTTTTGACATCGCGATCGAGGAAGACCTGATCGAGGAAGTGGCCCGCGTGATGGGCTACGACCGCCTGCCGTCCACGCCGCCCCTCGCACCGGTCAAAGCGCAAGTGCGCGTCGAATCGCAACGCGGCGCCTACGCCGTGCGCCGCGCCGTGGCCAGCTTGGGTTACCAGGAGACGATCAACTTCAGCTTCGTCGAAGAGCGATGGGAGCGCGAGCTGGCCGGCAATGCCGACCCCATCAAGGTGCTCAACCCGATCGCCGCCCCGCTGGCGGTGATGCGCTCCAGCGTGCTCGGAAGCCTGGTGCAGGTGCTTCGCTACAACCTGTCACGCAAGGCGGCGCGGGTTCGTGTATTCGAAGTGGGCCGTGTTTTCCGCCGCGATGCGTCAGTGGCCGCCAGCGACAGCACGGTTCAGGGCATTGCCCAGCCGGCGCGCGTGGCGGGGCTGGCTTATGGCCCCACGGTGGTGCAGCAGTGGGGGCAGGCCGAAAAGGCTGTCGACTTCTTTGACGTCAAGGGCGACGTCGAGGCGTTGCTGGCACCACGCGTGGCCAAGTTTGTCGCGGCGGAACACCCGGCCATGCACCCAGGGCGTTGTGCGGCGGTGGAGCTGGACGGCCAGATCATTGGCCACGTCGGTGAATTGCATCCTCGCTGGCGCCAGGCCTATGAATTGCCGCTCGCACCGGTGATGTTCGAACTCGACCTGGCGGCGGTGCAACGTCGCGATGTGCCCCAAGCGCAGCCGGTGCCCCGGCAGCAGGCCGCCGTGCGTGACCTGGCGCTCGTGGTGTCTGAGCAAGTCACCCACGACGCCTTGACGGCGACGCTTCGCGCGGATGCCGATGGCCTTGTGCGCAGCGCTGTGTTGTTCGATATCTACAAGCCGGCCGCGCCCACTGTCGACATCCCCGCTGGTCACCGCAGCCTTGCCGTTCGGCTGGAAATGCTGGATGACGATGCCACCTTGACCGACGATCGCATCGACGCAGCTGTGGCGCAGGCCGTGGCGCGGGCGCAAGCGGCGCATGGCGCCCGCCTGCGCGGTTGAGATGGGACGACACACGCACTGATTTCAAAGGCTGTTGCGCATGCTGCCCGATTCGAATTCCGACCCCATCGACACACCATCGCCGGTGGACCGCGTCATCCTGCCCTCGCTTGAAACGCCCACGCTCACAAAGGCCGAGCTGGCTGAACTGCTGTTCGAGCGTCTGGGCCTGAACAAGCGCGAGTCGAAGGACATGGTCGAAGCGTTCTTCGAGATCGTCAACGAGGCGTTGGTGCAAGGCACCGACGTCAAGCTCTCCGGCTTCGGCAATTTCGCCATCCGCCGCAAGGCACCTCGCCCAGGACGCAACCCGCGCACCGGCGAACCGATCCCGATCAAGGCGCGCAACGTGGTCACCTTTCACGCAAGCCACAAGTTGAAAGCGATTGTTCAGGGCGACGTACCCCCTGCGGAGGAGTTCGAGTAAAGTTTGAGCAACCCGCCCTGAGCGAGTTGAATTCGCACGCCCATACACATGGACTCTGGCTCTTCCCGCCTGCCCGCGATTCCCGCCAAGCGCTACTTCACCATTGGTGAGGTCAGTGAGCTGTGTGGCGTGAAGCCGTATGTGCTGCGGTACTGGGAGCAAGAATTCAGCCAGCTCAAGCCGATGAAGCGGCGAGGCAATCGCCGCTACTACCAGCACCACGAAGTGCTGCTGATCCGGCGGATTCGGGATCTGCTCTACGATCAGGGATTCACCATCAGCGGGGCGCGCAATCGCCTGTCCGAGTCACCCGTCCTGGACGATGTCGACGACAACCTGCCGGATTCGCTGCCCGAGCCGCACACGCTGCCGCCGGCTGCCATGGCAGCGTCAGCGCCGGCGATGGCTGCGCTGAGCCACCCCGCAACGGCGGAGCTGCGCTTGCCCGTGCTGCCCGCCAATCCCAGCGTCGAACAGGTGCGCGACGAGTTGCTCGCCATCCGCGACTTGCTCGTTTTCTAGCGCCCGGTCCTGCCGGCTCGGCTGGCCTGGTCAGACCAGGCGGTGGTTGCTTGCCGCGAGCGCCTGTTGTCTTCGCCGCACGAACAGTCGAAAAATGCGCGAGATGCCGATGAGTGCCCAATACCAAGTTATACTGCGAGCTTCGTCGGGGTGTAGCGCAGCCTGGTAGCGCACTTGCATGGGGTGCAAGGGGTCGCGAGTTCGAATCCCGCCACCCCGACCATTGAACGCAGAAACCCGGTGTCCGAAAGGGCGCCGGGTTTTTTCGTTGGTAGACCACGCCGGATCTTCTCGCCTCCGTCGATTCAGGTGCGACATCGTTCCCTGCGGTGCGATGACGCAGTCGCCGGCCTCTTCATGGTCTGAAGGGCCGGGGCACGGTGCGGGCCGGGCGAGCCGCCGCCGCCGCACAGACGGCGCGCCGCCGTCAGGCGATTGCCGGCCCCAGCCCGATGGGTGCGGGTACGAGGTGGACGATGCGGGAGAAGAGGGCCGAGTAGGCCGCCTCGGGTTCTAGACCGGCAAAGGGGTCGCGGTTGGCGGCGAAGGCTTCGTCCAACTCGGCCCAGTCTTCAGGCGTCAACACGCGCTCGGCGAGGGGCAGGATCTCGCGCTCTTCCTTGGCCATGTGAGACAGATAGAAGTCGACATACTTCGACAGCTTCTCTTCAAAGGCCGCGCGGCGCGGCTCGCCCATCACCTCGTACGCGAGCAAGGCATGCTCCAGTTCTCGGATGCGCAACTCGCCGCGCGAGTGGTCTGCATCCAACTGATCCAGCAAATCGCGGTGCAGCGGGGTGCGTGCCCTCAGCTTGGGGAACAGCAGCGCCGATTCCTTGTGATGGTGGCGCTTCTCCGGAAACTCGTCCATGTAGAACAACATGGCGCGCAAGGCTGAAAAATCGGGTGATTCTTGCGGGTCGCGTCGCTGCGCCAGCAGCAGCGGGATGGATCGAAGCATCGCCGCCAGCGCCTCATGCTCGCGGCGAATGATCTGAAGGCACAGCTTCGGCATGGGTGTCTCCCGCACGCCCTGCCTCGGGCGCTCAATGCTGTGATCGTGGACCGCGCCGCGTCGGTGGGCCTTGCGCCACGTCAATGTCCAGACGAAGGGCGCGTTGGCCTCTGCGCTCACACGCAGGCGCAGCCGCCTCCACAGGGCACCTCGCGCTCGCGGTGGCTCAGGCGCACCACGCGCACGCGCCACGCCACCGGCCCGATTTCGGTGGGCGCCCAGCTGAAGCCTGCAGGCTGGCGCAGCCGGAATTCGGTCTGCAGTGGTGCCAGATCCTCGTCAGAGAGCAGCTCCATCGACTGGCCCGATTGCAGCAACCGGTAGGTGTTGAACAGAAGTGCGACCCGATCACGCGCCGGGATGTCGCGCAGATCGATTTGGGTGCCATAGGTGGTCAACGACATGAATGCCTCCGTCAAGGGTTGAAGCGTTCCGGGCATCGTCGGTGCCTATCGACGATGTGGTTTTGACCTCGGGCAAAGGCTGTCGACGGCCAGGGGACGTTGCCTGTCGATGGTGGTCGCGTAGCCCGGACAAGGGACCGCATGATTCTGGGCCGACACAGGTCGCCGTTCGCCTGCGGAGCTCGCCTGATCGAGGTCAACAGCGCCGGGCGATCGTGTCGCTCGCGTCGGCGTCGGCATCTGCCCGCGACTCTTCCAGCCGCGATGCCGGCACAAAGCTGCCGGTGCGCACATCGAACACGTTGACTTCGCCGGCCTCGATCACGTAGTGCCAGCCGTGCAAAGTCAGCTCGCCTGCGTCGACACGGCGGCGAACCATCGGGTAGTCCATCAATCGTTCGAGTTGTAAGGCGATCGACCGCTGTTCCGTTCGGCGCAGGGCCTCCGGGCTGGGCTGCACGGGAAGCGTGGCATCGCGGGCCAAGTCGAGCCAGGTGCCGAGATTCACCGCTTCGGGCGAAATGTCTTCGTACAGCGCACGGATCGCGCCGCAGTGGGTGTGGCCGCACACGATGATGCGCTTGACCCTCAGTTGCAGCACCGCGAACTCGATGGCCGCAGACGTGCCGTGGTGACCACCGTCGCGTGTGCCGCAGCACGGGGGCACGAGCGCGCCGACGTTGCGCACCATGAACAGATCGCCGGGCCCGGTGCCGGTGAGCAAGTAGGGCACGAGTCGCGAATCCGAACAGCCGATGAACAGCGTGGTCGGATGCTGGCCTTGGTCGACCAGCGCCTGGAACTGCACCCGGTAGCGCGGGAAGGCATCCTCGCGGAAGCGGCGCAACCGTTCGAGCAGTTCGTCGGGCATCACTGCACCAGCGGACTGAACGAGCCCTCGAGCGCCACGCCTTCCAACCGGGCACGGCCGGCGAGCAGCAACAGGTATTGCCGCAGTGCATGCGCCCATGCCTGCTGCTTCAGGCGCATGGCCACCGCCGGCTTGACCTGCTCAAAGCTCGGCTCCAACCCTGACTCGCGTCTGGTGATCTCGACGATATGGAAGCCGAACCGGCTTTGCACCAGGCGCGGCAGGACGCCGATCGTCTGCTGGCCGAAGACCTCCTGCGCGAGCTCCGGCGCGCAGTCGTCGCGGGTGGTCCAGCCCAGTTCGCCGCCTCGTGCGCCGGTGGGGCAGTTGGACCATCGGCGAGCCGCCTGGCCGAAGTCGTCTGAGGTGGGCTCGGCACAACGCAGCTCGAACAGCAGCGCCTCCGCGCGCTGCCGCAATGCCAGCACGTTCACACCCGGGGTGACCGCGAACAGCACATGGCGCAGGGCGAGCCGCTCGCCGTGCGCATAGCGCGCCGCGTTCGCTTCGAAATAGCACCGGCAGGCCTCTTCCGTTGGCTCGGGGGTTTCGAAGGCGTCTTCCAACAATGCCTCGATGGCGCCAGCGACCGAGTTGGTCGTATCGCGTGGGTCGCCCGTGTCGTGCAGATAGCCCCGCGCGATGGCTTCCTGCCGCAGCAATTCGGTGCAGGCCAACTGGCGGATCAGATCGGGCGTCAGTTGAGCGCCAGGCGTGTGCAGGGCCACGCCGTTGACGCGGGCCGTTTCGGCCATCGCGGCCATGTCGATCGCACTCATGGTGTCTCCTCAGGCCTGGGCTTCGCGGGTGGTGGGCGCCGGCACGCTGCGTGGCGCACTCGTCGGCAGCGGGGCGGGTGAAGCGGCGTTGAGGCCGTGCTGAGGCGAAAGGTGTCCGTGCGGCACATTGAGCCGGCGGCTTCGCACCATCTGATAAGGCCGAATCGCATAGGCCAGCGTGCCGAAGCCGCTCCACACATGCACCAGTCGTGTGAAGGGGAAGATCAGGAAGATCGTCATGCCCAGCGCCATGTGGGTCTTGAAGACCCAGCTCGCATCGGCCAGCAGCTCAATCCCGCCAGATCGGAAGGTGACGACCCGCTGTGCCCATTCGGCGAGCTTCATCATCATGCCGCCGTCCAGGTGGTGGGCCGACAGCGGGATCGTCGCCAAGCCAAGCGCGAACTGCACCCACAGCAGCATCAGCAGCACGATGTCGCTGGTCTTCGAGGTGGCGCGGATGCGCTCGTCCGACAGCCGGCGGTGCAGCAGCAGGCTCACGCCGGCAAAGCCCAGCAGCCCGAACAGGCCGCCCGAGACCATCGCCACGAGCTGCTTGGCGCCGGCGCTGATGAGGGGCTCGTAGAGGAAGTGCGGCGTCAGCATGCCGACCGTGTGGCCGGCCATCAGGAACAGGATGCCGAGGTGGAACAGGTTGCTGCCCCAGCGCAGGCTGCCCGCGCGCAGCAGCTGTGAAGAGTCGCTCTTCCAGGTGTACTGATCGCGATCGAAGCGGATGAGGCTGCCGAGCAGGAAGACGCTGAGGCAGATGTAGGGGTAGTAGCCGAACAGCAGGGTGTCCAGCCAGAGGCTTGTCGTGTTCATGCGGATGCTCCTTGCGCGGAGGACGCAGGTCTATTCTTGGGCCCGTTCGTCGCGGTACGGACGATCTGGATCGGCTGCGGCGTGTCGGGGCTGGCCTGTCCGCGCGTGCTGCAGCCGGCGAAGGCGGGAGGCTCGGCCCAGGCTTCGTCCATGTCTTCGTCGGGCACGACAGGCACCGCCTGCACCTTCTGGCCGGCGAGTTCCAACACCGCGGCCAGCACCGACGCATACGGGTTGTCGCGCTCGCGCAGTGCGCTGAACACGGCCGTTAGGATGTGGGCCATCTCGCCGAGGAAGTCGCGAGCCACGCGTTCGGGCTGCGTCGAGGCGAATTCGAGCACCACCGCGAGGTGGTCCGGCAGTTCGTCTTCGGCCAGCAACAGGCCGGCTCGCTCGTACATCTGGCCCAGGTCGACGAGCGCCGGACCGCGGTCGCGCGAATCGCCATGCACGTGTTCGAACATGTGCAGCGAGGTGGCACGGCCACGGTCGAAGGTGTCGACATAGCGCGACTCCACCTCGAATGCATCCGACGCCTGCAACTGTTTCAGCAGCGCATCCAGCTCGGCAAGCCGGCCCTTGGGCAGGGCTTGTTCATCGGCCAAGGCCTGGCGGATATCGGGCGCGGCCTGGCGAAAGGCCGCGTCCGGGTAGCGCAGCATCGCGGCCAGCGCACGCATCGTGTAGCTCTTCTTCATTTGTCTCTCCTCACACCGTGGCCTTGATCGGGATCGTGCGGCGCTTCTTGCCGCCGAACAGCGAGGTCTCGGAGGCGCCGTCCGAGCAGCCGTTGCCGAACGAGAACCCGCAGCCGCCGCGCAGGTCGAAGGTGTTCTCGGCGTATTCGCGGTGAGTCGTCGGGATGACGAAGCGGTCTTCGTAGTTGGCGATGGCCATGATCTTGTACATGTCCTCGACCTGCTCGACGCTCAGCCCGCACTGCTTCAATGCCGCGAGGTTCTCGGTGCCGTCGACATGCTTGCTGCGCTGGTAGGCGCGCATCGCCAGCATGCGGTCGAGTGCGCGCACCACCGGCTGGGTGTCGCCGGCCGTCAACAGGTTGGCCAGGTACTGCACCGGGATCCGCAGGCTCGCGACATCGGGGATCTCGCCGTTGATGCCGACGTGGCCCGCATGGGCCGCCGCGGTGATCGGCGACAGCGGCGGGATGTACCAGACCATCGGCAGCGTGCGGTACTCGGGGTGCAACGGCAGCGCGACCTTCCAGTCCATCGCCATCTTCCACACCGGGCTGTTGCGCGCGGCGATCAGCCAGGGCTCGGGGATGCCGTCGGCACGGGCCTGCTCGATCACCTTCGGATCGTTCGGATCCAGGAAGATGTCGCACTGTGCCTGGTACAGGTCGCGGTCACGCTCGATGCTCGCCGCGTGTTCGATGCGGTCGGCGTCGTACAGCATCACGCCGAGGTAGCGGATGCGGCCCACACAGGTTTCCGAGCAGACCGTGGGCTGGCCGGCCTCGATGCGTGGGTAGCAGAAGATGCACTTCTCGGCCTTGCCGCTTTGCCAGTTGTAGTAGATCTTCTTGTACGGACAGCCCGACACGCACATGCGCCAGCCGCGGCACTTGTCCTGGTCGATCAGCACGATGCCGTCTTCCTCGCGCTTGTAGATCGAGCCTGAGGGGCACGAGGCGACGCACGCCGGGTTCAGGCAGTGCTCGCAGAGCCTGGGCAGGTACATCATGAAGGTGTTCTCGAACTCGCCGTACATCTCTTTCTGGATGTCGTCGAAGTTCTTGTCCTTCGAGCGTTTGGAGAATTCGCCGCCGAGGATCTCCTCCCAGTTCGGGCCCCATTCGATCTTCTGCATGCGCTGGCCGGTGATGAGGCTGCGCGGGCGGGCGGTCGGCGCGGCCTTCGATTCAGGCGCCGACTGCAGGTGGTCGTAGTCGAAGGTGAACGGCTCGTAGTAGTCGTCGATCTGCGGCAGGTTCGGGTTGGCGAAGATGCGCATCAGCAGCTTCCACTTGCCGCCCTGCTTGGGCTCGATCGAGCCATCGGCATGGCGTGTCCAGCCACCGTTCCACCTGTCCTGGTTCTCCCAGTCTTTCGGGTAGCCGATGCCGGGTTTGGTCTCGACGTTGTTGAACCACGCGTATTCCATGCCGGGACGGTTGGTCCAGACGTTCTTGCAGGTGACGGAGCAGGTGTGGCAGCCGATGCACTTGTCGAGATTGAGCACCATGCCGATCTGGGCGCGGACTTTCATTGCTGTTCTCCATCCAACCAATCAACGCGATTCATCTTCCGCACCACCACGAACTCGTCTCGATTGGTGCCGATGGTTCCGTAGTAGTTGAAGCCGTAGCTCAGCTGTGCATAGCCGCCGATCATGTGGGTGGGCTTGGTCACGATGCGGGTCACCGAGTTGTGGATGCCGCCGCGCTGGCCGGTGATCTCGCTGCCCGGTGTGTTGATGATCTTTTCTTGGGCGTGGTACATCATCGTCATGCCGGGCTTCACCCGCTGGCTCACGACTGCACGCGCTGCAATGGCGCCATTGGCGTTGAACAGCTCGATCCAGTCGTTGTCCACGATGCCGGCCGACTTCGCGTCGTCTTCCGACAGCCACACCACCGGGCCGCCTCGGTTGAGCGTCAGCATCATCAGGTTGTCGCTGTAAGTGGAATGGATGCCCCACTTCTGGTGCGGCGTGATGAAGTTCAGCGCGATCTCCTTGTGGCCGTTGGGCTTGATGCCCTGGGCGCCAGCCACCGCCTTCAAATCGACCGGCGGCCGGTAGCTGGTGAACTCCTCGCCGAAGGCGCGCATCCAGGCGTGGTCCTGGTAGAACTGCTGCCGCCCGGTCAGGGTGCGCCAGGGGATCAGCTCGTGCACGTTGGTGTAGCCGGCGTTGTACGAGACCTTGTCGCTTTCTAGCCCGCTCCAGGTGGGCGAGCTGATGATCTTGCGCGGCTGGGCCTGCACATCACGGAAGCGGATCTTCTCGTCCTCGCGGTGCAGCGCCAGGTGGGCGTGCTCGCGGCCTGTGATCTTGCTGAGAGCCTCCCAGGCCTTCACGGCAACTTGGCCGTTGGTCTCGGGCGCGAGCATCAGGATGACCTCGGTCGCGTCGATGTCGCTCTCGATCTTCGGCATGCCCTTGGTGGGCCCGGCGGTGTGCACCTTGCCATTGAGCTCGGCCAGTTGGCGCACCTCGTCGACGGTGTTCCAGGCGATGCCCTTGCCGCCGTTGCCTACCTTCTCCATCAGCGGGCCCAGTGCGGTGAACCGTGCGTAGGTGGCCGGATAGTCGCGCTCGACCACCGCGAAATTCGGCCCGGTCTTGCCGGGAATCAGGTCGACTTCGCCGCGCTTCCAGTCTTTCACGTCGAGCGCCTGGGCCAGTTCGGCCGGCGTGTCGTGCATCAGCGGCGTCATCACCACTTCCTTCTCGACCCCCAGGTGGCCGACGCAGAGTTCGCTGAAGGCCTTGGCGAATCCTTTGTAGATCTCCCAGTCGCTGCGGGCCTGCCAGGCCGGGTCCACGGCTGCGGACAACGGGTGGATGAACGGGTGCATGTCGCTGGTGTTGAGGTCGTTCTTCTCGTACCAGGTGGCGGTGGGCAGCACGATGTCCGAGTACAGACACGTGGTGCTCATACGGAAGTCGAGCGTCACCAGCAGGTCGAGCTTGCCTTCAGGGGCCTGGTCGTGCCAGCGCACCTCCTGCGGCTTGGCGTCGCCTCGCCCGGTGCCGGGCCGCCCCAAACCGGGCGAACCCCCTTGGGGCGCATGGGGGTCCCATTCACCGAGGTCTTTGCCCTGCACGCCGTGCGACGTGCCCAGCAGGTGCTTGAGGAAGTACTCGTGGCCCTTGCCGGACGAGCCCAGGATGTTGGAGCGCCACACGAACATGTTGCGCGGCCAGTTGTCGGGGTGGTCAGGGTCTTCGCAGCTCAGCTGCAGCGAGCCGTCCTTCAGGCTGTCGACGATGTGCCGAAGCGGCTCTTTGCCTTGCGTGGTGGCGGCCTTCACCACGTCGAGCGAACTGGTCTTGAACTGGGGATACGAAGGCAACCAGCCCATGCGCTCGGCGCGCACGTTGTAGTCGATCAGGCTGCCGCCGAATTCTTGTCTGTCGGCCAGCGGCGAGAGCACTTCGTCCACACCGAGGCGCTCGTAGCGCCACTGGTCGGTGTGGCTGTAGAAGAAGCTGGTCGAGTTTTGCTGGCGCGGCGGGCGAACCCAGTCGAGCGCGAAGGCCAGGGCGGTCCAGCCGGTCTGCGGCCGCAGCTTCTCCTGGCCCACGTAGTGCGACCAGCCACCGCCCGATTGACCGATGCAGCCGCAGAGCATCAGCATGTTGATGATGCCCCGGTAGTTCATGTCGCAGTGGTACCAGTGGTTCATCGCCGCGCCGATGATCACCATGGATTTGCCGTGCGTCTTGTCGGCGTTGTCGGCGAATTGGCGTGCCACCGTGATGGCCTGGTCCCGCGGTACGCCGGTGATCTTTTCCTGCCAGGCGGGCGTGTACGGGGTGTCTTCGTCGTGGCTGGCCGCACCGTCGCCAAAGCCGCGGTCCACGCCATAGTGCGCGGCCAGCAGGTCGAACACGGTGGCGACGAGCACACTGCGGCCGGCGCCCAGCTGCAGGCGCCGCGCGGGCACCTTGCGCACCAGCACGTCGCTACCCTGGTTGTTGGCCTTGAAATGCGGCGTCTCGATGCCGGCGAAGTACGGGAAAGCCGCGTCGACCAGTTCGTGGCCTTCGCCCTCGATGGCCGACAGGCGCAGGTGCACCTTCTCGCCGCCGCGGGCTTCGCGGTCTTCGAGGTTCCATTTGCCGCTGTCGTCGCGGTCCTGTGCGCCCCAGCGGAAGCCGATCGAGCCATTGGGCACGACGATGCTGCCGTCGTCATTGAAGGCGAGCGTCTTCCATTCGGCGTTGTTCGATTGGTCCAGGGCGCCGTCGAAGTCGCTGGCGCGCAGGTAACGCTTGCTGGCGAGCACCTTTCGACCATCCGGCAGCGTCCGCTCTTCGAGCTGAACCAGCATCGGCAGGTCGGTCAGGCGGCGGGCATAGTCATCGAAGTACGCCGACCGCTTGTCGAAGTAGAACTCCTTCAGGATCACGTGGCCCATTGCCATCGCGAGTGCCGCGTCGGTGCCCTGCTTGGGGTGCATCCAGAGGTCAGCCAGCTTGCTGACCTCGGCGTAGTCGGGCGTGACCGCCACCGTCTTTGCGCCCTTGTACCGCACCTCGGTGAAGAAGTGGGCGTCGGGCGTGCGGGTCTGGGGCACGTTGGAGCCCCAAGCGATGATGAAGGTGGAGTTGTACCAATCGGCCGATTCGGGCACGTCCGTCTGCTCGCCCCAGGTTTGCGGGCTCGACGGGGGCAGGTCGCAGTACCAGTCGTAGAAGCTCATGCACACGCCGCCGATCAGCGACAGGTAGCGTGAGCCGGCAGCGTAAGAGACCATCGACATCGCCGGAATCGGCGAGAAGCCGATGATGCGGTCGGGGCCGTGCTTCTTGATGGTGTGGATGTTGGCCGCCGCCACGATCTGGATGACCTCGTCCCAGGTCGAGCGCACGAAGCCGCCCAGCCCGCGCTGGCGTGTCCAGTCGTCACGCGAGCTGGGGTTCTCGACGATGCTGGCCCAGGCATCGACCGGGCTCTTGGCAACGGCCAGGGCGGCGCGCCAGTGCTTGAGCAATCGGCCGCGCACCATCGGGTACTTCACTCGGTTGGCGCTGTAGAGATACCAGGAGTACGACGCACCCCGCGCGCAGCCGCGCGGTTCGTGATTGGGCAGATCCGGGCGAGTGCGCGGGTAGTCGGTTTGCTGGGTTTCCCAGGTGACGATGCCGCCTTTGACATAGATCTTCCACGAGCACGAGCCGGTGCAGTTGGTGCCGTGGGTGCTGCGCACGATCTTGTCGTGTTGCCAGCGGCTGCGGTAGGCGTCTTCCCAAGTGCGGTCTTCGCCGGTGACCACGCCGTGGCCGTCCGAGAAGCTCTCCTTGGGTTGCGAGAAATGGGTGAGTCGATCGAGGAAGTGGCTCATTGGGTGCTCCGAATCAGCAAGGCATGGGCGCGTTGCGGCGCGCGTAGTTCCACCACGTGATGCAGATGCACAGGACGTAGAAGGAGAGGAAGGTGTAGAGCGCGGCTTCGGGACCACCGGTGATGGCGATCGAGGTGCCGTAGCTCTTCGGGATGAAGAAGCCGCCGTAGGCCGCCATCGCACCGGTGAAGCCCAGCGTCGCGGCGCCTTCGGTGTTGCCTTCCTTGGTCGCCTGTGCCACGGCTTGCGCATCGTTCTTGTCGACGCCGCGCAGCTTCAGGTTCAGGAAGATCACCGGGATCATCCGGAAGGTGGAGCCGTTGCCGATGCCGGTGGTCATGAACAGCACCAGGAACATCGCGAAGAAGCCTGCAAAACTGCCCTCGGCGGGGCCCCACGGCAGGGCAAACGCCGAAGCCTGGCCCTTGGGCAGGAACCAGATGACGCCCAGCACCGCGAGTGCCATCACGATGAAGTTCCAGAAGGTGACGCGGGCGCCGCCGAGCTTGTCCGCCAGCCAACCGCCGAATGGCCGAATGGTCGCGCCGACCAGTGGGCCCAGCCAGGCGTAGGCGAGTGGGTTGACGCCAGGGAACTGGCTCTTGATCAGCAGTGGGAAGCCGGCGGCGTAGCCGATGAAGGAGCCGAACGTGCCCAGGTACAGCACGCACATCAGCCAGTTGTCCTTGCGCTGGAAGATGGTGGCCTGGGTGGCGAACGATGCCTTCGCGTCGGCGATGTCGTTCATGCCGAACCAGGCCGTGATAGCGGCGATGAGGATCCAGGGCACCCAGATGAAGGCGGCGTTCTGCGTCCACACCTGCAACGTCTGGTTGTTCTTGACGATGGTCTGCGCCTCACCGCCGAACACGCCGAAGATGCCGGCGGTGACCACCAGAGGGCTCAGGAACTGCACCACCGAGACACCCAGGTTGCCGAGTCCGGCGTTGACGCCGAGCGCCGATCCCTTGCGCTCCTTCGGGAAGAAGAAGCTGATGTTGGCCATGCTCGAGCTGAAGTTGCCACCACCCAGGCCGCACAGCAGCGCCAGTGTCAGCATGGTCGGGTAGGTGGTGGTGTTGTCCTGCACGGCGAGGCCGATGCCTACCGCGGGGATCAGCAGGGTGGCGGTGGAGATGGCCGTCCATCGCCGGCCGCCGACGAGCGGCACGATGAAGGAGTAGAAGATGCGCAGCGTCGCCCCTGAAAGGGCCGGCGCTGCGGCCAGCCAGAAGAGCTGGTTGGTCGAGTACTTGAAGCCGAGTGCAGGCAGGCCGACGGCGACCACGCTCCACACCTGCCAGATGGCGAATGCGAGGAACAGCGCCGGCACCGAGATCCAGAGATTGAGCTTGGCGATCGCTTCGCCTTCACGCTCCCAGAAGGCCTTGTCCTCCGGGGTCCAGATTTGCAGCGTGCGGCCCTTTCGGGCCGGCTGCGCGTAGGGGGCAGCGGTAGATGCCATGGTGTGTCCTTGATGACCTGTGGGGCGTGTCGAGGGCTTGGCGCCCGGACGACACACAAGAGGTGGAGGCGACCCGCGGCTTAGGCCGTGGTGGCGTGCGCGGTGGGACGGGATGCCGCGTCACCGAACAGCGTGGCGCAGCGCACTTCGGTGAAGTACATCCAGATCAGCGAGACCCAGACCACGCCGTACAGCAACATGAAGGCCGATGAGCGCACGGCGGTGATGTCCAGCAAGGCGCCGAAGAGGATGGGCAGCACGAAGCCGCCCAGGCCGCCCGCCAGCCCAACGATGCCGCTGATGGCGCCAATGTTCTGCGGGTAGTCGTCGCTGATGTACTTGAAGACGCTCGCCTTGCCGAAGGCCCAGGCGATGCCCAAGACGAACATCAGCCCGGTGAAGCCGTAGACGTTCAGGCCGATCTCGAAGGTGGCCGGGCCATGAACCGTCTGCACGGTGAACTGGGTCTGCGGGTATGAGAGCAGGAACAGGCAGATCCAGCTCACCCACATCACCCACCAGGTCACCGAGTGGGCGCCGTACTTGTCGGACAGCCAGCCGCCCACGGCGCGCAGCACGCCGCCCGGCAATGAAAAGCAGGCAGCCAGCAGCGCGGCCACGCGGATATCCAGGCCGTATTCACCGACGTAGTACTGGACCATCCACAGCGAGAGCGCCACGTACCCGCCAAAGACGATGCTGTAGTACTGGCAGTACTTGAGCACGCGTGGATCCTTCAGCGCCTTGAGCTGGTCGGTGAAGCTCAGTTGGCTCGGCACGCGGTGCGAGGGGTCGCTGGCGCTGAACAGCCAGAATAGCACCAGCACGCCCAGCATCACCGCGGCGTAGACCTTGGGCACCATCGACCAGCCGAAGGCCACCAGCAGGGCTGGCGCGATGAACTTGTTCACCGCTGCACCCGAGTTGCCGGCGCCGTACACGCCCATCGCAAAGCCCTGGCGGTTCTTCGGGAACCAGCGCGCCACATATGGTGTGCCGACCGAGAAACTGCCACCGGCCAAACCCACGAACAGGCCAATGACGAGGAAGTGCCAGTACGCGGTGGCGTAGCTCATCAGCCAGATCGCGGGGATCACCGCCGCCATCAGCGCGGCCATCACGATGCGGCCGCCGAACTTGTCCGTCCAGATACCCAGCGGCACGCGGATCAGCGAGCCCGTCAGCACCGGCATGGCGGTGAGCAGGCCGAACTGGGTGGCGTTGAGGTCGAGCGCCTTTCGGATCGGGATGCCGATCACGCCAAACATCATCCAGACCATGAAGCACGCGGTGA
Organism: Ideonella lacteola; assembly: GCF_038066555.1. Taxonomy (NCBI): domain Bacteria; kingdom Pseudomonadati; phylum Pseudomonadota; class Betaproteobacteria; order Burkholderiales; family Sphaerotilaceae; genus Ideonella; species Ideonella lacteola. The sequence continues at coordinate 382,405 of NZ_JBBUTG010000005.1, read as the reverse complement.
AGGCCAGCGTGCTGACGATCAGGACGGCGGTGCGGCTGGCATGGACCGGTGCCGCGGCGTGATGGGGGTTGCGAGTGGGTGCCTTGACGGCGATGTCTGCGGCGGCCATGTATCCTCCTTCGGATACATGCCACTGTGGCCGTCGCGGCCCATTCAGACCATTCTCCGGTGGTGGGTACCGGGCGAGGCAGAAGAACGAGGCGAGGGCGCCGCGGGATCGTTCGAAAGAACTATTGGCCTGTAACGCTTAACTCGGAAGCGGCTGCCGACGCGATACGGCACGCACTGCGGCGTTGCGAATGCTCGCGATGCCACGAGGCATCGCTGCGCTTCGTGCCTTGCATGGCATACCGTCTCGCACCGTCCTCCACCCCGATTTAAACGTTACAGGCCACTGGCTGTCGGATTTTCCTAGTTCAGCGCGATGCCGCGCTCACTGGCGAACACGGCGGCCTGTACGCGTGAGCTGAGGTGGAGTTTGCGCAGGATGTGCTGCACGTGGATCTTCACCGTGGTTTCGGCGATGTCCAGCTGGCGCGCGATTTCTTTGTTGCTGGCCCCACGGGCCAGCTGGCGCAGTGTGTCGCGCTCGCGCGGTGAGAGGCTGTCGAGCGGGTCCGGTGGTCGAGTCGCCGCGCCGGCGGTGGCGTTGGCGTTTTGAAATGCGGCGACCAGCTTGGGCATCATGTCGGGGCTCACGACGGAATCGCCGCCCACGCAGCGCTCGATCGCGGCCCGCAGGTCATCGCTGTCGATCGTCTTCAACAGGTAGCCGTGGGCCCCATGGCGCAAGGCGCTGGCGAGGTCGGCTTCGTCCTCGCTGACAGTGAGCATCATCACGCGGGCATCAGGGGCCGCCTCTTTGAGGCCGGGCAGCGCATCGACGCCGCGCACGCCGGGCAGGTGGTTGTCCAGAAGGATGATGTCGGGTTGCAGCTCGGCCGCGCGCCGTTGTGCCTCGCCCGCGTCACCGGCTTCGCCCACCACCTGCAGCCGATCGTGCTGCGAGAGCAAGGCGATGAGGCCGCGCCGGAACAAGGTGTGGTCGTCAACCACCAGCAGTCGAATAGGCGGCATCTTGGATCTCCGTGTCTTGGGGGCAGGCGGGCGGCGCCACCGTCAAGATGACCGCCGTGCCTCGTCCGGGCGTGGAGCGCACCTCCAGCCGGGCGCCGATGCGCGCAGCACGCTCGGCCATGATGCGCAGGCCCACATGGTCTTCCCCGGTCCGCGACTGGGTATTGAAGCCTTCGCCGTCATCGGCCACGGTGAAGCGCCAGTGGGGGGCCTGCTGCACTTGCACCGACACTTGGCGCGCACCCGCGTGCTTGCGGACGTTCGACAGGGCCTCCTGCACGATGTGCAGCACCTGCACCTGGACATCGTTGGGCAAGGCCACGCCGTGACCCTGGATGTCGATCTCGGTGGTGAGACCGGTTTGCAACTGGAACTTGCGCAGCGTGGTGCGGAGCGCCGGTTCGATGTCTTCGGTGTCGGCGCGAGTGCGGAAGTGCATCAGCAACTCGCGCACGTCGCCGTAGCTCTCGAGTACGCCCGTCTCGATTTCGCCCATGCTGCGATCGATGCCGGGCTGGTCGCGCCGGCCCAGGGCGCCGCGCAGCAGCTGGACCTGGATCTTCAGGAAGGCCAGCGACTGCGCGATGCTGTCGTGCAGCTCTTGCGCCAGCAGGCCGCGCTCGTTGGAGACCGCGGCTTCCTTTTCCACCGCGGCCGAGCGCAGGCCTTCCATGCCGCCGGCAAGATGGCTGGCCAGCAGCTCAATCAGTGATTGATCGATGTCGGTCGAATCGGGGCCGGTGCGGTAGAAGAGATCGATTTCGCCGTGGATGCGATGGTGCAGACTGACGGGAATGGTCAGCAGCGTTTGGAAGCCGGCCTTCTGGCAGCGGCCGTGACCATCGACGGCATCGCGTATTGGGATGACGCGCGAGGCCGGAGCGATCGAGCCTCGGCCGGCCTGGCCGCAGTGGCAGTCCCCCGCTGACAGGCATTGTTCTTCGGCGGCGAAGGTGGGCGGCAGCCCTTCGTGTGCGAGCAGCAGGTAGCGGCGGTTGTCCGCGTCGGACCAGCGCAGCGCCATGCCGTCGGCCCGCGCGATGCGGCGCACTTTCTGCACGAAGCCCTTGGCCATGTCGTCCAGCGTATCGGCGGTGGCAATGAATGCGCTGACTTCGTACAGCGCGGACAGGCGTTCGCGCTGGGCCTGCAGATCGGCCGTCTTCAGGCGAACGGTCTCTTCCAGCGTGGCGTACTGGGCCTCAAGGCGTTCGGCCATCGTGTTGAAGCCATCGGCAAGCTCCTGGAACTCGGCGCTGGGCATCGCATCGACCCGGGCGGACAGGTGACCGCCTCGCAAGGCGGCGATCGCAGCGCCCAGGCGGCGCAGCGGATCGAGCACGGTGATGTGGCTGGTGTAGAGCAGCAGCATCGCACCGATCACGGCCAACGCGACCATCGTCAGCTGGAAGGCCCGCAGCGCGGACGTCCAGTACGCGAGCCGCTGCTCGATGGCTTGCACCAGGTTGTCGATGGCCGAGACGAGGGTGGCCGCCGGCGCCGCGTCGACCTGCGCGTCATGAGTGAGCAAGGTGTTGAACACCGCCCACGCCTCGTTGGCGCGGGCCAGCCCGGCCCGGGTGTCGTCGGAGGAGGGCACGAACAGTGGCCGCGACGGATCGCCGTCTCGCAGCAGCGCCAGGGTGCGTTCGAACGCTGCGATCTGCAGCGGAAGGGCTTCACGCCGACCTTGCGACACGTCGAAGGCCATGCGGTAGGTCATCATCCGCATCCGGCCGGCTTCGTTGACCGCTGCCGCACCCCCTTCGAGCTGCCATGTCACCCACAGGCTCACGGTGATCGAGGCCAGCGCCACCGCCAGGAACACCACGCCGGTCAAGACGAGGCGCAGAGCGAGTGAGCGAGGTGTGGCCATGCCGCGCACTCTAGGTGTGCGGTGGCGGATACGGCTTGCGTTGCGTCAAGCGCCGGGGCGGTGCGCCAAGGACGCGCGCCCGGCGAGTCGGCTCAGGGCCTCGACGTCCAGCACGTCCACCGAATAGCCTTTGACCGCAATGCAGCCGAGCGCGCGCAAACGCGCCAGGGCACGCGAGAAGGTTTCTGGTGAGGTGCCGAGCTCTGAGGCCAGCAGTCGCTTGTGCTGGTCCAGCTTCACCCGCGCCGGCCCAGGTTGGGCGGGGCTCAGGTGATCGAGCAGCCATCCGGCCAGGCGGCTCGGCACGTCTTTGACGGCGAGCTCGCGGGCCGTGTCGGTGGTCTGTCGGATGCGCAGGGCCAGTGCCTCGATCAGCAGCTGGGCCACGCGAGGCCGCTCATTGCACAGTGCCTGCACTTCCTCCAGCGGCAGTTCGTACACCACGGCGTCGGTGGCGGCCACCGCCTCTTCGAACAGCGCACCGCCTAGCCACGCGCTGGCCACGTCCAGCCATTCGCCGGCGTTGGCCCCGCGTGTCTGGCGCCAGTGGCCTTGCGCGTCGTGCATGCCCACCGACACACGTCCCCGAGCGACCAGCCACAGCGATGAATTGGGCGACCCGTGCTGCAACACCGGCGCATGGGCCGCGAACGCGTGGCGGATGGCGATTTGGGCGAGCAGGGAGGCATCGGCCGGATCGAGCTCAGAGGGATGGAAGGCGCGCTGCAGCGCATCCGCCACGGCCGAGCCGCTCGTGGCGTCGAAGGCCGCAGTGCGTGACGACGAATGGCGTGGCGAGGGAGCGTCGGGGCGCTCCAGCGTGACAGTGGCGGTGTCCGTTCCCATGAGCTGGCTCCTTGGCGATGTGCTTCACTCTCTCGCGCCACGGCCAGCGTGGATTTGCCCAGGCTCAATCTGTGGGTGCAGTCGGCATTGATCGAGGTCAAAGACTGGTGCGGGGGGCGTGCAAGGGTGGGGTGGCAGGCGCCGCACGGCGACGATCGCAGTTGACGCCGGTCAGGCGCCCTCGGGAAGCTGGCAGGCAGACTGCCGCCTACGCGATGAGCAAACGCTTTCCGATCACCCCGGCCCACCCCGAGCGCGTTTGCTGGGGCTGTGACCGCTACTGCCCGGCGACTTCGATGATCTGCGGCAATGGCACGATCCGAACGCCACATCCGGCTGAACTCTTCGGCGACGATTGGCGAGAATGGGGTTCACCGGTCTCACCGCCCGCGCCGGTCGATCTGCCATCGCCCGGGCCGGGTGTCGGCGTCGGCCTGCCATGTTTGAATTTGCGGCCCGATGGGGTGCGGCCGGAGGCGACCGGGCCCGGCGTGGCTGGGCCGATGACCGCTGACTGATCTGTCTGCCCACCTGCTCCCATGACACCGCCTGCAGCTTCTCCTGTTGATTCGACCGCGACCCCTGCCGCACCCGCAGGCGAGGCCGCTGGCGGCGTACCCGCCGAGCCATCGAATCCGACACCGGCGGGCGTCGGCCCCGCACGGGCCAGCGGTACGGCACTGCGTCACAGCTCCGTCGATGACATTCAGGCGGGGGCGACCGCGATCATTCTGGTGTCGTTGGGCCTGTCGTTCCTGAACAGTGCGGGGCTGATGACTGGTGGTACGCCCGGGATCGCCTTCTTGCTCAGCTACTCGGTGGGGCTGCCGCTGGGGGTGGCTCTGTTCCTCGTCAATCTCCCGTTCTACCTGTTGGGCTGGCGGGGCATGGGGCCGCGCTTCACGCTCAAGACCCTGGCCGCGGTGGCGGGTCTGTCGCTGGGGGTAGAGGTGGTCCGGCGCCTCGTGGTCGTTCAGGCAGACATCGGCTATGCCGCTGTGGCGGGCGGTGTGCTGGTCGGGGCGGGGTTGCTGGTGATGTTCCGGCATCAAGCCAGCTTTGGCGGCGTGAACATCCTGGCGCTCTACCTGCAGCGCCGTTGGGGTTGGCCGGCCGGCAAGGTTCAGATGGCGATCGACCTGGCCATTCTGATGGCTGCCTTCGGCGTGATGGATCTGCGGCGGGTGGGATGGTCGGTGGTCGGGGCGCTGGCGGTCAATGCCGTGCTGATCTGGAATCACCGGCCAGGCCGCTACTTCACGCTGTCGCGCTGATCGGATCGGTACTGCGCCACGGCCGCGTCGATCCACGACGCGACGGCCCAGGCATCCGGCGGCAGCAGGGCGCCGCCGCCGGTGAAGTCTTGCCAGGCTGGGGCGTTGCGGCGCGCCACCGTGGTGAGCAGCGGGATGCCTTCCGCCATGATCGACAGCAACTCTGCCATGAAGCCACCACCGCGCTTGACTTCGAGGTCGCCGAAGCGGTTGCTGACGATCAGGTCGGGCTTCTGTTGCAGGGCGCGGCGAAAGATCTCGCTGGCGTTCGCAAAGCCTTGTGGGTCCGCCCGACACGCCATCGAGCCGCTGCCCATGGGTTGCGACACCAGAAAGCGTTGCCCGCCGTCGATTTCCTCCAGCACCATGGTCGCCGCACGGGTCTCGGTGCGCGGGGTTCGGGTCATCAGGCAACCGCGCACGCGGCGGCCCGCCTGCAGCTGTTGGCGGACGATCTGGGCCAGCAGCGCGCCGACGTCCAGCAACTGGTCGTCAACGATGGCCGCAGCCCTGGGCTGCGCGGGTGATGGAGCGTCAAGGGGCGTGAGGTGCGCTTGCATGGAGCGTTGAGAAAGCTGGGGTGGGGGACGCGGGTGATGGCTGCGCCGGCTCATCCGGCCAGCCAACCGGCGGGGTGCTTGGTGATGGCCACCGAGACGATCCAGCCGATGGTGGCCAGCGCGCCGACCCACGCCAGTGCTCGCAGGCGCCGCGGCAGCGATGCCCGCAACGCGACCATGCCCAGGCCGATGTAGACGAACAGGCCGCAGATCTTGGCGGCCAGCCACGGCGTGGCGAGCGGGTTCAGCCGCAGCATCCAGGCCAGTGTGACCGCCGAAGCCAGCAGGACGGTGTCGATGACATGCGGCCAGGTTTTGGCGGCACGTCCGGTCACCCATGGCGCGCCGCGCAACGAGGCGAAGCCGCGGGCGAAAAATCCGGTCACCGACAGCGCCACGGCGCCTTGGTGGATGAGTTTGACGAAGGTGTAGTCCATCGGGACGGGGTGGGGTGATGCATGGAGGCGCCGCACACGCCATCGCAGGCGTCATCGCACGCTTCATCGCAATGGGGCCGACTGTAGGCCAGAGGCTGGGAGGCCTTGGCGAGCCGGGTGTAGGGGCAGGGCCTGCGTGCGACAATCGAAACCGTTATCGCCGCCCGCCGGCCCGCTTTGCCAGATGCCGTGCCCGCCACGGATCGCCGGCGAGCAGAACCCGCCGTTGGGTTGCTGGCCCTGGATGATGCCCTGGCTGGCCCGGGCCGCATTGACGCATGTCCATGCGACGCGTCACCCCTCGGCAGATTCGCTTGTTTTTCGCAGATGCCCACCCGACCTCTCCGTTTCATCGCGCAGGCTGGCTTTGATGCTGCGCGGCAATTGCATGCGCTGCCGTCCAGCCACCGCGCTTCGCGCCCGCACGGCCACGGCTTCGTGGTGCAAGTGCGCTCGGCCCTGGATGCGGCGCCGTCGCCCTTTGCGGGCGGTGAGGTGGGCTGGTTGCAGCATGCCCTGGCGCAGGTGGTGGCGCCGCTGGATCACAGTCTGTTGAACGAACAAGTCGAAGAGCCGAGTGACGAACGCCTGGCCCGCTGGATCGGCGCCCGGCTCGGTGTGCCCGGCGCGGCGGTGTCGGTTCAGAGTCATCCCGCCAGCGGTGTCGACATCGATGAAGCGGGTGCCGCGTGGGCTTGGCGCCGCTATCGCTTTCAGTCGGCCCATCGGCTTCCGAACGTGCCGCTGGGGCACAAGTGCGGCCGCATGCATGGTCATGGATTCGAGGCTGTCGTTCATGTGCGGGTGGGCGAGGGTCAGCCGTCGCACCTCACCACCGACTGGCTCGACGACCTCTGGGCGCCTTTGCACTTCGAGCTGAACTACGCCTGCCTGAATGAGCTGCCCGGGCTGGAGAACCCCACCAGCGAGATGCTCAGCCGATGGCTGTGGCAGCGCCTGTCGGCTGGCGCGGGAGCTAGGCTGCGCGCGGTGAAGGTGTACGAGACGGCGTCGTGTGGGGCCCTGTACGACGGTGCCACTCATCGCATCTGGAAAGACTTTCACCTGGACAGCGCGGTGCGCCTGCGCCACGCGCCGGCGGGCCACCCCGAGGCGAGGCTGCACGGCCACACCTACACCCTGCGTCTGCACCTGAGCGCGGCCCTCGATGAGCTGCGCGGCTGGGCGGTTGATTTCGGCGACGTGAAGGAATTGTTCAAGCCTGTCTTCAAGGCGCTGGACCACCATGCCTTGCACGACGTGCCCGGCCTGCCGGACGGAGACTGTGCCAGCGTGGCGCAGTGGGTGCTGTCGCAGGCGCGCGAGCGGCTGCCGCAGGTCTGCCGGGTTGATCTCTTTGAGACGGAAGGCTGTGGTGCGGTAGCGTGGGCGTCGGGCTCGCCTGAACCGATGTGGGCGTGAGCGACGAGCAGCCATGACTTATTCCGTCAAAGAGATTTTCTATACCTTGCAGGGCGAAGGCGCTCAGGCGGGCCGGGCGGCGGTCTTCTGCCGGTTTGCGGGCTGCAATCTGTGGTCGGGCCGCGAGGCTGATCGTGCCACTGCCGTTTGCCGCTTTTGCGACACGGATTTCGTTGGCACGGATGGCGTGGGTGGCGGCAAATTCGAATCGGCGGACGACCTGGCGGCGGCGGTGGCTCGCGCCTGGTCCGGCGGCACCGGGGGCCGGCCGATGGTGGTGTGCACCGGCGGCGAGCCCTTGCTGCAATTGGACGAGCCGCTGATCGACGCCCTGCACGCGCGGGGATTCGATGTGGCGGTCGAAACCAATGGCACCCAACCGGCCCCTCGCGGGCTGGACTGGATCTGCGTCAGCCCGAAGGCCGATGCGCCGCTGGCCCTCACGCGGGGTGATGAGCTCAAGCTGGTCTACCCGCAGGCACTGGCGCAGCCCGAGCGCTTCGCAGCGCTGGACTTCCGCCACTTCATCCTGCAACCGATGGATGGCCCGGACCGTGCCCGCCACACCCAGGAGGCGATCGCCTACTGCATGCAGCATCCGCAGTGGCGGCTGGGCCTGCAGACGCACAAGGTGGTCGGCATCGCCTGACCGGTCTGCGGGGCCGCCAGGTGGCGCGGGCCCATGGTCAGTCGTTGGGTTCTTCGTCCAGGCCGTCGACGAGAAAGAAGTTGGGCCTCAGCCGCCCACGCAGGCGAACCTGCTGACCTTCCATCGCCTCGAACATTGGGTCGGAGTAGGCGTGGCCCCCGGCACGCCGCAGCACGTGCCAGCGCCCATCAGGAAGCACCAGCACCATGCCGGGGTGGGCACTCTTGGTGCCCTGGCCCAGCGGGCGCTTCTCGACCCGGCCTTGCAGCACGATCGAGCCGCTGCTGCCAGCCTCGCCGTCAGCGGGAATGGAGTCGGCGCACATGGATCAACTCCCCATCTTCCTCGGTGGCCACCAAGGCCACCACACGTGTCATGGTCGCACCGTTCACCTGAACCTGGCGTCGTCCTTTCACGACATGCACCCGCCGGGCAGCGGCCGGGCCAGGGCGACGGCCACTGGGCACGATTTCGAAGCTCAGCTGCGACAGCGGGCCATTCAGGCCGGTCTCTTGGGTCATCGCCTGCAGTGTGGCGGCCACTTTGTCCGAAGGGCGGTGCTTCGTGGGCTTCAGGGCCGGCAATGCCTTGCCCAGGTATTGACCTTCGCGCTCGAGGCGCTCTCGGCGCAGGTTCCTCACGGTGCGGTCTTGCACGTCGGCGAAGGCCTTCTTGAATGCCTTGCCCCGCGTCAGTGCGTGGGCGCTCATGCTCACCGGCTGGGCCGATGGATCACCGAGCAGGTAGAACTGCATCAGCGTCTTCAGATCGTAGGGGTCGAGATGCGTGCGCGCGCCGGCGAACTTCTGCCGCGCTTCCAGTGCCGCACGGCCGATGGACGAGCCGTTGAGCACGTTCTGGATGAAGAACTGGCAGATCAGGTCGGCTGAGCCATTGCCTTCGCTCGGGCCGTAGGCGATGGTGGTGCTGCCCAGCACGGCGGCGGCACCGTCTTCCAGGTAGGTGAGGGCGATGCCTTGTTCTCCACCGGCGTCGGCCGGGTCGTACAGCTGTGCACCGTAACAGCATTCGGCGGCGACGATGGTGCCCGCACTCACCCGGCCGCGCAGGTGCTTGGCATGGTGGGCAATCGGGAACTCGTCCTGGTCCACCGGCTGGCCGTAGTACTCGGGCACGCTGTCGCCACCGTGGCAGTTGATGAAGTGAACGCGCGGTGCGATCTGGCGGTCCGTCCACCGCGGGCCCTTGCCCGGGCACGTGTGCAGGTTGCGAGCGTGGCCGAAGGTGTTGGTCAAGCTCAGCTCGGTTGATTTGGCCCACGCCGCTGTGCTGAGCGCAAAGCTGGATTGGTATTCGGAGCGCGGACGCGGCTGCGCCCGGGCGGCGGCGTTGATCAACTGGGTGAGCAAGGTGGGCTTGCGGGCGCCCATCAGGTCGGGCAGGCGCCCCACCACCCGCGTCGGGCCAAGGAACCGGTTGGGGTTGGTGCTGTAGGGCGCATCGCAGGCGTAGGGCAGGTCGCTGGGGACGTGGCGGTCGGAGTCGCCCTCCGGGCCGCTGTACGCCGGGTTGGTGATGGGCACCATCGGCATCACGTCCGGCCCACCCAGCAGCAGCAGATAGTGTGGTTTGGCCGTCGTGGCGATGCGGTCAATCGCCTTCTTGACGTCTCGCGGAGTGGGCTGCTCTGGAGCGGGCCCACCGTAGCTGGCCATGTCATCGGCTTCATCGAGATGGATCACCACGGTGCTCAGCCCGCGGCGCCGGTCTGCCGAGATCAGGGCCCGCAGGGCCTTGTCGATGTGCCCGAGACCTGCGTGGCCGTACTTGGCCCGCAGGGCAGATTTCAGCGCCACCACCACCTTGTCGATCGCCATCAGGTCTCCCTCGGCCCGGTTCAGAGTCAAGCCGCGCATTGTGGTGGGCCGAACGCTGGGTTCGCAATGTGTTGTGCCCGTGTGCGGTGGCGGTCGGGGTCGAGCACGTCCTATGATTTACTGATGATCATCCGCTCGATGCGACATCTGTTGACCTGGCCCGCGTCATATCGTGCGGCGGGCCTGTTCATTCGCGCGACGGCGGCGCTGCTGGCGTGGCTCTCGCTGGCCGCCCATGCACAGACGTCGGCGGGGATCGATCACCCCGCGTACTGCAGGCTGCAGGCCGATGGTCTGGCCCAGGGCGTGAAGACGCTGATCGATCGAAAGGCGCCTCGTACCGTGGTCATGGACGAGCTGGGGCTTCGCCGGGACGGGCCCCGTTTTCGCATGGCCGACTTGGCCTATCAACGCCTTTTGGCCGGTGCACCACTGGCCGCCGTCCGCGGCGAGCTGCAGCAGCTTTGCCTGACGATCCCGCGCGCCGCGCTGGAACAAGATGATCCGACGTTCGGGCAGCGGCAGGAGGGTGCGGGCGCCCAGCTCTGCGCGGACCTGGGCAGCAGCGTGGCCGACTTCCTGCTCGATGAGCCGGGGATGATGGATGCCGACGTGGCAACAGCGTTGCAGCGCATGTTCCCCGGCGAGTCCACCGGGGCGTCCATGCCCCAATTGCGGCAGGCGCTTCAAGCCGCTCAGGCGCATGCCAGGGCGAATCCCGATCGCATGAAGCTGACCAGCTTCGTGGCGGGCTACTGCGAGCGGCTGCCGCCTACTCGGCGGGCTGCGCTGGACGCGGAGTTCTACGCCAAGTAGATCGCCGGGGCCCTTGCGAGGCGCGCCGGCGATGGGGGGATCAACTGGCTTCTGACGCGGGTGGCACCGCCTCGGCGGGCTTCAGCTCGTCGACGCGCAGGCCCTCTTGCAACAGCGCTCGGCGCAGCCATTCCGGGTGAGGGCCTTGTCCGTCCCAGGTTTCGCCGGTGACGGGGTGACGGTATTTGATGGGCAGCGGGCCGCTGGGGGCGGGCGCTTCGGGCTCAGGCGTGGGTGCCAGCAGGTCGTCGACGGTGATGCCCCAGAACTCCATCAGGGCTTCAATGCGCGCCAGCACCGCGGCGCGTTCCCGGCGCGACAACGCCGCAGGCTGGGCCGAATCCGCCCAAGGATCAACGGCTTGCGGAGCCGCAGACGGTTCGTTGTCAGGCATCGACATGAATCGCTGTGCTCAAAATGGGCGCGGCCGCCAAAAGGCGGCCGCGGGGCCCTGTCAGGATTGGGCGGCGTCCAGCTCGCGGCATGATGGCGAGCAGACTGCCTGGGCTTTACCCAACAACTTGCGCGACTTCAGCTGTGCCCGGGGGCGGTGCTTGCCGCACAGAAAACACGACATGGTGGCGGCGCCAAAGGCACCTGTCGCGGAGAATGGAGAACCCGCCACTTTCGAGCGGTAACGCAAACCCCCTGCATCGATGGAGGTCTTGGGATCGTCCTTGGCCAGGGTAAGCTCCTTTGACTGACAGAACTCGAAACGGCGAGCGCCGCGGCCTTTCACCGCCTGTGGGTGCAGGCGGTGGGCAGCGTTGGCTCCGCCAACGCACCATTATCGCTTATCCGGCAAATCCCTGCCATCGAGCGATTCTGGGCCCTGCAGGGGGCGTCACGGCCCACGGGATAATTCGCGCCTTTGGCTGTGCCGGGCTCCGGCGGGGCGGCCCGCGCCCCCGCTGCGACAGCACGATCTGGCCTTTTGACCTGTATCACCGAATGAACGTTTCGCCCGTTCGCCCGCTCTCGGGCTCATTGCCCTCCTCGCGCCTTGATCGGCGCCCGCTGGCCGCGTGACCCCGCGCATCCTGGTCGTGCGCCTGAGCGCGATCGGCGACGTGGTGATGGCCTCCGGGCTGATCCCGGCGCTGCGCGCCCGGTGGCCTGAAGCCCACATTGCTTGGCTCACTGAGCCGACCACGGTGCCGCTGCTGCGCCACAACCCCCGCTTGGACGAGGTGATCCCCTGGCCGCGCGCCGCCTGGCAGCAGATGTGGAAGGAACGTCGCTTTCGCGATCTGTGGAACGCGGTGCGTCGGTTTCGCAGCGAGCTTCGTGTGCGTCGCTTCGACATCGTGCTCGACGCCCAGGGCCTGCTGAAAAGCGGATGGCTGGGCTGGCTGGCCGGCGCGCCGCGCCGTGTCGGGCTGCTGTCACGCGAAGGCAGCCAGTGGTTGATGACCGAGCGGGTCGGCCCACGGGAAGGCGATGATCCCAGGATGAGCCACGAATACCGCGATCTGGCGGACCATCTGGGTGCGCCGCCCGGCAGCTTTCGGCTTGATCTGGCCGTGGGCGCTGCGCCGCGAGACGTGGCACGCGCCGCGCTGGCTCGCGCCGCCGTACCAGCGGCTTCAGACGGCCGCTTCGTGGTGCTGGCCCCGTTCACGACCCGTCCGCAAAAACACTGGTTCGAAGACCGGTGGGCTGCATTGGCGGGTGCCCTGCGCGCTGAAGGGCTGGTGCCGGTGCTGATGGGTGGCCCAGGCGACCGCGAAGCCGCGGCCCGCATCGCGCAGTCGGCGCCTGCGGTCATCAACCTGGTGGGCCAACTCAAGCTGGACGAAACCGTCGCCGCCATCGCCGACGCTGCGCTCCTGATCGGCGTGGACACGGGCCTGACCCACATGGGCACGGCGCTGGGGGTGCCCACCGTCGGCCTGTTCGGATCGACCCGGCCCTACCTCGACACGGGCACGCCTCGCACCGCCATCCTCTACGAACCGCTCGATTGCTCCCCGTGCCGCCGCCACCCGACCTGCGGCGGCGCCTTTCATTGCATGCGGCACTGGACGGTGGAGCGCGTGATGGCGCAGGCGCGTCTTCAGCTTCAGGTGCCCGACGCATGAGCATGAGAGTGCTGCACGTCGAGGCGGGCAAGCACCTCTACGGAGGGGCGCTTCAGGTCGTCTTCCTGATGCGGGGCCTGGCCCAGCGCGGCGTCGACGTGGCCCTGGCCTGCCCCACGGGCAGCGCGATCGCGTCGGCGGTGCGCGAGCTGGGTTTGACGGTGCATGAAATGCCGATGCGCGGCGATGCCGATGTGGGCCTCGTGGAGCGCCTTGGGGGCTTGATGGGCCGCTGGGCGCCTGATGTGCTGCACCTTCACAGCCGCCGCGGCTGCGACACATGGGGCGTGCTGGCAGGCCGGTTTCGCGGTGTTCCCACCGTGCTCAGCCGCCGTGTCGACAACCCCGAATCCCGTTGGTGGGCGGCGCTGAAGTACCGGGGGCCAAACCATGTGGTGACGATCTCTCAAGGCATACGCCAGGTGCTGCTCGGTGAGGGCGTGCCCGAGGATCGGATCACCTGCGTGCCCAGTGCGGTGGATACCGAACAGTACCGGCCGGGGCGGGGCGAACTGGCGTGGTTCCGGCGTGAGTTCGGCGTGCCTGACGATGCCTTGACCATCGGCATGGCTGCGCAGTTCATCGAGCGCAAGGGGCACGCCACCTTGCTGGATGCGTTGCCAACGGTGCTGCAGCGACACCCACAGACACGGGTGCTGCTGTTCGGCCAGGGGCCGCTGGTGGAGATGGTTCGGCAACGCCTGTCAGCGGATGCCGCCCTGGCCTCGCGCGTGCAACTGCCTGGCTTTCGCCGCGATCTGGACCGCGTCCTGCCGTGCTTGGACGTGCTGGCGCATCCGGCGTCGATGGAGGGGCTGGGTGTGGCGCTTCTTCAGGCGGCCGCTTGCGGTGTGCCGATTGTGGGCGGCCGCGCCGGGGGCATCCCCGAGATCGTGCGGCCGGGGCTCAACGGCGAGTTGATCGAACCCGGCGACGTCGCCGGCTTGGCCCGGGCCTTGAACACCCTGCTGGATTCAGAGGCCCTGCGTGCACAGCAAGGCGCCGCTGGACGGGCCTGGGTGGAGCAGCACTTCTCGATCGATGCGATGGTCGAGGGGAACCTGGCTGTCTACTTGCGGCAGATGAAGAATCGGTGATACGGGTTCTCGGGTGCGCGGAAGGTGCGCAGCACCTCAAGCCCTGAGGCTCTCAGATCGTCGACGATGCGGGATACCGGGTAGCCGCGCTTGTTGATCTCCCACTGGTGCTCGCCGGTGATGCGGTGCACGCGAGCCCGCCAGCGGGGCTTGGCAAACTGGATTCGTCGTTCGCCGCCGAAGGGCAGCGGCAGCACGAAGGTGAGCATCTTGTGCGAATCGGGCAGCGACAGCACCACGTATCGAGTGGACACGCGGCGTAGCTCGGACACGGCGGTTCGGAAGTTGTCGTACGGCAGGTGTTCGAGCACCTGAAATGCGGCGACCACGTCGTAGCTGGCATCAGCCAGCGGAATGGCCGTGACGCTGCCGACGTGCGTAGGGTTCAGCGCCGGGTCAATGTCCATCGTCGCCGTTTCGCAACCCAGCTGCCGCAGCAATAAGCTGTTGATGCCGTTGCCCACGCCAACTTCGAGCACGGAGCGAGGCTGAAGCGCGAGCACTTCCCGCAGTTGGTGCCAGTAGCTGCACCAGCGCTTGATATCGACATAGCGCTCGAACTTGTAATGGGAGGCGTCGACTTGCATCGGCGTGGGTGTCGGTTCGGGATGGGGCGCGCTCCGGTTACGCCGGTGCACGAGGAACGATGTGGTGGTGTACCAGATCGGCAAGATCGTGGAAGACGCCATCGGCCAGGGCCATGTCTTGGACGGACAGCCGGTGGCCGCTGCGCACGAGGTAATTCTGGCCCACACCCGCGGCGCGCCCGGCCGCCACATCGCCCACCTTGTCGCCAGCGAGGAAGGAGTTCGGCAGGTCGAGTGCCAGGTCGCGGGCGGCTTGCAGGATCATGCCCGGCGCGGGCTTGCGGCAATCGCACGGGCCACGCATCTCGGGGCGCTCGCTGCGCGGGTGGTGAGGGCAGTGGTAGATGCCGTCCAGGCGCACACCCGCGCCAGCCAGTTCGGCGCGCAGATGGTGATGCAGACGCTGCAGGTCAGATTCTTGGTACTTGCCCAGACCGATGCCGCCCTGGTTGGTGACGACGACCAGCGCATAGCCAGCCCGCTGAAGTGTGACCAGGGCGTCGATCACCCCGGGCAGCAGCTCGAAATCTTCGATGCGGTACACATAGTCACGCTCGACGTTGACGACCCCATCACGATCGAGAAAGGCCGCGGGACGCAGGCCAGTGGTCACCGCGCCCATTCGTCGTAGCTGACGCTGGCGGTACCGAACTTGCCCACCACGATGGCGGCCGCATGGTTGGCCCAGGCGACGGCGTCGCGCATGGGCATGCCGGCGCCAGCCAGCGCGGCCAACGCAGCGATGACGGTGTCGCCCGCACCGGTCACGTCGAACACCTCGCGCGCTTCGGCGGCCACATGGCGTGCCCCAGCGGCATCGAACAAGGTCATGCCTTCTTCCGAGCGGGTCAACAGCAGCGCATCCAACTGGAGATCGGAGCGCATTTGCTGGGCGAGCTGCGCCAAGTGCGCCTCGTCGCGCCACGCCCCCGTGATCTGCGCCAGCTCGCCACGGTTGGGCGTCAACACCGATGCGCCGGCGTAGCGCCGGTAGTCGCTGCCTTTGGGGTCGATCAGCACCGGCTTGCCAGCGGCGCGTGCGCGCTGGATCATCTGCGGGATGTGCGCGAGGCCGCCCTTGCCGTAATCGGAAAAGATGACGGCGTCGTGCTGTGGCAACTCGGCGTCGAAGGCGTTGAGCATCTGCGCCAGCACCTCATGGTCCGGCGTGTTCTCAAAATCCACCCGAATCAGCTGCTGCGAGCGTCCGATCACGCGCAACTTGACGATGGTCTTGAGCTGCGGGTCCCGGCCCAGCGCGGTGCGGATCCCGCGTTCAGCTAACAGCGCCTCGAGGCGGCTGGCGGCCTCGTCTTCACCCACCACGGTCAGCAAGCTCGCTCGCGCACCCAGCGACTGAACATTCACCGCCACATTGGCTGCGCCGCCCAGCCGGTCTTCCTCGCGGGTGACGCGCACCACCGGCACAGGGGCTTCTGGAGAAATGCGATCCACCGCACCGAACCAGTACCGGTCGAGCATCACATCGCCCACGACCAGCACGCGGCTGGCCGCCAGGGCATCTCGTGTGGGCAAGGGCCGCGAGACGCTGTGCGTGTTCATGCGAGCTGCAGCTCGTGCTCGATCAAGCCGCACAGGGTGTGGATGATCAGAATGTGGGCCTCCTGGATGCGGGCGGTCACGTCGCTGGGCACCACGAGGGCCACGTCGGACAGCGTCTTGATCGCGCCGCCGTCGCGCCCCAGCAGGCCGATCACCGGCATGCCAAGGGCCTGGGCCTCTTCGGCCGCACGCCGCACGTTGGGCGAATTGCCGGAGGTGGAAATGGCGAGCAGCACGTCCCCCTGGCGGCCCAGTGCCCGCACTTGCCTGGCGAAGACCTCATCGAAAGAGTAGTCGTTCCCGATGCAAGTGAGGGCCGAGCTGTCGGTCGTCAGCGAAACGGCGGCGAGCGGCCGGCGTTCTTTGATGAAGCGCCCCGTGAGCTCGGAGGCTATGTGCTGGGCGTCGGCGGCCGATCCACCATTGCCGCAGGACAGCAGCTTGCCATCGGCAGCCAAGCTTTGCGCGATCAGAGAGCCGGCCCGCGCGATCTCGGCATCGAGGGCTGGCAGACGCTCGAAGGTGCGCAGGTGTTCGGCCAGATTGGCAAGAAAGAGCGAAGCCATGGTGTTGTTGCTCCTGGTGCCTCAGATGGGGGCAGAGCCCATCGAGGAGATGGTGTTCACAGCTCTTCTACCCGACGAGGTGGGAAGCTGTCCCAGGTCAGACAGCCAGGGCATTGCCAGAAATAGCGTTGGGCCTCGAAGCCGCAGGCTGCGCAGCGGTAGCGCTGCTGTGGTTTGGCGGCGCGGGCCACCGCTTCGCCCACCGCCTGCGCGGCCTCGGCACTCCACTGGTCGACCGGCCTGGCCAGTACCGCGAGGGCGGCGCTGAGGGTGGGCTGGTGCCGCAGGTGGGACATCAGCGCGGCATCGGCGCTCAAGTCGTGGCCGTCGAGCCGGGCGCGTGCGCGCAGCAGGTCGATGCCGGGCGCCTGCTCGTAGGCGGCTTGCAGGCGCTGCCTCGCCGAGGTGGCTTGGCCGCTGGCGACCGCGCTGTCAGCGTAGTCGTGCGCCACGAGGGCGAAGCTGGCGAGATCGCGTACACGCAATTCGTCCCAAATGGTGATGGCTTCCGCATGCCGGCCCGCCTTGGCCAGGCGTTGTCCGGCCAGCAGCAGCGGGCGTGCCGCGTGGGGGGCGGCGGCTCGCGCCTTGGCCAGTGCGGCGTCGGCCGCTTCGGCCAGCCCCTTGGCATCGGCCTCGAGTGCGAGCTCACACCAATGGTGAGCGATCCGGGTGCCGAATGAGCCCGTACCGCTGCGTTCGAGCGCGGCGGCCGCTTCGGCCGCGGCCGACCAATCTCGCGAACGCTCGTAAAGGTTCAGCAATGCCAATTGGGCTTCGGTATCGAATGCCGTGCCCTTCAGGGCCCGGTAAGCCTGCTCGGCGCGATCGAAGAGCCCGGCTTTCATGAAGTCTTGCGCCAGCGCATGCTGGGCACGATCGCGTTCGCTCACGGCCAGGTCGGCCCGGCCAAGCAGATGCTGGTGCACTCGCACCGCGCGCTCGAATTCGCCGCGGCGGCGGAACAGGTTGCCAAGCGCGAAGTGCAGCTCGCTGGTGTCTGGGTCGTGCTGTACCGCCTCGATGAAGGCGTCGATGGCCTTGTCCTGCTGTTCGTTCAGCAGCAGATTCAGGCCTTTGAAGTAGGCCTTGGGCGATTCACGGTTCTCGCGTTTGAGTTGCCGCAGATCCAGCCGCGATGCGAGCCAGCCCACCGCAAAGGCTGCCGGCAAGGCCAGCAGCCACCAATACAGCAGGTCAAACTCCATCGGGGATCACAGGTTGCTGCGGTTCGCGCGGCGTGTCAGGTTTGGCGGGGGGCGGCTCGGTCACGCCGGCGTCGGGTGCGAGCTTGCGCGCCAGTTGACGGTGTCGCCACCAACTGGGCGTCATCGCCAGCACGCCAAAGACGGTGCCGGCGGCAAAAGCGCCGAGAACGATGATGACCATGGGCGCGTTCCAGGCATAGCCAAAGGCCCAGTTCACCGACGCCGGTTGCTGGTTGTGCAACGAGAAGGCGAACAGCGAAAAGAAGATGAAGGCGCGAACGAGCCAGGTGAGGAAGCGCATCACCGTGGATTCTACGAACAGGCTCGATGTGCCGTGGTGCCTGAAACGAAAAGGGCCCCGGTCGGGGCCCTGGAGGGTGATTGCCGCGGTAAGGCTGACCGGGCGGCGCCGGTCAGGCGCTTGGCGCTTCTTCTTCGGCCGCTGGTGCATCGGCCGGGAGGCTGGCGTCCACGCCTTCGCGCAGGGCCTTGCCCGGCTTGAAGTGCGGCACCAGCTTCTCCGGAATGGTCACTTGCTCGCCACTGCGGGGATTGCGCCCCACGCGCGGCGGGCGACGGTTGATCGAGAAGCTGCCGAAGCCTCGGATCTCGATGCGGTGGCCGCGCGCCAAGGCGTCGGACATGGCATCGAGGATCGTCTTGACCGCGAACTCGGTGTCGCGTTGCGTCAGTTGCGCGAAGCGATCCGCGAGCTTGGCAACGAGATCGGATCGGGTCATCGGTTCTCCTCCAGTCGGCAACCCCGCGCACTCCTCATCCGTGCCGACTCACCCGGGGCAGGCGGCTTGAGCAGGCCGGCGATGATGCCGACCTGTCACAAGCTTCAACTCGGGTGGGCGGCCTCCAGAGGGCTCGCGGGGGCTTGCGATCAGCCGTTGTTCTGGTTGTCCAGCTTGGCGCGCAGCAGGGCGCCCAGGCTGGTCGTGCCAGCGGTTTCGCGCTCGTTCGAGGCCGACAGGCGCTGCATCGCTTCTTGCTGGTCGGCCTGGTCCTTGGCCTTGATCGACAGCTGGATGTTGCGGGTCTTGCGGTCGACGTTGACGATCATCACCGAGACTTCGTCGCCTTCCTTCAGCACGTTGCGGGCGTCTTCGACGCGGTCGCGGCTGATTTCAGAGGCGCGCAGGTAGCCCAGCACGTCGTCGGCCAGTTGCACTTCAGCGCCACGCGGGTCGACCGTCTTGACGACACCCGAGACCACCGAGCCACGGTCGTTGACCGAGGTGAAGGTCGCGAACGGGTCGCCATCGAGCTGCTTGATGCCCAGCGAGATGCGCTCGCGCTCGACGTCGATGCCCAGCACCACGGCCTCGACTTCCTGGCCCTTCTTGTAGTTGCGCACGGCGGTCTCGCCCGGCTCGTGCCAGGACAGGTCCGACAGGTGCACCAGGCCGTCGATGCCGGCAGCCAGGCCGACGAACACGCCGAAGTCGGTGATCGACTTGATCGGGCCCTTGACCTTGTCGCCGCGCTTGACGGTGGCGCTGAACTCTTCCCAAGGATTGGCCTTGCACTGCTTCATGCCCAGGCTGATGCGGCGCTTGTCCTCGTCGATCTCGAGCACCATGACTTCGACTTCTTCGCCGAGGGTCACGACCTTCGAGGGGGCGACGTTCTTGTTGGTCCAGTCCATTTCGGAGACGTGCACCAGGCCTTCGATGCCCGGCTCGATCTCGACGAACGCGCCGTAGTCGGCGATGTTGGTGACCTTGCCGAACAGGCGGGTGCCCGTGGGGTAGCGGCGAGCCACGCCCAGCCACGGATCGTCGCCCAGCTGCTTCAGGCCCAGCGAGACGCGGTTCTTCTCGGCGTCGAACTTCAGGACCTTGGCGGTCAGTTCCTGACCAACCTGCACCACTTCGCTCGGGTGGCGGACACGGCGCCAGGCCATGTCGGTGATGTGCAGCAGGCCGTCGATGCCGCCCAGGTCGACGAACGCACCGTATTCGGTGATGTTCTTGACCACGCCGTTGACGATGGCGCCTTCGGACAGGGTCTCGAGCAGCTTGGCGCGCTCTTCACCCATCGAGGCTTCGACCACAGCACGGCGCGACAGCACGACGTTGTTGCGCTTGCGGTCGAGCTTGATGACCTTGAATTCCATGGTCTTGCCCTCGAACGGCGACATGTCCTTGACAGGACGCGTATCGAGGAGCGAGCCGGGCAGGAAGGCGCGGATGCCGTTGACCAGAACGGTCAGGCCACCCTTGACCTTGCCGGAGACGGTGCCGGTGACGAAGTCGCCGGATTCCAGCGCGGTTTCCAGAGCCAGCCACGAGGCCAGGCGCTTGGCCTTGTCGCGCGAGAGGATGGTGTCGCCATAGCCGTTTTCGACAGCGTCGATGGCCACGGAGACGAAGTCGCCAACCTGGACTTCGATCTCGCCCTGGTCGTTCTTGAATTCGTCGATGGGCACATAGGCTTCGCTCTTCAGGCCGGCATTGACGACCACGAAGCTGTGCTCGATGCGCACCACCTCGGCGGTAATGACCTCACCCGAGCGCATTTCCGAGCGCTGCAGGCTTTCCTCGAACAGGGCGGCGAACGATTCACCACCGAAGCTGGCGGCTTGAGTCTGGGACATGTGGATTTCCTTGGGTGGCCGGCTTGCAAGTCACCGGCCGCTTGCGGTGCGTGACACCGCAGGGGGTTAGGTTGATGAGTTCACCGCCCTCGATCGGCTGATGCCAGCCTGGAGGGAAGGGCGGTGGGCCCGTGAAGCCGCGGGGCCTTGCACGCCTCGCAGCTCTTTCTCGAACGTTTTGACCGTCGGCTTGACGATCAGAACGGCCTGCGTTGCTGCCACCAGCCCAACACCTTTTCGACCGAAGCCTCGACCGAGAGGTGGGAGTTGTCCAGCAGCATCGCGTCCTCGGCTGGCTTGAGCGGTGCGACCGCGCGGTTTTTGTCCCGCTCGTCGCGCATCTGCAAATCAGCCCGAAGACTGTCGATATTAGCGGAATTTCCCTTGGAAATCAATTGCTTATAGCGGCGCTCGGCGCGCGCGTCGGCGCTGGCGGTGAGGAAAACCTTGAGGTCGGCCTCGGGGAAGACGACCGTGCCCATGTCCCGCCCGTCGGCCACCAGGCCGGGCGCGCGCCGGAAGCTCAGTTGCAGGGCGTGCAGGGCCTTGCGCACGGCCGGATGCACCGACACCCGAGAGGCCATGCCGCCGGTCGATTCCAGCCGCAGCGGGTCGGTGATGTCGCGGCCGGCCAGAAACACCTGGTGGCCGGTGAAGCGCAATTCCAGGCGGGCGGCCAGTTCGGCGAGCGCTGGCTCATCCTCGAGCGAGATGCCAGCGTCTTGTGCCGCCAGCGCGGTGGCCCGGTAAAGCGCGCCGGAGTCGAGCAGGTGGTAACCCAGCTGATGTGCCAGCTCCGCGGCCAAGGTGCCCTTGCCGGAGGCGGTGGGACCGTCGACTGCGAGCACCGGGACGCCGCCCGCCGAAGGGGTCACCAAGTCAAACAGGGCTTCAAAGTAGTCGGGAAAGGTCTTGCCGACGCAGCGCGGATCGACGATGCGCACCGGCAGCGCGCCGCCGCCAGCATTCGCCGCCAGCGGGTTGAAGGCGGCCAGCGAGCCGCACATCGCCATGCGATGGTCGTCGTAGGTCTGCAACGCGGCAGCCTGCCAGCGCTTGGGCGGGGCGACTTCGATGAAATCGGCCCCGTCGACGACAGTGGCGCCCACGCGTCGCAGCTCGGCGGCCATGGCCGCGATGCGGTCCGTCTCCTTGACGCGCCAACTGGCGATGCCGGTCAGGCGGCAGGGGCCATCGGCATACAGCGCCATGACGGCCAGCGTCATCGCAGCATCGGGGATGTGGTTGCAGTCGAGCGTCAGGGCCTTCAGCGGCCACGCGCCGCGGCGGACTTCAAGCCAGCCCGGCCCGCCTTCGACCTGCGCACCCATGGCGCGAGCGGCGTCGACGAAACGGATGTCGCCCTGGATGGAATCGAGCCCAACGCCTTCGATGCGCACCGGCCGATCCACGCCGGCGATGGCGCCGATGGCCACGAAGTACGAAGCCGACGAAGCGTCTCCTTCGACATGGATGCGGCCAGGCGATCGGTACCGAGAGCCTTGTGGAATGACGAAGCAGGCGTATCCGTCGCGCTGCACCGCGATGCCAAAGCGTTCGAGCAGCCGCAGCGTGATGTCGATGTACGGCTTGGAGATCAGCTCCCCTTCCACCTGGATCGTGACGGGCCCGTCTTGCGTCACCAGGGGCAGAGCCAGCAGGAGCGCGGTGAGGAACTGGCTGGAGACGTCTCCGCGCACGCGGATGGGCGTGGCCGTGTCCAAAGCTCGCTCGGTGCCGTCTCCCACGCGCAGCGGCGGGTAACCCGCGCGACCCAGGTCGGTGACGGGGCAGCCGAGCTGCCGCAGCGCGTCCACCAGGTCGCCAATTGGCCGCTCATGCATGCGGGGTACGCCGCTGAGCTCGAAGCTGCCGCCCTGGCGGGCCGCCAGCACCGCCAGAGCGGCCGTCAGGGGGCGCATCGCGGTGCCGGCGTTGCCGAGGAACAGCTGGGCTTCACGGGTGCGCAAACGGCCACCGATACCGGTCACCTGCAACACCTCGCCTTGGCGCTCCAGTTGGCAGCCCAACCGGGCCAGCGCCTCCAGCATGACCTTGGTGTCGTCCGAGTCGAGCAGGTCATGCACGGCCGTGACCCCTTCGGACAGGCCCGCCAACAGCAGCACCCGGTTCGAAATGCTTTTCGAGCCGGGGAGGCGAACCGTGCCTCCGGCGCGGACGAAAGGGGGGAGATCGAGGAACGCGGTGGTGTACATGGCGGGCCCGGCGGCCTGCGCAACCGGGAAGGTTCGACTGCTATTTCTTCAGGTTCTTGCCGGCGCCCATGCGCCAATGGCTGCGGGTGTGCGACACGCCGGTGACCAGCGCCTCCAAGGCTTCACCTTGGCAGTCGCGCAGCACCTGTTCGAGCACCCCGAGCGCACCGCGGAACCGTTCGCTCTGCTTGAGGATTTCTTCCCGGTTGGCGATGAGGATGTCGCGCCAGATTGCGGGATCGCTCGCCGCGATGCGTGTGAAATCTCGGAAGCCCGGGCCAGCCAGCGCCAGGAACTGCTCGCTTTCCTTCTGCTGCAGGATGCTGGTGAAGTAGGCGAATGCCAGCAGGTGCGGCAGGTGGCTCACGGCGGCGAAGGCGGCGTCGTGCGCCTCGGGCGTCATCTCTTGCACGTGGGCACCGATGGCGGTCCACACCGCATGGGCCTTTTCCAGCAGCACCGGCGAGGTCTGCGCAATGGGCGTCAGGATGATGCGCCGGTCTTTGTAGAGGTCAACGTCGGCGTGCTGCACCCCGGCCAGCTCTTTGCCGGTGATCGGGTGGGCGGGCACGAACGCCCCGACGCGCTCTTTCAGCACCCGCCGGGCCGCGTCGACGACATCGCGCTTGGTGCTGCCCACGTCCATGAACAGCACGTCCGGATTGACCAGATGGCGGATGGCGCGGAAGGTGATGTCGGTGGCGGCCACCGGAACCGCCAGCAGCACGATGTCCGATCCGGACACGGCCAGCAGCGCCGATTCGGCGGCCTGATCGATCACGCCCATCTGGCGGGCGCGCTCGGTGGTGGAAGGCGACTTGCTGTACCCAATGATTCGCTCGACCAGACCCGCCTGCTTCAAGGCGAGCGCGAAGGAGCCACCCATCAAGCCACAACCGATCAGGCCCAGTTGCTTGAACATCGTCGGCATTCGGTCAGTGAACGTCCAGCGGGTAGGTGCCCAACACCTTGAAGAACGCACAGACGTCGCGCAACTCCTTCAGCGCGGTGCTCACGTGCGGTTCGTCCGGGTGGCCTTGCAGGTCGATGTAGAAGTAGTACTCCCACTGGCCTGAGCGGGCAGGGCGTGATTCGAAGCGTGTCATCGACACGCCGTGCTTTTTCAGTGGCACCAGCATGTCGTGCACGGCGCCGGGCCGGTTCGTCACGGAGACGATCAGGCTGGTGCAGTCGTGTCCCGATGCCTTGGGCGCCGGGTGGCGGTGCGGATCGGTGACGATGGCAAACCGGGTGCGGTTGTGCGGGTCGTCTTGAATGGCTGGTGCCACCACATGCAGACCGTATTCGCTGCTCGCACGTGTGCTCGCAATCGCGGCCATCTTCGGGTTCTGTGCGGCTTGCCGGGCGCCCTCGGCGTTGCTGGAGGCCGGACGGCGCTCGGCATGCGGCAAATGGTTGGACAGCCAGCCGTGGCATTGCGCCAGCGCCTGCGGATGCGCGCAGACCACGTCGATGCCTTCGAGCGCGTTGTCCTTGCGCAGCAAGTTCTGCCGCACGAACAGGCTCGTCTCGCCGATGATGAACAACGGCGTGGTCAACAGGATGTCGAGCGAACGGGCGACCACGCCTTCGTTGGAGTTCTCGACCGGCACCACGCCGAAATCAGCGGCGCCGGCCGCCGTCATCGCAAACACCTCGTCGATGCTGGCACACAGCACCCGCACGATCGACGAACCGAAGAAGCCCAACGCGGCCTCTTCGCTGAAGGTGCCGGCCGGCCCGAGGTACGCCACGCGAGTCGGTGTCTCCAGGGCACGGCAGGCCGACATGATCTCGCGCCAGATGGGTGCGACGCTGTCGGTGCCCAGCGGGCCCGGGTTAGTGGCTTTCAGGCCGTCGATGACCTGCGCTTCGCGCTCGGGCCGGAAGACGACCGAGCCCTCCTGTTTCTTCAACTCACCTACGGCAAGCGCCAAGCCGGCGCGGCGATTGAGCAAGCCCAGCAGTTCGCGATCGAGCGCGTCAATCTGCTGCCGCAGGGCCAGCAATTCGGGGGCGATGGGAGAGGCGGCGGGTTCAGCCATGGCGGCGGGCAAAGTCCTTCATGTAGCCGACCAGGGCTTGCACCCCGGCCAGCGGCATGGCGTTGTACAGGGAGGCCCGCATGCCGCCCACGGACTTGTGGCCCTTGAGCTGCAACAAACCGGCTTCGCGTGCGCCGGCCAGGAAGGCGTCGTTCAGGGATTCGTTGTGAAGGAAGAAGGGCACGTTCATGCGAGAACGTGCGGTTAAGGCAACCCGATTGCGGTAGAAGCCACCGCAATCGTCCAGGTAGTTGTACAGCAGGGCGGATTTCTCCGCCGCGCGCCGGTCCATCTCGGCCACACCGCCTTGGGCCTTGACCCATTCGAAAACCAACCCGGCGACGTAGATCGCATAGGTGGGGGGCGTGTTGAACATCGAGCCGTGCGCGGCGACCACCGAGTAGTCGAAGGCCGAAGGACAGATCGGCAGTGCGCGACCGAGCAGATCGTCGCGCACGAACACCAGCGTCAATCCTGCTGGGCCGATGTTCTTCTGCGCGCCAGCAAACACGACGCCGGCGCGGCTCCAGTCGATGGTGCGCGACAGGATGTGCGACGAGCAATCGGCCACCAGCGGTGAGCGGCAGCCGAGGGCGGCCAGGTCAGGCAGCTCGGCCATTTCAAGGCCGTCGATGGTCTCGTTCGAGCACACGTGCACGTAGGCTGCGCCCTCGCGCAACTGCCACGTGCCGGGGGCGGGGATGGCCGAGCGTCCGTCGGCGTCGTTGCTCGCCGCGGCGCGCGCATCGGCGTAGCGCTGCGCTTCGGCAAGCGACTTCTTGCTCCACGAGCCGGTGACCACCACGTCGACCAGGCCGCCGGGTTGGGGGCCGGCCAGGTTCATCGGCACGATGGCGTTTTCGCCGAGGCCGCCGCCCTGCATGAACAGGACATGGAAGTTCGACGGCACCGCCAGCAGCTCGCGCAGCGTGGCCACCGCCTGTTCATGGATGCTGATGAACTCCTTGCCCCGGTGGCTCATCTCCATCACGCCCATGCCACAGCCGTGCCAGTCCAGCATCTCTTCGGCTGCCTGACGCAGCACCGGCTCGGGCAGGGTGGCAGGGCCGGCAGAGAAGTTGAATGGGCGTGGATTTGCTGTGGGCATCGTGCGGGCGGATGGCAGCGTTCAGGGTTACTTCTTCTTGGCAGGGGCGGCGGCAGGCTTGGCACCTGAAGCGGGGGCGCTCGGTGCGCTCGCGGCGGCGGGTGCGGCTTGTGCGAAGCGCTTCTGCAGCGTCTGCTCCAGCGCCTTCAGTTTCGGCTCGACTGCGGGGCGGGTGTCTTCAACCAGCTTGCGCGACAGTTGCGACTGCATCTCGCCACCCAACTGCTGGAACTTCTTGGCCGCCGGTGATTCGAGCCAGACCGCGATCTGCTTCAGCTCGTCTTCCGAGAACTTTTCCTCGAGCAGGGGGCCCAGCGTCGTGGGTGCAATCTTCACGCCGCTGTCGTGCAGCTTGGCTTGCACGTCTTCGTAGAAGGCCTTGATGTCCGCCTGCACCTGCTTGCCGAGCGCTTCACGCTTGTCTGTCGGAACGCCAGCCAGCGCTTGGCCCGCCGCGTCCATCATGCGTGCGGCGGTGTCGCGTGCGATGCTGGCCGACAGCGCATCCACCGCGGGCTGCTGCAACTGGATGACCTTGGCCACCAGTTCTTTTTTGGTCTGGGCCTGCGCCATGGGCGAGCCGGCCAGCAGAGCCACCAGCAGCAGGGCGGGTGGGGTGTACTTACGCAGCGTCATGCGGTGCCTTCTTCGTTGGACGGCGAGCCGCCTTCGGTGTCGTTGTCGGATTCGGTCTGAGCGTCGTTCTCCACGATGCGCTGCAGGCCGGAGAGTTTGGAGCCATCGTCGAGCGCGATCAGGGTCACGCCCTGGGTGGCGCGGCCGAGCTCGCGGATCTCGCTGACGCGGGTGCGGACCAACACGCCCTTGTCGGTGATCAGCATGATCTCGTCATTCGGGCGCACCAGCGTGGCGGCCACGACCTTGCCGTTGCGTTCGCTCTGCTGGATGGCGATCATGCCCTTGGTGCCGCGGCCATGGCGTGTGTACTCGACGATCGAGGTGCGCTTGCCGTAGCCGTTCTGAGTGGCCGTCAGCACGCTTTGCGTCTCATCCTCAGCCACCAGCATCGCGATCACGCTCTGCCCGTCTTCAAGCATCATGCCGCGCACACCGCGGGCGTTGCGGCCCATCGCGCGCACGTCGTCTTCGTCGAAACGCACGGCCTTGCCGCCATCGCTGAAGAGCATCACATCGTGCTTGCCGTCGGTGAGGGCGGCGCCGATCAGGTAGTCGCCCTCGTCCAGGTCCACGGCGATGATGCCGGCCTTGCGGGGGTTGCTGAACTCGTCGAGCGCCGTCTTCTTCACCGTGCCGAGCGCGGTGCACATGAACACGTAGTGATCGGCAGGGAAGCTGCGGAACTCGCCGGTCAACGGCAGCACCACGGTGATCTTCTCTTCCTGCTGCAGCGGGAACATGTTCACGATGGGCTTGCCGCGCGAAGCGCGCCCGCCTTGCGGTACCTCCCACACCTTCAACCAATACACGCGGCCCCGGTTGGAGAAGCAGAGAATCCAGTCGTGCGTGTTGGCGATGAAGAGCTGATCGATCCAGTCGTCATCCTTGGTCTGCGCCGCCTGTTTGCCCCGGCCGCCTCGACGTTGGGCGCGGTACTCGGCCAAGGGCTGGCTCTTGATGTAGCCGG
Source organism: Ideonella lacteola (assembly GCF_038066555.1). Lineage (NCBI taxonomy): Bacteria > Pseudomonadati > Pseudomonadota > Betaproteobacteria > Burkholderiales > Sphaerotilaceae > Ideonella > Ideonella lacteola. The sequence continues at coordinate 354,928 of NZ_JBBUTG010000005.1, read as the reverse complement.
TATGGCTGAGCGTCACGACCATGTCGGTGGGCGTGATCAGGTCTTCCGTGCCCAGCTCCTGCACGTTGTGCTCGACCACCGAGCGACGCTCGCCGAGCTTCGTCTGGCCGAACTCCAGGCGCAGGGCGGTGAGCTCGTCGCTGATGATGGTCGTCACGCGGGCCGGCTTGGCGAGGATGTCCAGCAAGTCGGCGATGACGGCCATCACTTCCTTGTACTCGCCGATGACCTTGTCCTGTTCCAGGCCGGTCAGGCGCTGCAGGCGCATCTGCAGGATTTCGCTGGCCTGATCGTCAGACAACCGGTAGAGGCCATCGGGCTGCATGCCGTAGTGCGTCGGCAGGCCTTCGGGCCGATAGGCCTCGCGGCCGCCGGGCGTATCGCCTTCGGCGCGCGCCAGCATTTCGCGCACCAGGGAAGAATCCCAGCTCACCGCCATCAAGGCCGTCTTGGCCATCGGCGGGGTCGGTGATTCCTTGATGATGCGGATGAACTCGTCGATGTTGGCCAGCGCCACCGCCTGGCCTTCCAGCAGGTGGCCGCGCTCGCGGGCCTTGCGCAGTTCGTACACCGTGCGGCGGGTGACCACTTCGCGACGGTGCTCGAGGAAGATCTCGAGCAACTGCTTGATGTTGCACAGCTTCGGCTGACCATCGATCAGCGCCACCATGTTGATGCCGAACGTGTCCTGCAGCTGGGTCTGCTTGTACAGGTTGTTCAGCACGACCTCGGGCACTTCGCCGCGCTTGAGCTCGATCACGACCCGCATGCCGGACTTGTCGGACTCGTCCTGGATGTGGCTGATGCCCTCGATCTTCTTCTCGTGCACCAGCTCAGCAATGCGCTCCAGCAGCGTCTTCTTGTTGACCTGGTAGGGGATCTCGTCAACGATGATCGCCTGGCGAGCGCCGCGATCGATGTCTTCGAAGTGCACCTTCGCGCGCATCACCACCTTGCCGCGTCCGGTGCGATAGCCCTCGCGTACACCATTGAGGCCGTAGATGATGCCCGCGGTCGGGAAATCCGGCGCCGGGATGATCTCCATCAACTCGTCGATGGTGGCCTCGGGCGCTTTCAACAGGTGCAGGCAGGCATCCACCACCTCATTGAGGTTGTGCGGCGGGATGTTCGTGGCCATGCCCACCGCAATGCCGGCTGCGCCGTTGACGAGCAGGTTCGGCAGCCGCGTGGGCAGCACCAGAGGCTCTTTCTCGGAGCCGTCATAGTTGGGCCCGAAATCGACGGTCTCCTTGTCGATGTCGGCCAGCATTTCGTGCGCGATCTTCGACAGGCGGATTTCGGTGTATCGCATCGCGGCGGCGTTGTCGCCGTCCACCGAGCCGAAATTGCCCTGGCCATCCACCAGCATGTGGCGCAGCGAGAAGTCTTGCGCCATGCGCACGATTGTGTCGTACACCGCCGTGTCGCCGTGGGGGTGGTACTTACCGATCACATCGCCGACGATGCGAGCCGATTTCTTGTAAGGCCGATTCCATGAGTTGCCCAGCTCATGCATGGCGAACAGCACGCGCCGGTGCACGGGCTTGAGTCCATCGCGCGCGTCGGGCAGTGCACGCCCGACGATCACGCTCATCGCGTAATCTAGATACGAGCGCCGCATCTCCTCTTCGAGGCTGATGGGCAGGGTTTCCTTGGCGAATGAGGTCATCGAGGCGAGGGCGGGCTGAAGGCCTGTTTTGGCGCGCCGTTGCACGGGCGTGCAAAGCGGTAACCGCGAAAAAGACGATTCTACGGTCGCCGCCTTGTGGTGGCGCCGCAACATGGCGCGCGCACCCCGGCGCGCACCGCCCCAAAATGCGGCTCATCCGAGACCGTATGGCACAATGAGTCGTCGGTGGCAAGCACTGGAAACAGCAGTGTTTGCCCTGAAAACTTCGCTTCCTATGCGGACGTATCGCAGGCAACTGCGGCTTTCCTTGAGAGGAGAATCAATGAAGAAATTGAACAAGGTGGCGATGCTCTTCGCATCGGCCGCGCTTGCCGCGCCCCTGCCCAGCGCGTTTGCCCAGAAGTCAGTCGACAACTGGCGCAACGGCGATGGCTCGCTGGTGTGGAAGAACGGCACGAACGAACTCTGCTGGCGCGATGCCAACTGGACGCCCGCCACCGCCGCGGAGAACTGCGACGGCGCCGTGAAGCCGCCGCCGCCGCCGCCGGTTGCCCCGCCGCCCCCGGCGCCGGCTCCCGCTCCGGTTGCTCCGCCGCCCCCGCCCCCGCCGCCGGCCGCTCCGGTGAGCGAGAAGGTCACCTACGCTGCTGATGCCTTCTTCGATGTCGACAAGGCTGTGCTGAAGCCCGAAGCCAAGGCGAAGCTGGATGACCTGGTCAGCAAGACCAAGGGCGTGAACCTGGAAGTCATCATCGCCGTCGGTCACACCGACAGCGACGGCTCCGACACGTACAACCAGAAGCTGTCGGTCAAGCGCGCCGAGTCCGTCAAGACCTACCTGGTCGAGAAGGGCATCGAGAAGAATCGCGTCTACACCGAAGGCAAGGGCGAGAAGCAGCCCGTGGCCGACAACAAGACTCGTGAAGGCAAGGCGAAGAACCGCCGCGTTGAAATCGAAGTCGTTGGCACCCGCGCCAAGCAATAACCAGTACGCTGGTTTTGCCCGAAACCCCGCCTCGGCGGGGTTTTTTTTTTCTGGGTCGGCAGCGGGCTTTCTGAGCCCCTGGCGCCGGCCGATTCGCTGCATCATTAACATTGCCAACATGAGCCAAACCACCGTGAATGCCGATCCGCAAGAACTCGCCAAATTCGGTGACCTCGCGCACCGTTGGTGGGATCCGGAGGGCGAATTCCGCCCTTTGCATCAGATCAATCCGCTGCGGCTGGATTGGATCGCCAGCCTGGCTGCGCTGCCGGGGCAAGATGTGGTGGATGTGGGCTGCGGCGGCGGCATCCTGGCAGAGTCGATGGCCCGCAGGGGCGCCAAGGTGCTGGGCATCGACCTGTCGACCAAGCCGCTGAAGGTGGCGCAGCTTCACGCGATGGAAGCAGGCGTTGAGAGCCTCACCTACCGTGAAGTGGCCGTCGAGCAGCTCGCTGCGGAGCGACCGGCCAGCTTCGATGTCGTCACCTGCATGGAGATGCTGGAACATGTGCCCGAGCCCGCATCGGTGGTGCAAGCCTGTGCCCAGTTGGTGAAGCCGGGTGGGTGGGTCTTCTTCTCGACGCTGAATCGCAACCCGAAGTCTTTCCTTTTCGCCATCGTGGGTGCCGAGCATGTGCTGGGTTTGCTGCCGAAGGGCACGCACGAGTACGCGCGCTTCATCAGGCCCAGCGAGCTGGCTCGCTTTGCGCGCGACGCGGGTCTCGAGATCGACCAGTTCAAGGGCATGGAATACAACCCGTTGACCAAGCGCTACTGGTTGTCTGCCAACACCGATGTGAACTACCTGGTCGCGTGCCGCTGGCCGGCATGAGCCCGCAGCGCCAAGATGCCACGCGGCGCAAGCCGCGTGCCGTGCTGTTCGACCTGGATGGCACGCTCATCGACAGCGCCCCCGATCTGGCCGGCGCGGCCAATGCCTTGCGCCAGGAACATGGTCTGGAGCCATTGCCCTACGAGCACTTGCGCCCCATGGTGGGCGCCGGCGCGCGCGGCATGGTGGGCCTCGCCTTTGGCGTGGCGCCCGGGGACGAGCGCTTCGAAGCCCTGCGGGATGCTTTCCTGGCTTGGTACGAGCGGGGCATGCTGGATCGCACGGCGATCTTCGACGGGGTCTTGCAGCTGCTGTCGTCGCTCGAAGCCGCAGGCATCGCCTGGGGCATCGTCACGAACAAGGCCACGCGGTTCGCGGTACCGGTGGCCGAAGGCTTGGGCCTGTCGCCGCGGGCCGGGGCGCTTGTCTGCGGAGACACCACGCCCCATGCCAAACCGCACCCCGAGCCGCTGTGGGAAGCCGCGCGCCGCCTCGGCCACGCCCCGGCCGAATGCGTGTATGTGGGAGACGATCTGCGAGATGTGCAGGCCGGGCGTGCGGCGGGTATGACGACGGCGGTGGCCGCCTGGGGCTACCTGGGCCAAGGTGAGGGCGTCGAGCAATGGGAGGCTGATGTGATCATCGAAGGCCCGATCGACCTCTTGAAGTGGCTGGATCTGGCCTAAACTACAAGTTCTCCTGGGGCCGACCTGGTTTCGACGTGGGTGCGGAGTCGGGATAGTGCATGCCGAGCACCAGTTCGCTCGTTAAACCACTGGAATCAAGTAACTGCGAACGACGAACGTTTCGCCCTCGCCGCTTAACACCGGTGAGCCTCTCAACGGTTGGCCAATGGGCCGGGTTGAAGACCGCAAGGTCTGAAGCTGAGAGGTCATTCACATTGGCTGGTTTCCTGATGGGCCACGCGCCAGGAAACGAGATCAAGTGGCTGGCGAGTCCGGTAGCGTGCTGCTGCGCGATCGGGCCCGTGAGAACCAAATCAGTCAGCTAAGCATGTAGATCTACCTGGCGATGGCTTGCGGACGGGGGTTCAATTCCCCCCGGCTCCACCATTCAAAGCTTGCGGGCTTCCCGCGGCGTAGCAAGAGGGCCTGGAGCATCAGCGCTCTGGGCCTTTTTCTTTGTGGGTCCCTGTCCCGCGCTCCCGCGCTCCTGTGATGCCCGGCCCCGTTCATCCGTGCTCCGGATCAAGCCCAGCTTCGGCCAAGCCGATGAAGGCTTTGATGAGGCGGGATGCTCGGCGCTCGGCGAGGCAGTAGAGGTATTCGATGACGTGTGGCGTCTTCTCTGCGAAGGGCCGCACCACCACGTCTGGATGGTTGCCTGTCTCGTGGCGGGCGAAGACGCTGACGCCCATCTGCCGCAAGATGGCCTCGCGGATGGCCTCTCGGCTCGCGATCTCGATGACGTGAACGGGGGTGATGCCGTGGTCGTCGAGCACCTGCTCGGTCAGGCGCCTGGTGATCGAGCCTTGCTCGCGCAGCAGCAGGTCGCAGCCCGTGAGGTCGTGCCACGACAGCACTGGTCGCGTCGCCAGGGGATGGCTTCGGTGCAGGGCCAGCACCAAGGGATCGTCACCCAGCACGATGCGGTGCAGGCGCCTGTCGTTCTCCAGGTGCGAAGAGGTTGCCACGTCGACCCGCGATTCGAGCAGGGCGTCGATCATCTGTTGCGAGTTGCCGGCGCTCATGCCGATCTCGACCAGCGGATAGCGCTCGCGATATTGGCGCAGGAGACCGAGCACGTAGTACGGCGCGGTGGCACCGACTCTCAAGCTGCCTCGGTAGCTGTCGCCCGCTTCGCGGAGCGCGAACTCCACCTTGATCTCGTCTTGCAACAGTTGATCCACCGCCGGCAGCAGGCGAACGCCCTCGTCGCTGAGCCGCAATCGGCCGCCTTGGCGGTGAAACAGCTCAACGCCATAGTGCGCTTCCAGCGCTTTGATCTGCGCGGTGACGGCCGGTTGGCTGAGGCGCAGCTGCTTGGCCGCCCGCGTCACGCTGCCGACCCGCGCCACGGTGAAGAAGGCCTTGAGTTGGGTGACGAACATCTGCCCATCACTCCGCGAAGTGACGCTCTGCCAACGCGTAGGCGATGCTCATCCCCACGCCAGAGGTGATGGCGACAACGCGAACCCCGGGTGCGGGCTGATGGACTTCGAAGGGCTTGGGCCCGCTTGCATAGAGCCCTTGCCATCGCTCCAACACGCGCAGCGGGCGCTGCAGCAACACGGCGGCTTCGGCGAGCAGCAGGTCATCGATGGACGCGCGGTTGAAGGGTGCCGGCGCCGCGCCATGGTCGTGCGAATCGCCGATGATCAATTCAGCGTTGGCGCCCACCTGCTGCACGATGAGGTGCACGCCATGCGCCAAGACATCGGGTTGCGTCGACTGCACGTGCTGGCGCAAGGCGTGCAGCGGCGCAGTGAGGGCGTCGTGTTGGGTGAACGACGGGTAGTGCAGGCACGAGAGCCCGGTCAGAAGTGCCGGCTTCAGCTGGATGCCCGGGTCGGCCAGGCGCAGCATCTGCAGCGCACATCGGCGCAGCCCCAGCGGTGCAAAGACCTTGGGGTACAGCGTTTGGAAGTCGTGTCCGGCACAGACCACCACCTCGTCGGCGGTGAATCGGCCGTGGCTGGTTTCCACCAGAGGTAACTCGATGCCATGGACCTGCGCGCCGTGATGGACGACCACCCCGTGAGCCTCTTTCAACCAGGCGGTGAGCCGCGGTATGGCCTCGCGGGCGTCCAATGAAATCTCATGTCGGCTGAAAAGACCGCCGAGGCCCTGCGCGCCCTGGCGTGCCACGTCACCGTCGGTCATCAGGCGGGTGGCGTAGTCGGCGCCCAGAAGCGCCTGAAACGCCTGAAGCATCCGCCACTGCACCTCGTCTCTGGCCACCATGAGGCTGCCTTCGGCCTTGTGCCAGGCGCCGATGCGGGGCAGCAGGCCGAGCCAGATCTCTCGGCTGCGCAGGGCGAGGTCATGCCTCTCGCCCAGCGGCTGCCCCAGCACCAGGCCCAGGCCGAAGTTGCGCACCGAAGCGCCGATCGCTTGTGCATCGCGTTCGAAGACCGTCACCTGGTGCCCACGCTCGGCGGCCGCCCACGCGTGCGCCAGCCCCACCACGCCGGCACCGATGATCGCGACGCGTCGGCTCACGGCCGTTCGCCGCGTGCCAGGCGCGCTTCGATGCGCGACAGGGCGGCGGGCAAATCGGCGATCGTGCCGACCACCTCGTGCGCGCCGGCCTGCGCCAGCTTGCGCCCTGCCGCGGCGCGGCGTTGCGATTGGGATTCAGCGTCGAGGCCGTGCCACTCGGCCAGGGTCAAGCCCAACTCGTTGCCGGAGACCGCCAGCCCGACCGTCCACATGCCGGCGCAGAGGCCCTCCTCGATGCCGGGTGTGGTGTCGTCCACCTTCACGCAGGCTGCCACCTCCCGAACGCCCAGCTCGATCAGGTTGGCCAGCGCCATCCAGGGCCCTGGTCGGCCCCCCGCCTTCAGATCGTCAGTGGCCACCGCATGGTCGACCACCAGCCCTTGCATCGCGGCGTGGGGCAGCAGCTGGTTCATCACCTGGCGCGGGTAGCCGGTGCATGAGCCGATCCGCACCTGGCGCTCGCGCAGCCCGGCCAGCACACCCAAGGCCCCCGGGATCACCGCCGAATAGGCGGCCACACGCTCGATCTGCAAGGGCATGAAGGCTTCGTAGATCGCGTCGACGTCGCCCCGGGCCATGGGGCGGCCATGGGCTGCCTGCCATCGGGCGGCCACGCCAGGCAGGTGCCCCAGGGCCTGAATGTGGTCCCACTTCGCCAAGCCCATCGGCTGGCGGGCCTCTTCCATCGAGATGTCGATGCCGAAACCCTTGAAGGCGTCGATCAACACCTGGGTCGGGGCGAACGAGCCAAAGTCGACGAGCGTGCCCGCCCAATCGAAGATGACGGCCTGGATTGGCCCCTGGTAGCGGCGTTCGTAGCGGTGAAGTGTCGAGAACATGGCGGATTCCGTCGGGAGGCAGGGGGATTCAGGCCGGGATGCCCATGTCGGCCAGGCTGCGTCGCATCGCGTCCAGCGCGGCGTCGATGTCGCTCGAGTCGATGGCACCGATGCAACCGACGCGGAAGGTCTCCACGGTCGTCAGCTTGCCGGGGTACAGCACCACCCCTCGGGCTTTGGTGCGTCGGTAGAAGTCGCCAAAGTCCCAGGCGGGATGGGCGGGCGCGTGCACGGTCACGATGATGGGGGCCTGCCACCGTTCGGGCAGAAAGGGTTGCAGGCCCATCGCGCGAAGGCCTTCCTGCAGCGCATGGCAGTTGGCCTGGTAGCGCGCCAGGCGGGCGGGCTGGCCGCCTTCGGCATCGAATTGGTCCAGCGCCTGTGCCAAGGCCGCCACCACGTGGGTGGGCGGCGTGAAGCGCCATTGGCCCGTGCGTTCGAGGTAGCACCACTGGTCGTGCAGGTCGAGCGACAGCGAATGAGCGCGCCCCTCCGCCTGCATCAGCGACGATTGCCGCGCCAGCACGAAGCCCATGCCGGGCACGCCTTCCAGGCACTTGTTCGCGCTCGCGATGACGGCGTCGAAATCGATCTCGCGTGCAGAAATCGCCAGGGCACCGAAGCTGCTCATGGCATCGACGATCAATCGACGGCGATGGGTGTTCACCACCCGGGCCACATCGCTGAGCGGATTCAGGATGCCGGTGCTGGTCTCGCAGTGGATCACGCCCACGTGGGTGATGCGCTTGTCGGCGCGCAGCGCGGCGTCGACGCGGGCCGGGTCCACGGGCGACGTCTCGCCGACATCGAGCACCTCGACGTCGCGGCCCATCACCGCGGTCAACCGGGCCATGCGATGGCCGTAGGCGCCATTGGCCAGCACCAGCAGCTTGCCCTCGCGGGGCACCAGTGTGCCGATCGCGGCTTCCACCGCGAAGGTGCCCGATCCCTGCAGCGGTACGCAGGTGTACTCGCCTTCACCGTCGATCAGCGACACCAGGCGTCGGCACACGCGGGCGGTCATCGCATTGAAGTCGGCATCCCACGAGCCCCAATCCCGCAGCATCGCGGTCTTGGTGGTCAGTGACGTGGTCAAGGGGCCGGGGGTCAGAAGCAGGGCGTCTCGCATGGTGGGTTGGACAGGGGCAGACAAGTCAATTCAGTTCGGACGCCAGGCTTGGGTCTTCTGGCGCAGCACGCGCTCCAGCGCGCCGAAGCCCAGCGAGGCCACCACCGAGGTGGCGAGGATCAGCGTGGCCATCGCGGCGGCGGCGGCGGTGTCGCCGGCGTCGTCCATCGAGAGCACGGCGATCGAGGCCAGAGGCGTGTCTGGCGTGTAGAGGAAGATCACCGCGCTCACGGTGCTCATGCCGGAAACGAAGAAGAATCGTGCGGCGTCGAGCAGCGCAGGCGTGACCATGGGCAAGGTGACGCGCCAGCACCCCGTCCACCACGGTTGGCGCAGGCTGCGGCCCACCGCCTCGATCTCGGGCGCGATATGGCCCAGTGCCGTGCCGACCGTGAGGTAGGCGGTGGTGAAGAAATGAACGATGGTGGCGAGCACCATCAGGGTCATGCTGCCGTACAACCCATGCAGAGGATGCGAAGGCTGGCTGAAGCAGAAGATGTAGCCCAGGCCGAGCACGAGGCCCGGAACAGCCATCGGCAGCATCGACACAGATCGGATGACGGCCGCCGGCACCATCGGCACCGGCAGCTTGGCGCTCAGGTACGCACCGAGAAAGACCGCCGCGGTGCCCGCCAGTGCTGTGGCCGCCGACAGCCGCATGCTGTTGAAGAAAGCGGCCCACCCGCCCCCGTCGACGTCGTCGAATTGGTAGTGGGTGAGGGTCAGCTCCAGCTGATAGGGCCACAGCTTGATGAACGAGGCGACGATGGCCGTGCCGAGCATGGCCAGCAGCCCCATGGCCATGGCCAGGCAGAACAAGCCGAGCAGCGCGTCCCGCCAGTGGTTGCGTTGGGGCTGGTAGAGCACAGCCCGCCCGCTGAGCGATGCAGACTGACGGCGTGCCACGTACCGCTCGGCCAGCATGCTCAGCAAAGCGGGCAACAGCAGCATGAGCCCGATGACAGCGCCCCGGTTGAAGTTCTGCTGGCCGATGACCTGTTTGTAGGCTTCCAGCGCCAGCACCTGGGTTGTCCCGCCAATCACCTTGGGCACGCCGAAGTCGGTGACCACCAGGGTGAAGGTCACCATCGCCGCGGTCACCAGCCCGTAGCGCGCGCTGGGCAAGGTCACGGTGGCGAAGCGCCGCACTCGGCCTGCACCCAGTGTCTCGGCCGCCTCGTACACGCGCTGGTCGGCGGTGGCCAGGCTGGTCGCGATGATCAGCAATGCGTGCGGAAACGTGTAGAACACCTCGCCCATCACGATGCCGATCGGGCCGTAAATGGAGGCGGAGCCCAGCCACGACTTCAGCACCCCTTGGTTGCCGAACAGGTACACCAATGAGAGGGCCGGCATCAACGAAGGCGCCAGCAGCGGCGACAACGCGATGCCGCGCCACACCGGCTTGCCCCACAGGCACGAGCGGGTCAGAGCGTAGGCAAAGATCGTTGCCAGGGGCAGCACGATGGCCGTGCTGGCCAGGGCCAGCGACACGCTGTTGGACATGGCGGCGCGCAAACGCGGGTCGGCGGCGGCGGCGAGCAGCGGCCCCAGGCCCGCGGGCTCGCCCGAGGGCGTCTCCATCGCCTTGATCAAGATGCTGGCCAACGGCCAGGCCACGCAGACGATGAGGCTGGCGGCGAGCAGCCAGGCCAGTACGTCCGCCCACCGCTCATCGGCCGAGCGCGGGGGGCGTGGGGTGGTGGGCCAGCGAGCGAGCGCGGCCCGTGTCATGCCGCGCCTTCCACGTCAACGAAGCAGCGCACGCGTTCGCTGCGCAGCCCGATCGGCCACCGTGAGCCGGGATGCAGCAGCGTGCACACCGGGTCGTTCGCCATGACATGGGCGATCAGCGGCAGCGAGGGAAGGTCGCACAGCGTCAGCACCACGCGCCGAATGCCCCCCATGAAATCAACGCGCTCCACCCGGGCCAGCAACCCGGGTGCGGGGAGCCTCTGCAGGACCACGTCTTCCGGTCGGCAGAACAAGGTGCCGCTATCGCCTGGCTTCAGCGTGCATGCAGCGGCCGGCGCGTCGATGGCGTGGCCGGCGATGTCGATCGCGCCATCCGCCCGCCGACGCACTGGCAGCCAGTTGGCATGGCCGACGAAATCCGCCACGAAACGTGTGCGCGGCAGGCTGTAGATCTCTTCGGGTGTGCCCACCTGCTCGATGCGCCCGGCGTTCATCACGGCGATCGTGTCGGCCGTGGTGAGCGCTTCTTCCTGGTCGTGCGTCACCATCACCGTCGTCACGCCCAGCTTGCGCTGCAGGGCGCGCAGTTCACGTCGCAGGTGGTCACGCACCTGCGCATCCAGCGCCGAGAGCGGTTCGTCCAGCAGCAGCAGGCTGGGCGATGTCGCCAGCGCCCGGGCCAAGGCCACGCGCTGCTGCTGCCCGCCCGAGAGCTGGGCGGGATACTTGTCAGCGCAGCCCGCCAGCCCGACGAGGTCCAGCAGCTCTGACACGCGGCGGGCCCTTTGCGCGGGCGAGGTGCGCAGCCCATAGCCCACGTTGCCGGTGACGCTCAGGTTGGGAAACAGCGCGTACGACTGGAAGACGATTCCGTAGTCGCGCCCCGCAGGGGGCACGCGGCTGATGTCACGGCCACCCATCCACAGCTGGCCTGAATCTTGTTGCTCCAATCCCGCCAGGATCCGAAGCAAGGTCGTCTTGCCGCAACCCGATGGCCCGAGCAGGCAGACGAACTCGCCCTGCGACACCGACAGATCGATGCCCTCCAAGGCCTGGAAGGTGCCGAAGCGCTTGGTGATGCCTTCGAATCGCATCCAGGCCGGGCGTTGCGGCGCGGGCATCGATGCGGCCATCGCGACCGGTGTCGGGTGGAGTGGGGCGTTCATGCAGGTTCCGTGGTCGGCGGGGCTCCGGCCCAACGCTCAGCGCTTGGGCTCGGCTTTCGCGTCGTAGCGCTTGGTCCACTCGGCCAGGATGCGGTCGCGGTTGTCGGCCGACCAACGCAGGTCTTGCTTGATCAGCAACTGCTCGTAGTTCGCCGGGATGTGCGCATTCGGCTTGGCCACGCCGGGGTAGGCCACGATCGCGAAGTTCTTCTCGTAGAGCTCGTTGGCTTGGCGCGAGGCGGCCCAATCGGCCAGCTTCTTGGCGGCGTCGCTGTTCTTGCTGCCCTTCATCAGGGCCGTCGCTTCCAGGTCCCAGCCCAGCCCTTCAGTGGGAAAGACGAGGTCGATCGGCGCGCCGGCTTCTTTCAGCTTGGCAGCGCGGTACTCGAATGCAATGCCGATCGGGAACTCACCGGCCGCGGCTTGCTTGCAGGGCTTTGAGCCTGAATGCGTGTACTGCGCGATGTTGTCGTGCAGTTTGTCCATGTAGGCCCAGCCATCGTTCTCGCCGAAGATCTTCAGCCACGCGGTCACGTCGAAATAGCCGGTGCCGCTGGAGGCCGGGTGCGGCATCACGATCTTGCCGCGGTACTCAGGCTTGAGCAGGTCCTTCCAGCTCTCGGGCTTCTTCAGGCCCTGCTTGGCGGCCTCTACAGTGTTGAAGCACACCGTGGCGCCCCAGACGTCCATGCCCACCCAGCTTGGCACGGGCGCACTGTCGACATAGCGCTTGTCCAGTTGCGCCAGGCCCTTCGGCGCATACGGCTGCAGCAGCCCCTCGCGCTCGAGAATCAGCAGCGAGCTGGCGGCCACACCCATCACCACATCGGCCTGCGGGGCCGCCTTTTCGGCCAGCAGGCGCGCGGTGATGATGCCGGTGGAGTCGCGCACCCACTTGAGCTTGATGCCGGGGTTCTCGGCTTCGAACAGCGTTTGATAGGACTTGAGCTGATCGGCTTCGAGCGCCGTGTAGACGGTCAACGTCGTTTCGGCGCGGGCGGTTCCGATCGAAGCGGCCACCAGGGCCAGGCAGAGCAGCGGGCGATAAGTTGTCATCACAGGGTCCTGACAAGGAAGCTGCGATGGACTGTATGTATCGGGTGTGACGACGCCTTGACGTTCGGCCGATATCGAGCAATGCGGCCATCAGCAAAGTTTGCAGTGGGTCAAGCCTACCGCGCAGACCCCGATCCGTGGGTGTCCGATGCGGCAGATCTTGTGCGTGTGCCGCCCGGGGTGGTGGATGGGGTTCACCCCGCGGCCGCTTGATCTCACCGTTGACGCAGCAGACTCCCGGGTCCGCCCCAGCCTGCCCCAGCACGCCGCGATCCAGGCCGCAAACACATCCTGCTGTGGCTCCAGTGCGTTCGGGACTGGGGCGACATGCGGAGAGGCTGAGCGTCTTGATGGGTTCTTGATACCCGGCCCTTGCTTCTTGAGAAGCGCTTGATGGGCACCTTCCTACGATGCCTCCATCTACTTTGGAGGGTGTCATGGACATCACATACCTGGGCCTGTTCGCCATCTTCTGGCTGCTGATCTGGGGCCTGGCCCGCGGCTGCGACCGCATCGGCCACCGGGGGGCCGAGCGATGAGCGCCTGGACCATGGCCGCTGGCCTGCTCGCCGCTGGCCTGTTCGTCTATCTCGTAGCCGTGCTGCTGAGGCCGGAGGACTTCTCATGACCGCCCCTGCCTGGATGCTGCTGGTGGCCTACCTGGCGGCGCTGTTCGCCATCGCCTGGCCGCTGGCGCGCCTGATCGACGCGGTGATGGCGGGGCGCTTCGCGCTCGGCCGTCGCCTGGAGGCGCCGCTGTACAAGCTCTGCGGCATCCAGCCGGCGCATGAATCCGGCTGGCTGCGCTACACCATCGGCCTGTTGGTCTTCAACGGCCTGGGCGTGCTGGTGGTCTATGCGCTGCAACGACTGCAGGGCGTGCTGCCACTGAACCCGCAAGCCATGGGGGCGGTGACGCCGGACTCGTCGTTCAACACGGCGATCAGCTTCGTCACCAACACCAACTGGCAGGGCTACGGCGGCGAAACCACGATGAGCTACCTGACCCAGATGCTGGGCCTGACGGTGCAGAACTTCCTGTCCGCCGCCACCGGCATCGTGGTCGTGATCGCCCTGGTGCGCGGCTTCGCCCGCCACTCGGCTCAGGCCATCGGCAACGTCTGGGTCGACCTGACCCGCGCCACCCTGTGGGTGTTGCTGCCGCTGTCCTTCGTCTTTGCCCTGGTGCTGGGCAGCATGGGCGTGATACAGAACTTCTCCGGCTACACCGAGGTGCAGACGGTCGAGCCGGTGACCTGGCAGGAGCCCACGGTGGGCGCCGACGGCCAGCCGGTGAAGGACGACCAGGGCCGGCCGGTGATGGTCGACAAGACCGGCCACACGCAGACCCTGGCCATGGGCCCGGTGGCCTCGCAACTGGCCATCAAGATGCTGGGCACCAACGGGGGCGGCTTCTTCAATGCCAACTCGGCCCACCCCTTCGAGAACCCGACGCCGCTGTCGAACTTCCTGCAGATGCTCAGCATCTTCGCGATCCCGGCCGCGCTGTGCCTAGTCTTCGGACGCATGGTCGGCGACCCGCGCCAGGGCCTTACCGTGCTGGCGGCGATGACCGTGCTGTTCGTGGTTTTCGCGATCGGGGCGATGACCTTCGAGCAGCAGGGCAACCCGCTGCTGGCCCCGCTGGGCGCGGACCAGGCCGCCAGTGCCACCCAGCCGGGCGGCAACATGGAGGGCAAGGAGTCGCGTTTCGGCATCGCCGCCACGGGCCTGTTCGCCACCATCACCACCGCGGCGTCGTGCGGCGCCATCATCGGCTGGCACGATTCGTTCACCCCGCTTGGCGGCGCGGTGCCGCTGGTGCTGATGCAGCTCGGCGAGGTGGTCTTCGGCGGTGTCGGTGCCGGCCTCTACGGCATGCTGGTCTTCGCGATCCTGTCGGTGTTCATCGCCGGGCTGATGATCGGCCGCACGCCGGAATACCTGGGCAAGAAGATCGAGGCCTACGAGATGAAGATGGTGTCGATCGCCATCCTCGTCACGCCGCTGCTGGTGCTGGTGGGCACGGCCATCGCCGTGATGTCCGACGCCGGCCGGGCAGGCATCGCCAACCCCGGTGCGCACGGCTTCTCGGAGATCCTCTACGCCTTCAGCTCGGCCGGCAACAACAACGGCAGCGCCTTCGGCGGCCTGTCGGCCAACACCCCGTTCTACAACGTCATGCTGGCGATCGCGATGTGGTTCGGCCGCTTCGGCGTGATCGTGCCGGTGCTGGCCATGGCCGGCTCGCTGGCGGCCAAGAAGCGCATCGGCGTCACCGAGGGCACGCTGCCCACCCACGGCCCCCTGTTCGTGGCCCTGCTGATCGGCTCGGTGCTGCTGATCGGCCTGTTGAACTACGTGCCCGCCCTGGCCCTGGGCCCGGTCGTCGAGCACCTGATGTGGAAATGACCCACCCCCGAAGCGCCTTCGGCGCCTCCCCCTCAAGGGGGCGCCGCCAGCGGCCCGGCAAAGCCGGTTCCGCAGCGGCTGCTTGGTTCCCTTTGCGTGTTGGTGCGCACGATGTGTGCCACGGAGCATCGATATGAAAACCCTTCCCCTTTTCGACCCGGTGCTGGTGCGCCCGGCCCTGGTCGATGCGTTCAAGAAGCTGGACCCGCGCGTCCAGTGGCGCAACCCCGTGATGTTCGTGGTCTACGTGGGCAGTGTCTTCACCACGGCCTACATCGTCCGCGAGCCGAGCCTGTTCGTGGTCGGCGTGGCCGTGTGGCTGTGGTTCACCGTGCTGTTCGCCAACTTCGCCGAGGCCATGGCCGAGGGCCGCAGCAAGGCCCAGGCCGCCTCGCTGCGCGGCCTGAAGAAGAAGACCTGGGCCAAGAAGCTCGACGGCTACACCGCCGGCACCGCGCGCACGGCCATGAAGTGGCACCCGCTGGAGGCCGACAGCCTGCGCAAGGGCGACGTCGTGCTGGTCGAGGCGCAGGACGTGATCCCCGCCGACGGCGAGGTGATCGAAGGCGTCGCCTCGGTGGACGAAAGCGCCATCACCGGCGAGTCCGCCCCGGTGATCCGCGAATCGGGTGGCGACTTCTCGGCCGTCACCGGCGGCACCCGCGTGCTGTCGGACTGGATCGTCGCCCGGGTCACGGTCAACCCCGGCGAGACCTTCGTCGACCGCATGATCGCGATGGTCGAGAACGCCAAGCGCCAGAAGACGCCCAACGAGATCGCGCTGACCATCCTGCTGGTGGCGTTGACCATCGTCTTCATGGGGGTCATCGTCACCTTGCTGCCGTTCTCGCAGTTCGGTGTCGACACGGCCGGTGCGGGGCAGACCGTGAGCCTGGTGGTGCTCATCGCGCTGCTGGTGTGCCTGATCCCGACCACCATCGCCGGCCTGCTGTCGGCCATCGGCGTGGCGGGCATGAGCCGCATGATGCAGGCCAACGTGATCGCCACCTCGGGCCGCGCGGTCGAGGCGGCCGGCGACGTCGACGTGCTGCTGCTGGACAAGACCGGCACCATCACGCTCGGCAACCGCCAGGCCAGCGCCTTCCTGCCCGCCGCCGGCGTGAAGGAGAGCGAGCTGGCCGACGCCGCCCAGCTCGCGTCGCTGGCGGACGAAACACCCGAAGGCCGCAGCATCGTGGTGCTGGCCAAGCAGAAGTTCCAGCTGCGCGAGAGAGATGTCGCTGCACTTGGCGCGCACTTCGTGCATTTCACCGCCCAGACACGCATGAGCGGCGTCGACCTGCAGGACGCGACGGGCCATGGCCGCCAGGTGCGCAAGGGCGCCGCTGACGCGGTACGCCAATACGTGCAGGCGCTGGGTGGCCAGTTCCCGCCCGCGCTACAGGCCACGGTGGACGACGTGGCCCGCCGCGGCAGTACGCCGCTGGTGGTGGCCGACGGGACGGTCGCCGAAGGCGGCCCTGCGAAGGTCCGCGTGCTCGGCGTCGTCGAGCTCAAGGACATCGTCAAGGGCGGCATCAAGGAGCGCTTTGCCGAGCTGCGCCGCATGGGCATCAAGACCGTGATGGTGACCGGCGACAACCGGCTCACGGCCGCCGCCATCGCCGCCGAGGCGGGAGTCGACGACTTCCTGGCCGAGGCCACGCCCGAGGCCAAGCTCCGGCTGATCCGCGAGCACCAGGCCGCCGGGCGGCTGGTGGCCATGACCGGCGACGGCACCAACGACGCCCCCGCGCTGGCCCAGGCCGACGTGGCGGTGGCCATGAACACCGGCACCCAGGCCGCGAAGGAGGCCGGCAACATGGTCGACCTCGACTCGAACCCGACCAAGCTGATCGAGATCGTCGAGACCGGCAAGCAGATGCTGATGACCCGCGGGTCGCTGACGACCTTCTCGATCGCCAACGACGTGGCCAAGTACTTCGCCATCATCCCGGCGGCCTTCGTCACCACCTACCCACAGCTCGCCGCGCTGAACGTGATGCAGTTGGCCAGCCCCGCCTCGGCCATCCTGTCGGCGGTGATCTTCAACGCGCTGATCATCGTCTTCCTGATCCCGCTGGCGCTGAAGGGCGTGCCTTACCGCGCCGTTGGCGCCGCCGCGCTGCTGCGCCGCAACCTGGGCCTGTACGGCCTGGGCGGCGTGATCGTGCCGTTCATCGGCATCAAGCTGATCGACCTGCTGGTGGCCGCCATCGGCATGGCCTGACCGAGCCAGCACAGGAGTTCCCATGACTGTCTCCACCACCACCGCGGCCATGCCGGCCACCCCCACCGAGGGCCTGCTGCGCCCGGCGATCACGCTGTTCGTCGTGCTCTCGGTCGTCACCGGCCTGGCCTACCCCTTGCTGACCACCGGCGTCGCCCAGGTCGCGTTCCCCGACGCGGCCAACGGCAGCCTGATCGTCAAGGACGGCCAGCCCGTCGGCTCGCGCCTGATCGGCCAGGCCTTCAGCGACCCCAAGCATTTCTGGAGCCGCCCGTCCGCCACCACGCCGATGGCCTACAACGCCGCCAGTTCCATGGGCACCAACGTTGGCCCGCTGAACCCCGCCCTGGTCGATGCGGTCAAGGGCCGTGTCGAAGCGCTGCACGCGGCCGACCCCGGCAACACCGCCCGGGTGCCGGTCGACCTGGTCACCACCTCGGCCAGCGGCATCGACCCCCACATCAGCCGCGCCGCGGCCGACTACCAGCTGGCCCGCGTGGCTCGTGCGCGCGGGCTGCCCGAGGCGCAGGTGAGGGCCCTGGTCGACCAGCACACCGAGGGGGCGTGGCTCGGCTTCATCGGCGAGCCGCGCGTCAACGTGCTCGAGCTGAACCTGGCGCTGGACGCCTTGCCGATGCGCCCTTGATGCGAAGATCGGCAGGATGACCGACGAGCGCCCGGACCCCGACGCCTTGCTCCAGCGCGTGCAGGCCGAGGAGGCGCGCGCCCGCCGCGGCAAGCTGAAGATCTTCTTCGGTGCCTCGGCCGGCGTCGGCAAGACCTTCGCGATGCTGGCCGCGGCGCGCGCCGCGCAGGCGCAGGGCACGGCGCTGATCGTCGGCATCGTCGAGACGCACGGCCGCGCCGACACCGTGGCGATGGCGCGCGATCTGCCGCTGCTGCCGCGCAAGGCCGTGCCTCACCGCGACCGCACGCTCGACGAGTTCGACCTCGACGCCGCGCTGGCCTGGGCCGCCGGCCGCCCGGACGCCCTGGTGCTGCTCGACGAGCTGGCCCACAGCAACGCCCCGGGCTCGCGCCACCCCAAGCGCTGGCAGGACGTGGAAGAGTTGCTCGACGCCGGCGTCGACGTCTGGTCGACGATGAACGTGCAGCACCTGGAGAGCCTGAACGACATCGTCAGCGGCATCACGGGCATCCGCGTCTGGGAGACGGTGCCCGACCGCATCTTCGACGAGGCCGACGAGGTCGTGGTGGTTGACCTGCCGCCCGACGAGTTGCTGCAGCGCCTGGCGGCGGGCAAGGTCTACCTGCCCGAGCAGGCACAACGGGCGGCGAAGAATTTCTTCCGCAAGGGCAACCTGCTGGCGTTGCGCGAGCTGGCGCTGCGCCGCACGGCCGACCGGGTCGACGACGAGATGCAGGCCTACCGGCGGCAGAGCGCCACAGGCCGCGTCTGGCCCACGCGCGAGGCCCTGCTGGCCTGCGTCGGGCCCGGCCCGCATGGCGAGAAGGTGGTGCGCAGCGCGGCGCGCCTGGCCGCGCAGCTGGACGTGGCCTGGCATGCGGTGCATGTCGAGACGCCCGCGCGGCGGCAGGCGAGCGAGGACGAGCACCACCAGGTGCTGCGCCTGCTCAAGCTGGCACAGGAATTGGGCGCCACCACCGCCACCCTGGCCGCACCCGACGCCACGTCCGCCCTGCTGCGCTACGCGCGCGAGAACAACCTGTCGCGCCTGGTCGTGGGCCGGCGCGACCGGCCCTGGCGCTGGCCCTGGCAGCGCCCGTTGGCCGAACGCGTCGCGGCGCAAGGGCAGGACCTGGACGTGCTCCAGATCGCCCTGCCGGATGCCGGCCCGCCGCACGGCCGGTCCATTCCCGAGAGCGGCGCCGCGCCCTCGCCGTGGCCATGGCGCGGCTACCTGGCGGCGCTGGCGGTCTGTGGCACGGTGGCCCTGGCCGCGACACCGCTGCTCGGCGTGCTGGAACTGACCAACATCGTGATGCTCTTCCTGCTGGCGGTGGTGGTGGTCGCGCTGCGGTGGGGCCGTGGCCCGGCGGTGCTGGCGGCCTTCGTCGGCGTGGGGCTGTTCGACCTGTTCTTCGTGCCGCCGCGCTTCACCTTCGCGGTCAGCGATGCGCAGTACCTGGTCACCTTCGCGGTGATGCTGGTGGTGGCCCTGGTGGTGGGCCAGCTCACGGCGGGCCTCAAGGTGCAGGCCGAAGCCGCCACCCAACGCGAGCACCGCGTGCGCGGCCTGTACGAGATGTCGCGCGAGCTCTCGGGCGCCCTGATGACCGACCAGGTGGCTGAGTTCGGCGCGCGCTTCCTGCTGGCCGAGTTCGGCGCCAGGAGTGCGCTGCTGGTGGCCGACGATCATGACCACCTGCACCTGGCGCCCCGCGCCACCGCGGCGGTCGACATGGGCGTGGCGCAATGGGCCTTCGACCGCGGCGAGCCCGCCGGTCGTGGCACCGACACGCTGCCCGCCAGCGCCTGCCTGGTGCTGCCGCTGAAGGCGCCGATGCGCTTGCGCGGCGTGCTGGCCATCGAGCCGCCACCGGCCACGGGCGCCAGCCGGCTGTGGGGGCCCGAGCAGCGCCGCGTGCTCGACACCTGTGCCTCGCTGATCGCGATCTCGCTCGAGCGCATCCACTACATCGAGGTGGCGCAGACGACCACGCTTCAGATGGAGAGCGAGCGCCTGCGCAACTCGCTGCTGTCGGCGATCTCGCACGACCTTCGCACGCCGCTGGCGGCCCTGGTCGGCCTGGCGGACTCGCTGCGGCTGACGCGGCCACCGCTGGCCGACGAGCAGCAGGAGATCGCCGACGCGATGCGCCAGTCGGCGTTGCGCATGAACGCCCTGGTCAACAACCTGCTGGACATGGCGCGGCTCGAATCCGGCGCGGTGCAGCTGAACAGGCAATGGCAACCGCTCGAAGAGGTGGTCGGCAGTGCACTCGCCGCGGTCGCGCCTGTGCTGGCCGGCCGGCCGGTGAAGGTGCGGCTGGCCGACGACCTGCCGCTGCTGCAGCTGGACGCGGCCCTGATCGAGCGCGTGCTGGTCAACCTGCTGGAGAACGCGGCTAAGTACACGCCGCCGGGCTCGCCGATCGAGATCGGGGCCCGCGCCGACAGCGACACGGTGCAGGTCCTGGTCGACGACCACGGCCCCGGCCTGCCGCGCGGCCGCGAGGAGGCCATCTTCGAAAAGTTCGAGCGGGGCCGCAAGGAGAGCGCCACCCCCGGCGTCGGCCTGGGCCTGGCAATCTGCCGCGCCATCTTGCAGGCGCACGGCGGCACGATACGCGGCGAAACCCGGGCCGAGGACGGCGCGCGCTTCTTGCTCGTGCTGCCGCGCGGTGAGCCGCCGAGCGACCTGGGTGCTGACGAGGCGCTACCCTTGGGCGAAAGCGACATATGACCGGAGCGCCATGAGCGAATCCCCCCTGCTGCGCGTGCTGATCGTCGAGGACGAAGCCGACATCCGTCGATTCGTGCGGCTGGCGCTTGAGTCTGAAGGCCACGAGGTCTTCGAGGCGGACGGCGTCAAACGGGCCTTGATCGAATCGGGCACCCGGCGGCCTGACTTGGTGGTACTGGACCTGGGCCTGCCCGATGGCGACGGCGTCGACTTCATCCGCGATCTGCGCGGCTGGTCGGCGATTCCGGTGATTGTGTTGTCGGCCCGCTCGTCGGAGGCCGACAAGATCGCCGCACTGGACGCCGGCGCCGATGACTACCTGGTCAAGCCCTTCGGCGCAGGTGAGCTGTTGGCGCGGGTTCGTGCACAACTTCGCCGCCACATTCGGCAGACGCCGTCCGGCGAGCCCGTGGTGCGGTTTGGAGACGTGTGCATCGACCTGTCGCGCCGCGTGGTCGAGCGCGCTGGTCAGCCACTGCACCTCACACCCATCGAATATCGTTTGCTGACCCACCTGGCCGCCCAGCCCGACCGGGTGATCACCCACCGGCAACTGCTGCAGGCGGTTTGGGGCCCGGGCCACGCAGAAGATACGCACTATGTACGTGTGCACATGGCGAACCTCCGCAAGAAGGTCGAAGCCGACGCCTCCATGCCAAGGCATCTCGTCACCGAGGCCGGCATCGGATACCGATTTGTGGCGTGAGTCGAACCATCGCTGAAGCCGAGCCGGCACCCATGGGCACGGGCCGCCACTTGGACAAGGTCCGCGTCAGGATGGTGCGGCCCAGGATGCCGCATCGCGTGCGTGTGGACATACAGTCAACTCCGAAAGTCAGGGTTCCATGAGCAGTCGAGAGCACTTCATGTCCGTGGTCGACCTCATTTGCCAGCGTCCCGGCATGTACACGGGTGCGCAGAGTCTCAGGAGCGTCGTCAACTATCTGGACGGCCTGAGCCACGGACTGGCAATCGCGACGGGCGAGCGGGGGCCAAGTCAGGCGGCGTGGTGCAGACGGATCGAAGGGGAGTACCGGCAGGGATTGCAAGGGCAGCAGTGGGCGGACTTCCTCAGCGAACGCTTTGGGTCTGAGAGAGCTGTTCTTGATTCGCTTCCTCGTCTCTATCGAGAGTTCTTTGCAGACTGGGATGCCATGGGTGAGGCGGGCATTCACGATCGGTCGTCTCAACGAATACTGGCGCGGCAGCAGAACGTGACTCCGACGCACCCCTTGACGAGAACCATGCGAGGCGCGACGCCTGATCCTTTCATTGGAAGAGCGCCTTCCGGCCCCGGCCTCCAGGCATCTCTACTGCCAAACGATGGATGTCTATGAGAGCAGGTTGGAACCCCGGGCGACGGAACAGAAACGTTGGCACCAAGGCGCACGGTCATGGGGAGAACAATCGGCTGTCCATACCGGAGTCTTGGCATGAACTCAAACGGTTCTATGAGAGGCTGAGTTCATTCGTCGTCGTGACCCGGAGAGTCGGGGCGCGCGAGCTTGTGTTCTTGGTCGAGCCAACGCAACCGGGATGGTTTCATACCGTCACGATCGACGATGCCTGGCAGGTGCTGGCGCATCTCCCCGCAGCAGATCTCTCGACGTTCGAACTGATCGTGATGCGCCAATCAACTCGCAAACAACGAATACTCAACCCGGCATGGGGTCGGGCAGCGTTCTACTTCGACGTCGAAGAATTCAATGGCCGAGCCATTGTTCTGGAGGCTCAAAACCTGGAGCCCATCATTTGGCCCGTTTCGCTCACGCCGGAAAGGGCGCGCGAACTCGATCGACTGGTGGAAGATGGTCACGCCATTCACAGAGGCAAGCGCTGGTACGAAATACGTTCCACCCAAGCTTCACTGCGAAACACGGTCCTTTACAGAACCCTCTTGCACGAAGTGGGTCATCATGTCGATCACCGTCGTTGCAGTGACGAAGAATGGGATTCGCTGACGGCCATGGAGAAGGAAGACTATGCCCACCGCTACGCGGCCGAGAACGCTGCGCTGCTGAAATGGGCCGGACTGATTCCATTTGCGCCGATGGTCGATGCCGAGGCGCTGCGCAGCGAAGGCCTGGATCCCAGCTGGTTCGCCACTCAATGAAGCCATCGCATTCCGTCATCAAGCGGCTGGACCAGGTCTGTACCTTGCAGGTCGGGCTTGCGATGCCAAGCCGGACCATGTCGCTCAGTTCCACCGTTAGCTGTCACCAGCTGGCATCGGGCGCAACCGCATGGCCACGTCCACCGACATCGGCTCCCGTGGACTGGGCCGGATGAACCCCACCTCGCTGCACGACGATGACGGTGATGACTACGTCCGCGTGGCCACCTGCGGTACGCCGACGGAGGCGCACCTTCTCCAGGGCATGCTGCAGTCGCACGGCATTGCGGCGATCGTGCCGGACGCGAACTTCATCCAAGCCGACACCTGGATGACCCAAGCCGTGGGCGGCGTGCGTGTCCTCGTGCGTCGGGGAGGCATGGAGGCGGCGCGCACGGTCATCGCCGATTTCGATGCCGGCGCGTTCGAGCTTGATGGCGATGGCCCGCCGCCTGTGTCGGTGGCCCCGTTGACGGCACCGGTGTTCAGCCCGGATCGCATCGCCTTGCTGAGCCTGGTCCTCACGCCCGCTTTTGGCGCCATGCTGCAGTGGGCCAATTCCATGTCATCGGGCTCGCCTGGTGATCGTCGGCGCGACGCCGCGTGGCTGGTGTTCTTGGGCGTGCTGACTGCCTTGGCGGTGTGGGGGGCGCACCGCATCCAGCCAGGCCCGTGGGTCGTCATTCGCGCCAGCTGGGCGATGAGCTTCGTGACCGTGGTGTGGTATTTCGTGGTGCTGCAGCCGCTGAGCAAGGCGTTGCTCACGTCCCACGGGCGGCACTATCCGAAGCGGCCGGTGCGGGTGCCGGCACTGGTGACTTTGGTCATCGCATGGGGCCTGGGTTGGGCCATTTCGGGCTGATCCGCCGTTGACGGCATCAATGCGAGGAGGGTCTTGTCGCCCTGTCATGGCCCCATGTCTTGGGTCCATGAAAACGCCCGCCTCGAGGGCGGCCGTTGAAGGGGGCGACCACAGCGCCGGCGCAGAGGCCCGACGCTGTGAGTGGCGTGGTCAGTAGCTGGCTTTCAGGGACACGCCCGAGAAGGCCGAGTAGCCACGCACCATGATGTAGTAGTCACCCGCGGTGGTCGAGGTGACGGTGCAGGTCTCGTTGTTGCCGCTCAGGTACGGCCGGCACAGGTAGGTGCTGGTGGTCGGCCGCGAGCCCTGGCGGGTGTAGAGGTCTGCGTCACCGGTGCCGCCAGAGATGGTGATCGTCAGCGTCTTGCCGGCAGGGGTGTTGATGCGCCAGTACTGTGCGCTGCCCGAAGCACCAGAGATGGTGATCGCCTGGCCATTGGTCAACAGCGGGTCACCGCCGCCACCCGTGCCCGAGTAGGTCGCCGTCAACGTGACGCCGCTGTAGGCCGAGTAGCCGTTGAGCATCACGTAGTAGGTGCCCGCCGCGGGCGAGGTGACCGTGCAGGTCTCGGCGTTGCCGCTCTGGTAGGGGCGGCAGTCGTAGGTCGACAGGGTCGGGCGTGCACCCAGCTTGGTGTACAGGTCCACATCACCCGTGCCACCGCTGATCGTGATGGTCAGGGTGGATTGGCCGGCCGGCACGTCGATCTTGAAGAAGGTCTGCGAGCCGCTGGCGCCGCTCAGGCCAGAGACGGGCGTGCCGTTGGTCAGCACCGTGTCGCCGCCGCCACCGCCACCACCGCCGGGGTTGGGCACCGGCACGCCGACGGCTTGCCAGGCGTTGGCCACCGAGGTCTGCTCGGCCACGGTGTAGCCCAGGTTGACCGCGGCCTGCACCGTGGCGTTACCCGCGGCCAGGAAGTTGGCGTTCGACGTGAGGATGTTGACGTTGGCTTCGTAGAAGATACGAATCGCCTTGGACATCCCCAGGCCGGTCACCGTGATGTTCGACTTGCCGCGCGGGTGCTTGCCACCTTGCGAGAGCAGGTAGAACGCCAGGTTGGCGATGCCGGAGCTGTAGTGCACGTCGACATTGCCGACGCCACTGACCCAGAAGTCTTTCGACACGCCATCGGCGGCCGGGTCGTTCATGTAGCGCAGCGCGGGCGGCAGGATGTCCTCACCGACCTTCCACGTGTCCGACGACACGGTGAGCGTACCCGTCTTGCCGCCATCCACATACGCCTCGGTGAAGGCGCCGAAGATGTCGGACATGGCTTCGTTCAGGCCGCCGGATTCGCCCGAATACACCAGGCCCGATTCTTTCTCCGTCACGGCGTGGGTCAGCTCGTGCGCGGTCACGTCCTGGGCGCGTGCGAGTGGCGCGCAACCCTGGCTGGAGTTGCCGTCGCCGTAGACCATCTGCGTGCCGTTCCAGAAGGCATTGCAGTAGTTGGTGCTGTAGTGCACCGAGCTGATCAGCGCGGCGCCGGCGTTGTCGTAGGAGTCGCGGTTCCAAAACGACTTGTAGGCTTCGTACGTGGCGCCAGTGCCGTCGTAGGCGGCGTTCACGTCGACATCCGACGTGGCAGCCTGGCCTTCCGAGCGCTTCAGCGTGCCGGGCAGGCTGGTGCCGTTGTTGGCGCTGTAGACCTTGCGGTTCTCGGCGAAGTGGATCTGCGGGTGAACCGCGAGGATCTTGCCGCTGTCCGCGTCGATGTACACCTTGTCGCGCACCGGGTCTTGGCCGCGTGAGCCAGTGACCACCGTCTCATAGGCCATGTGCAGGGTGCTCTCCGGCGAGAGGAAGTACACCTTGCGCGGCGGCGTGGTCGCCATGCCGGCGAAGCGCGCGTCGGCCATCACGGTCGGGTGCACGGCGCTCTCGCCAACATCCTTCGAGCCGAGGCTGGCGGCGATGTCGCCACGGGCCGTGCCGTTGATGGCGAAGATGCGGCCCTTGCCGTCGACATGGACGACCAAGTCGCCACCCACCACCTCGATGCCGCGATGTACCTGCTGGTAGCGCAGGTGCCAATTGCCCATCGGGTCGATATTGGCGCGGTGCAGCTTCAGCGAAGCCGGGCGCAGCCGCAGGGCGGCGAGTGCCGGTACCAGTGCGGGGCGCAGCGTGGCTTCGGTCGCAGCCAGGGTGCTGCCACTGAGCCTAGGGACTTGCCCCAGGTCACCACGCAGGAACATGGGGATGCCGTCTGCCGTGGCCTGCACCACTTCCACGGATCGCAGCGCACTGAGTGCCTGCGCAACGTCTGCCGGCGTGTGGCCGGAAGCTGCGGCGATGGCGCTGCTGGTCAGCGCTAGGCCGGAAGCCAAGGTGGCGATCAGCCGACGCTTGACCCATTTGGAGATCATTGAACTCATCGTGCCTTCCTAAAGTTACGTTGAGTGCACGCGCGGTAGCGCGTGATGCCATGTCGTCCGTGCGCACCGGGATTGATGCGCGGCGGGATCCTCGGAGCGTGAACGTTTTCAGTCAATGCTCGTTACCCAGAACTCATCCAAATGGCCAGAAAGGAGTAAAGAAGCTTCACCCCTCTCAGGGTTTGTCCCTCCATGAAGTCAGTGTGGGTACGAGCTCGGTGCGTGCCGGCGTGCCGCTCGCTGCCAGGCGCACCGGCGCAGGGCAAGAGCCCGCGAGTGGTGCGCATGGGCGCGGCGTGCCGGCGGATCACAGGACAACTAACGCCGAAAAAGTATTGACTGCTGCGAGCCACTCCACCGGCATCGACGGGGCCGGGCGCGCCGCAATGCGAGAGTGGTGTGAGGGCCGTCGCCAGATGATGCGAAGGCGGGTGGCGTCAGCGGTGGCGTCGGCGTGGATCAAGGTCTCTGTGATCAGGTGTCGGTGCGGGTTGGAGACGTTGGCGGCTCGCCCGCGCGGCTGGCCTTGGCCCACCGATAGGCGAATTGGGCTCGGGTCAACCCGAGCCGTCGTGCCGCCGCGGCCAGGTTGCCCTTCGCCGCGTTGGCGGCTTCCGTTAGCAAGCGCTGTTCCAGTTCGTCGAGCGACAACTCACCCGCCTGGCCGCTGCCCAATGCACCGCAGAGCATGTCGATCAATGGTGGGGGCGGCATGTCGTCGCGGGCGGGGGTCAAGGTGCCGTGCGCGCCAATCGCCAGCAAGGCTTCGTCGTTGAGTTGCTCGCGGCGGAACATGTGGGCCACGTCGATGGCCGCGCCGTCTTCAGCCGAGATCACGCCGCGTTCGATCAGGTTCTGCAGCTCGCGGATGTTGCCGGGGAACGGGTAGTGCAGCATCGCCCGCACCGCGCGTGGCGTGAAGCCGCTGGTCTGGCGTCCGTGGCGTGCCGCTTCACGCCGCAGGAAGTGGTTCATCAGTAGCGGCACATCGTCGCGCCGCTCGCGCAGTGGCGGCAGGTGAATGGGGTAGACGTTGAGGCGGTAGTACAGGTCTTCGCGAAAGCGCCCTGCGCGCACTTCAGCCTGCAGATCCACATTGGTGGCGGCCACCACCCGAACGTCGACATGGATCGTCCGGGTGCCGCCGATGCGCTCGATCTCGCCTTCCTGTAGCGCACGCAAGAGCTTGCCTTGGCTCACCAGGCTGAGCGTGCCGATCTCATCGAGGAACAAGGTGCCGCCGTCGGCGCGCTCGAAGCGGCCCGGGCGCGATTGGTTGGCACCGGTGAAAGCCCCGCGCTCCACGCCGAACAGCTCGCTTTCGATCAGGCTCTCGGGGATGGCCGCGCAGTTCACCGCCACGAAGGCTTGCTGGCTTCGGGCGCTGATGCGATGCAGCCGGCGCGCGAACGCCTCTTTGCCCACGCCGGATTCGCCCGTGAAGAGAACGGTGGCTTGGGTGCCCGCCACGCGCGCCAACTGGTGGCAGGCTGAGTTGAAGGCGGCCGACGCGCCGACGATCTCGTGCCGCTCTGTGGGCTGGGTGGTGCCCGGCGAGCCCTCGGGCCGGTGGGGCTGCGTCGGCAGGATGGGGGAGGGCGCTTCGGCATCGCCGCTGGACGAACGCCGCAGGTGCCGAAACTCCTTGGCTTCGAGGTAGCGCAGGTCTTCGCTCACATCCCCCCAGGCAGCGGCGTGGCGGCCGATCACCCGGCAGGCGCCTGCGCCCATCGATCGACACTCCAACTCGCGGAAGATGACCAACTGGCCGAACAGGCTGGTCACGTAGCCCGTGGCGTAGCCCACCTGTGACCAGCAGGCCGCTTCGGTGCCGATGCCGTAGGCCGCGATGTGCTCGTCGTCCTCGCTGGAATGCTCCCAGAGAAACTCGCCCTCGTAGGTGCCGCGGTCGATGTCGAACTCGAAGCTCAGTGGCGTCACCTTCACCGCGCCCTCCAGCGCATGCAGCCGCGTGCCCGCCATGAAGACGTTGGCCGCATCGCCTTGCGGCCAACGCTCTCGCACCAATTGCGCGTCTCGTGCGCCAGAGACATAGCCCGCTCGCGTCAGCAGGCCTCGCGCGCGGTCGATGCCGAGCGTGTCGATCAGCTCGCGCCGCAGGTGCCCGAGCGTCGAGCTGTGCAGCAGCAGCATGCGCTGGTCGTTCAGCCAGATGCGACCATCACCCGGTGAGAAGAAGAGTGACTCGGTCAGGTCGCCCAGCGTGGGAGCCTGGCTTTCGATGAAGTGGCCGCTGTCACCGCGGCGCAGCATGGTGCCGGTCTGTCGGGCCATCTCGGCCAGCGAGATGCGGGGCGGCTTGGTCATGGTCACTGCATGAAATGGTGAATCGAGCTGCCTCGGCGGCCCTCAAATTGTTTTCATTTCATAACTAGTTGATCTCCGGCTAAACCCTTTGATGCAGCGCAACACTCATGGGCAGGGAAAGTCCCAGGGTTTGGAATAGTTCTACTCTGAAAACAACGTCGTCCATGGGGCCGCTGCGTGATGGGCGCGGCGGCATGGCACGGCTGCGGCATGCGCGTTGCACCAGATCGGATCAGCCGGCGGCCTGCTGCCGCTCCCGCAACCCACCGGAGCCTCCCATGACGACCTCTTCGTTTCTGAACCACGCCTTGTGGCGCGAGCACCTCTACAGCGGCGGCTGGCGCAGTGCGTCGGCCACTGCCGACGTGATCGAGCCCGCCACGGGCACCGTGCTCACCCGCACCGGCCGCGCGGTGGCTGCCGATGTGGCGCACGCGGCCGAGCAAGCCGCGTCCGCACAGGCGGCCTGGGCGGCGCAATCGCCCCGCGAACGGGCCGGGGTGTTCCTGCGGGCGGCGGCGATCTTCCAACAGCACCTGGATGAGCTGGCGCTGTACGTCACGCGTGAGACCGGCGCCATCCTGCCCAAGGGCCAGCACGAGCTGCGCGAGGCGATCACCTTCTGCCACATCGCCGCCGCCATGCCGATGCAGGCGCAAGGCCAGGTGCTGCCCAGCGGAGCCGGGCGCCTGTCGATCGCGCGGCGCGTGCCGCACGGCGTGGTGGGCGTGATCTCGCCGTTCAACTTCCCGCTCATCCTCACGCTGCGGGTCGTGGCGCCGGCCCTGGCGGCCGGCAATGCGGTGATCATCAAGCCGGATCCACGCACGCCCGTGAGCGGTGGCCTCCTGATCGCGCAGGTGTTCGAACAGGCAGGGCTGCCGGCGGGCGTGTTGCATGTGCTGCCGGGTGGCGCCGATGTGGGCGAGGCACTGGTCACCGAGCCGCGCGTCGCGATGATTTCTTTCACCGGCTCGGTGGGGGTGGGGCGGCGCATCGGCGAGTTGGCCGGCAAGCATCTGAAGAAGGTGTCGCTGGAGCTGGGCGGCAGCAATGCGCTGATCGTGCTCGACGATGCCGACCCCGATGTGGCAGCCAGCAACATCGCCTGGGGCGCCTGGCTGCACCAGGGCCAGATCTGCATGGCCAGCAACCGCGTGCTGGTGCACGAGGCCATTGCACCGGCCATCATCGAGCGCCTGGTGGCCAAGGCCACCCACCTGCCGGTGGGCAATGGGGCCACCGGGCAAGTGGCCCTCGGCCCTCTGATCGACGAGCGCCAGCGCGATCTTGTGCACGCGGCGGTGCATGCGAGCGTGAAAGCGGGTGCGCAGCTGCTGGCGGGCGGCAGCTACGAAGGCCTCTTCTACCGGCCCACGGTGCTGTCGGGCGTCCGGCGCGGCATGCCCACTTTCGACGACGAGACCTTCGGCCCGGTGGTGAACCTGGCCACCTTCTCCAGCGATGACGACGCGGTGGCGTTGGCCAACGACAGCCATGGCGGCCTGGCCGCAGGCGTGATCTCGGCCTCGGTGGGCCGCGCGCTCGCCATCGGCAACCGGCTCAAGGCCGGCATGGTGCACATCAACGACCAGACGGTGAACGACGACGCGGTGAACCCTTTCGGGGGCCCGGGCGCAGCCGGCAATGGCAACTCGCACGGCGGCCCTGGCGACTGGGAGCAGTTCACCACCTGGCAGTGGCTCACGGTCAAAGACGCCGCCACGCCGTTCCCCTTCTGAGGCGCAACCCCCGCCGCTCTCGCGCGGCTTGCGTCTCACCTCACGCGTGCGGCGCCAGCCATCTTCCCGAACGATCACCCACGGAGACCTCACCATGAACTTCCAAGGCAAGACCATCGTCGTCACCGGCGTCAGCTCAGGCATCGGTGCCGAAACCGCGCGCTTTCTGCGGCACCACGGCGCCAGCGTGATCGGCGTAGACCGGCAGGACGCTTCGATCTCGCTCGATGGCTTCGTCAAGGCCGACCTCTCCGAGCAAGCAGCGATTGACGCGGCCTTCGCCCAACTGCCTGAGCAGTTCGATGCGCTGTGCAACATCGCCGGTGTGCCCGGCACGGCGCCGGTGGACTTGGTGGCGCGCGTCAATTACCTGGGGCTGCGCCATCTGTGCCAACGCGCGCTGGAGCGCCTGCCCCATGGCGACCAGGGCGGTGCCATCGTCAACATCTCGTCGATCCTCGGGGCCGAGTGGCCGGCGCGGCTCGACCTGCACAAGGCCCTGGCCGAAACGCCCAGCTTCGAAGCCGGCCTCGCCTTCCTGGCACGCCACCCGGTACCGCAAGAGACCTGCTACCAGTACTTCAAAGAGGCGCTGATCGTCTGGACGATCGCGCAGTCGCAGAAGTGGTTCCTGGCCCATGGCGTGCGCATGAACTGCGTGGCGCCTGGGCCCGTGTTCACGCCCATCCTGGGCGACTTCGTGCAGATGCTGGGGCAAGAGCGCGTGCAGAAAGACGCTCACCGCATGAAGCGGCCAGCGCTCGCCGACGAGGTGGCTCCGGTGGTGGCCTTCCTGTGCGCCGACGAGTCGCGCTGGGTGAGCGGCATCAACCTCCCGGTCGACGGCGGGCTGGCATCGACCTACCTCTGAGCTCGCTCGGCTCGAACGATTCGGTCGCCTGCGGGGGCCGCTGCGCTGGCGTTTGCGTTTGCGTTTGCCTCTGCGTCTGTCGGCATCGGCATCGGCATCGGCCGGATTAGGGGTGAGCGAGGTCGGTGTGCTCAGCGCGTTCGACCCGCCCGGCGCGGGCGGGTCATGTCACCGGCCCCCAGGCGACGCTGACCCCAGCCCCCACCACGGCCACCAGAAGGGCGAAGGTGGTCCACCACAGCGAGGCCCGGTGGGTGGGGCCGGTGTGGCGGAAGAGATGCCGGCGTGCCGGCCAGTGCAATCGGCTGGGGCTCATGGGGTGGGCTCCGTGGGGCGGGGCGTCTTGGCGGGTGTGGCGCCGCTCGCCGCGGTGGGGCCCATCACCTGGGCCATCCAGCGTTCGGCGGCCAGGGTGGGCTCGATGCTGCGCCAACGTTCCTCTCGCGAGAGGCCGTCGCCGACGTG
The DNA here is from genome assembly GCF_038066555.1 of Ideonella lacteola. Lineage (NCBI taxonomy): Bacteria > Pseudomonadati > Pseudomonadota > Betaproteobacteria > Burkholderiales > Sphaerotilaceae > Ideonella > Ideonella lacteola. The sequence continues at coordinate 323,620 of NZ_JBBUTG010000005.1, read as the reverse complement.
TTCGGCGTCGGTCGCATCGAGCCGGGGCCAGCAGGCGGTGATGCGGCTGGCGAAAAGCTGGATCCATGTTTCTTGGTCTTCTGGGGTGGATGGGGTGGGGCGGATGTCTGTCGCGTTCATCGTGTTGTTCTCCTGTCACCTCGCCATGCGGCGGCGTGACCTGACCTGTCGGGCCAGTGATCTGTGCGTTGGGTAGAGGCACTGTACACAAATACAGTGTTTAGGCAACCTGCCTTTTGGGGGAGGGGCGATTTCGCTGGCGGCTGCGGATAAGATGCTGTACAAATAAACAGTATCATGGCGCTGCCTTTCACCCCCTCCAAGCCGGCCCTCTGTGCGGCCATCGGTATGGCAAACGGCGTGCCGGTTGCGGCAGGTTCGCTGCCGGCGCCCCCCGCCGTGAGCGGGCGGGCCGAGCTGCTGGCCCAGCCCACCCGCGTCCACCCCGGCTTGTGGCGAGCGCAGTCTGCCGGGGGTGTGGTGGGCGGTGGGGCCAGCCTCGGTGCCGCGTTGTCCAGCGGCTTCACGAGCCTGGATGCCGAGTTGCCCGGCGCGGGTTGGCCCGTGCGTGTGCTGACCGAGTTGCTGCTCGCTGAGACGGGGGTGGGTGAAATCCGCTTGCTGGCGCCAATGCTGTCGGCCTTGGCTCAGGCGGGCCGCAGCCTGATGCTGTTCGACCCACCGGCCGAGATCAACGCGGTGGCGCTGGCCGAGTTGGGCGTGCCCTTGGGCGCCTGCATCGTGGTGCGTTGCCCGGTCACCGCCTCACCGCGGCATTCGGCCAGTTCGCGCAAAGGGGCGCTGCGGCGCACCTTGCCGGGGGCTGAGCTGTGCTGGTCGATCGAGCAGGCCTTGCGCAGTGGCCAGGTGGGCGCGGTGCTGGCCTGGCCGGGGCGGGCCGCGCGGCCCGAGGCCTTGCGCCGCTTGCAACTGGCTGCCCAGTCGCATGAGGGGCCCGCCTTTTTGTTGCGTGAGTGGGCTGCGCAGGCCGAGCCCAGCCCGGCCCCCTTGCGGGTGACCTTGCAAGTGGCGGGTGCCGATGCGCTGGAGATTCAGGTCGTCAAGCGCAAAGGCCCGGCGATGGCGCAGCCCTTGCGCCTGATGCTCGCGCCGGTGCTTTCGCCGCGGGCTCAGGCGCGGGCCAGTGCCTGGCCGCTTCCTCCGGCCACGCCGGAGATGGCCGGGGTAGCGCCCGGCGGGCCCGCTGGGCCCCCCGGGCGGCCGACGAATGGTCTGCCCCAGCAGGCGGCCCGCCCCGGCCGGCCGGTGGGGCACCGGCGGCCGCCATCGGCCGGCCCCGCTGTGCCGGTGGTTCGCGCGGTGGTGCCGCCGCGGCCTGGCGGCCCTGCGGCGGCAGCCAGCCCCGTGTGGCCGCCGGCCAATTCGCCGGTAGCCTGAGCGTGAGGGTCTGTCGTTGATGCCCGCTCGCACCGCCCCAAGACGCAAGCTCGTCGCTGCCCATGCCCGCCACGGCGCGGGCTGTGGCTGCGCTTGGTGCCTCCATCGGCACGCCCTGGCGTCGGGTCATGCCATCGCCCGGCGCTGCGGCTGGCGGCGTTTCGGTGCATCTGCGGTCGGCGACAACCCCAGCCTCGCGTGCTTCCCGGGCCTCCCGGGTCTGACGGGCTTCCCCCGCGGCCGCTGAGCGGGCGAGCTGGGTGCCGCAGGTGCGCGGTCTTCTGGTGGGCGAGCATGCTCTGGGTTGGCTTTCATTTCCCCTCGTTGTCGCTGGAGGCCTTCAGTGCGCTGCTGGGGCACGAGCGGGCGGGTGAGCCGATCGCCCTGCAGGCCCAGCATCGCATCGCGGCGGTCAATGCCGCGGCGGCTGAAGGGGGGGTGAAGGCCGGCATGAAGCGCGCCACCGCCCTGGCGCTGGTGCCCGAGCTGATCCTGGGCACGGCCGACCCGCTGCGCGATGCCGAGGCCTTGCAGGCAGCAGCCCACGCCTTGCTGGCCTTCTCGCCCACGGTGGTGCCTGCGCCGCCGCATGGCCTGCTGATCGAAGTGCAGGCCAGCCTGCGCTGCTTTGGCGGCCTGGCACGCCTGTGGCAGCGCCTGGCCGAGGCTTTGGCACCCCTGGGGCACCGGTGGCAGCGTGCCTCGGCCCCCACGGCACTGGGGGCCCTGCTGCTGGCCCGTGAGGCTCACCAGGCCGACCCACCGGCCGCCTTGACCCGCTCGCCGCTGTGCTTGGCCGAGCCCGCCTGGGACGACCTGCACCAGCGGCTGTGGCGCCTGCCGGCCGCTGCCTTGGCCACCGATGCCTCGGCGCTGGCGCAATTCGAAGCGATGGGCCTGCGCACGCTGGGCGATCTGCGGCGCCAGCCACGCGCCGGGCTGGCTCGCCGATTCGGCCCGGAGCTGTTGACGATGCTCGACCGGGCCTGGGGCCTGGTGCCCGATCCGCTCGAGCCGATAGCGCCGCCCTTGCGCTTTCTCAGCCATGCCGATTTGTGGGCGCGGGCCGACCACACCGAGGCCTTGCTCGCGGGTGCGCAGGTGCTGCTGGCGCGCCTGCTCGCCTGGGCGCAGGCGCGCCATGCACGGGTGCAGAGCTTCGTGCTGCTGCTTCACCATGAAAGCCGGTTGAGGGCCAATTCGCAGGGAGAAGCCGGCGCCCACGTCAGCCGTCTCGAGATCATGCTGGCTGAGCCCACGGGCGATGCGCAGCACCTGCACGCCGTGCTGCGCGAGCGCCTGGCGCGTGAGCCACTGGCGGCCCCGGTGCTGTCGCTGAGCCTGGCTTGCGATGCGCCCGTGCTGGGCCCCCCGCCGAATGGCGAGCTGTTTCCCAGCCAGGCCGGCCAGCGTGAGGGCCTGCTGCGGCTGGTCGAGCGTTTGCAAGCCCGCCTGGGGCCTGAGGCGGTGCAGCGGCTGGCGGTGCAGGCCGATCACCGGCCCGAGCGCGCCAATGCCCGCCAGAGCTTCACCGCGCCCGACAAAACGGCATCGTTCACCTTCGCTACCCCCGGCGCCACCCCCAACGCCACTCTCAGCGCCTTACCCGCCCGGCTGACCCGCCCGGCCTGGCTGCTGGCCCAGCCCCAGCCCTTGATGGAGCGCCAGGCCCGCCCTTGCCTGGCGGGGCAGCCCTTGCACCTGCTGGCGGGGCCCGAGCGCATCGAGACCGGCTGGTGGGACGGCGATCTGGTCTGCCGGGATTACTTCATCGCCCAACCCGCCGACGGGCCCCTGCTCTGGATCTATCGGGTGCGCCCAGCGCCGCCACAGGGCGAGCCGGGCTGGTTCCTGCACGGGCGCTTCGGCTGACGCGGCAGCCGGGCCGGGTTGGGCCCGACTCGCGCCGGCCTCACGTGTCTCGGATACTGAACGCTCACCCGAGGCGCACCGTGGCCCACGAACTCACCCAAGACGATCTCTTTCCCGCCGAGCCCCCTGGCCCGGTGGGCCGCCGCCGCAATGTGCGCATCGGCACCTGCAGCTGGACCGACCCATCGCTGATCAAGGCCAAGACCTTCTACCCGCGCGGCTGCAGCAGTGCCGAACAACGGCTGGCCTACTACGCCAGCCAGTTCCCGATAGTCGAGGTCGACAGCAGCTTCTTCGCCTTGCCAGACCCTGTGCATGCCCAGCTGTGGGCCCAGCGCACGCCCAGCGACTTCGAGTTCAACGTCAAAGCCTTTCGCCTGCTCACCGGCCACCAGACACCGCCCGAGGTGTTTCCACCCGACATCAAGCCCCACCTGCCGCCCCTGTCTGGCCGCAAGAAGAACTACTACTACGCCGATTTGCCGAGCGAGTTGCGAGACGAGATCTGGTTCCGTTTCCTGCATGCCCTGAAACCTTTGCAGGCCGCACAGAAGCTGCGCGCGGTGCACTTCCAGTTCGCCCCCTGGGTGAACCGCACACCCGAGTGGCGCACGCATGTCGAGCACTGCGTCGAGCGCATGGCCGGGCAACTGGTGGCGGTCGAGTTTCGCAACCAGAGCTGGCTGGCCGAATCGCAGGCCGAGCGCACGCTGGCATGGGAGCGCGAGATGGGCGTGGCCCATGTGGTGGTCGACGAGCCGCAGGGCGTGGGCAACTATGCGCAGGGTGTCTGGAAATCGACCCACCCGGCGCTCTCGGTGGTGAGGCTGCACGGCCGCAACGCCGACACATGGATGGCCAAAGACCTGAAGGCCTCGTCCGAACGCTTCAACTACGAATACCCCGACCACGAACTGCAAGAGCTGGCCGCCCAGATCGACACCTTGGCCGAAGACGTGTTCGAACTGCAGGTGCTGGTCAACGTGAACTTCGAAGACCAGGGCATTCGCGCGGCGCAGAAGCTGGCGCGCATCATGCGCGTGCACGAGCAACCGGATTCAGCCAAGCCAAACGACGCGGCATAGCGCGGGCCAGCGCCAGCCCGACGCCAGGTCAACCGGACAACGTCGCCTGAAATGACGCGGGCGCTCTCACCAAAGGTGAAGAGCGCCCGCGGGTCTGAGTGTCAGAACCGGCTACAGGAGCTGGGGATCCCACCCAGACCGGGAGATTGAAGACATATCACCTCCTTTCGTAGTGCTGCGACGCCCGCAAGATGACACGGTTCGCTGCCGAGGTCAAGGCTGGTGCGGTGTGGGCCTGCGCTGTTCGCGTTGTCCGGTCGGTTCTTTGCTAACGCTAAGGGCGTGCGGGGGGGGGCGCAGCGGGTGCTGCCATACAGACCTAAGCTGCTAGCGGCCGCACTGATACGTGTGCTCGGCCGCCTTCGCAAGCTCCATTGAGCTGGCGGACTGACCTACCACCCTCAGACCAACGCAAGCATCTCGCCGAGAATGGCCTGCCTTTTGAGTCGGTCGCTCGTCACATCGCCGAGGCCGCTGCAGATGCCGGCCACGCGAGTGAAGATTTCGTTTGCCCGGGCACCGTGTTGCGCCATCGCGTCGATAACGGCCTGGGCTTGGCGCTCAACCTGGCGCGAGTTCAGCCTCGGCGCGTCTCGCCCGTTCACGATCGCCCAGACGACGGGCAGCATGTGCCACTTAAATCGCTTCAAGTTCTGCGGGATTGTGCTGTTAGACACCAACAGGGTGAAGCGGTACATGGTGATGCAGGCGGCGTAGAAGACGATCTCCTTGGTGTCGTCAGCGAAGATGATTCCCGTCAGTTCGTCGTACATCGTCTTCGGATAGCGCGCCGCAAGCTCAGGCCGATTGCACAACATGGCGGCGACGCATTTGGCCGCGTTGTGCAGCGAGAAGATACGCGTGTTAGGGATGTCCTGACCGACGTACTGCCGGTCGCGCCGTTCGAGGTAAAGGCGGCCTTCAGCGCCCTCGTACGTATTGAAGTACTGCTCGACCTTACGCACGATGGGGCGCAGCGACAGGAACTGCGTGTCCTCCACCTTCGTCTGGCTGTTCGTGGCACGGACCAGCTCAGAGAAGACATCCTCAAGCTGCGTCTCGACGACCTTGATGTTCACCATCACGTCGCCCAAGGTCGCTCGGTTCTCGAAGAGTACGTTCGAGGTCTGGCACCCATTCACGATCTGGAAGTTCGTCAGGTGCAGCGTGTTCCCCTGAAGCTGCACGTCGGGGCTGACGATGGTGATGCCGTTGTTCAACACGGGAAAGCGGCTCGAGGTCTCCGAGGCCAGCGTAGCGGCGATGGACTGGTTGACTGTGTTGTCCAAGCCGAGAAATGCGCGCACGTTCTCCTCGAACACCTGTGTGCGCAGGTTCCCGTCCTCGGTCATCAGCACGTTGTTGACGAAGTCGCTCGCCCGGACGACCGCGAGGTAGGCCTCGTCGATACCGGCGATATTGGGCAGCGCAGCCGTGCTGAACGCAGGCAGGCTCGCATTGACGCCCGAGTACGTTCCGACCCACAGCCGAGTTAACTCATCGCGGTCGACGAACTTGATGTCGATGTCATGAAAGATACCAAGGGCCTCCACCTGCCGGTGGAAGTCGGCCAGCGCCACCTCAAGAGCATCCGGCCTCTGGTAGATGCCAGTCGCGACAAACCGCGCGATCAGCGAGGGGCGGCCATTGCGCAGCTTGGGCACCTGGCGCAGCACGACATCGAACATGCCCCGCGACTCGACCAGCACTTCGTCCGTTGCAGGGTAAAGGGCGGCCGTCGCGAAACGGAGCACGCCTTCTTTGAACTTGAGGAAATCGCCCAGGTCGAAGCCCTCACTTCGCTTCGCCTGAATGAAAACCATGTCTACGTCGTGGTTGCGGCGGGGTGATGCGAAAACGGCTTGCGCGTCCTCGATGGAAGCGGTGACGGCTTCGTCGATCGCTATGGCGATCCCGTCGATTCCCTCGTCACCGGTTCCCGTCACAACCTCGTCGAGGTCGAACGTGCCGCTGAATCGGTTCGAGATGACGCAGTAGGTCGCGAACTTCTCGAACTGCTTGGCCTCGTCGTCCGCTTCAAGCGAGAAGCTAGCGACGAAGCTTTCCAGGTGCGCCTTGACGATGCGGTGCATGATGCAATCCTCCGCGCTAGAGTGTAGCCAGCGGGTCTAATGCAACTGCGAGAAGAACTCGGCTGGTGGTTCCTCAAGGCGATGTATTGCAGTGCGCTGCGGATGGGCGGAAACTGGCTGACGTGTTTAGCGCTGGCCCTAGCCGGCCTCGGACGAGGTACTCGCCATGCGTTCCCACGTAGATCCGTGTACGTTCGTCGTGTTCCTGCACGTTGATGGTGCAGCGATTGATGGTGCGCTGGCAAAGGAGTTGCGGAGTAGGATCTTCCAGCAAGGTGAGTCTCCGAATGAATTGCTAGCCCGCCTGCCGATTCGCACCCAGCAGGTGCGGTTTCACGAGGACTATCACTACTGGCAGGGGCTCAGGCTTCCATTCGTATATCGATATGCCACCCTCGCACTTCGGCAAGCCACGCGAGCGTTTACGCATCTGTCCCGGCAAGAGCGGACTTATTCGAAGTGGGACTGCGTGCTGCCCGAGTTCGAACGGATGAGTCTTGACATGCGCGTCGGTCGGTACGGCAGTCATCTGGTATGCGGGGGTGACGAGGCGCGATTCCCGGCGGAAGTTGTCGAGGAAGTTCGGATTAGTCCTTTGGATTTACTGGAATGCGCGACATCCCTCGCTGAGTTTCAGGTCACGCAAGAGGGTAGTCGAACTGACCCGGTGGTCTTTGCCCGTTGGTGCAAGCGCAACCCCGCGACGCTTGAACCCTATAAGTTCGCTGCAGCGTACTTGGCTGACCCAGCATTGGCATTGCGCTGCATCCTCCCTCTGATCAATGCGACTTTCCATACCAGCGAACCAGTGCGAACCTTCGTCGAACTACTGGGAAGGCTATGGGGCATGTTCTCGACGCGAAAAGACGATGCTCGCAAGTTTCTGGCCCAGCCGGAGCCGTGCCGCTGGCGAGACCTCTTTGAACATTTGCTGGGCCAGTTGCCCTACGAGGCCGAGGCGAACGCCGACGGGTACATTCTTGGCAGTCCGTACCATCGGATTGGCTTGGACGAATGGGTTGGCGGTGCGATCACCGCGGAGGATGGCGGTCGTCTGGTTCACCCGTTTCTTGGCGTCCAGGCTCGTTTGTGGACGGAAGAACAAAGGGCTTCCCCGGAGATGGGATTGCTTATGGACCAACCCGCCTGGGCAACTGCGGAAACTTTCTGGAGGGCCAGGCAGAGGTTTGGCCCCACCCTGACGGTGTATCGCATCCACTTTGACGACGGCGAGAGTCGGACGTTTGTCTCAGGCATTCCCGATGGCAGCGGCTTTGTCTCTTCGGGGCTCAGTGGGGCGTCTGACTGGCGTGGATTCTTGGCAGACTTTATGACCATGTATGGTGCCGTTCGGCGTGCCAGCGGAGCGCACTTTGATGAAGGCCAGCGCACCTGCCATCACAAGCAGTGTCCGCACTACGAAGACAACTTCTGTAACTCGTATCTCATCATTCCGCAGGAACACCCGAACTGCGGCTTCCCAACTCGCATTGCGAGACTTGTCGACACTTTGAAGAACTGATCATGGCGACACTAATGTTGGATGCGGGGAGGTACACAGAGGACCTCCTCGCCTTTTTGACAAACGAGCTTGATAACGAAATTCTTGACCAGATTGAGATCGAGCGTCGAAACCTAAAGTCTGAGAAACTTGCCACCGAGCCGGTCACCGTTGCAGCGACACTGACGCTCGCGACGACCGCCGTCGTGGTGGTTGGTCGAATCATCGAGCGTTGGCTGGAGAATCGGCGGCAACTTGACCAACTGCGTGTCGTGGCAAACGGCTTCAATCAATCGGACGAGGCCGGAAGAGCCCTGGCGGCGCTTGGGAAGGAGAATGCCAAGGTCGCGGTCACTTATGGCATGCCGAGTACACAGAGACAGCGCGAGAAGTAGGCGTCCACAGCCGATCCCATCCTCTCTTCGCCTGCCTGCCCACGTTCCCCATTTATTCTGACAGTGTATCGAGCGTCAGCCTCCGCAATGTGACTACACGTGCATTCAAGTGGCGACTGGTGAATTGGCTGGAAGCCCGCCGTGTCGATGGATCAGATTGATCGACTGCTTTTCGGCAATGAGTTTGTCGACTCGTAAGTTCCCATTGGGTCGATGGCTGCCACTCGAAGTGTTCCAAGCGTCCTACTGCAATCAGTCTGAGGCCGACCTCGCGCAGGGCGAACCCGCGTCGGCTGCGAAACGCGGCGCAACAGTGCGCCAGCACGCCTCGAATACGATGGGCCCATCCTTCGTCGGCAAAGGCCCAACCCATGCGATGCATCGGCATCCCGATCGTGTTCACCCCGGTTGCCATCACCCCTGTGGGGGCTCATGCGTGTGAGCGAGTCTGGCTCACGTCAGCCCAGGCCTACCTTGCGCAACCGGGCAGGCCATGACGCCGATTCAGCAATGGCATGCCACGCGCAGCCTGCGCCTGCTGCTGCAGACGCTGCGCGACATGATGGTCTCGTTGGGCCCATCGCTGCTGCTGGGTGGCGGCCTGCTCGTGGCGGCCTACTGGTGGCTGGATCCGCAGCCTCCGCGCCAGGTGAGGCTGGCCACCGGCCCGGCGGGAAGTGCCTATGCCGGCTTCGGCGAAGGCTACGCGAAGGCCCTGGCGCGCGAGCACATTGCGGTGCAGCTGATCGCCAGCGAAGGCGCGCAGGACGATCTGGCGCATCTGCGCGCGGGCACGGCCGATGTGGGCTTTGTACGTGGCGGCATGGCCGATCCGGCGGCTGACACCGAGGCCGGCATCGTTTCGCTGGGCAGCCTGTTCTACGAGCCGATCTGGATCTTCTATCGCCGCGACCTTGGCATCGCGCGTCGCCAGCCGGGCGGCGAGCTGCAGCGCCTGGGCCAGTTGCGCGGCCTGCGCGTCAATGTGGATCAGGACGGCAGCGGGGTACCGCAGATTGTGGAGAAGCTGCTGGCGCTGAACCAGCTGAAGCCTTCCGATCTGCGCCTGTCCAATCTCGCGCCCGATGCCGCCGGCGCGGCGCTGCGCCAGGGGCAATTGGACGCCGCGGTGTTGATCTCGGCGCCGCAGTCCAGCCTGATCCGCGCGTTGCTGCGCGACCCAGCCATTGCGCTGATGGGCTTCGAGCAGAACGAGGCCTATTCGCGGCACCTGCCTTTCCTCTCCACGGTGACGCTGCCGCGCGGTGTGGTCGACATGGCGGCCGATTTCCCGCCTCATGATGTGCCTTTGCTGGCCACCACCACGGCGCTGTTGTCCCGCGAGCAGACGCACCCCGCGCTGCGCCAGCTGTTTGCGCAGGCGGCCTTGGGGCTGCACGGTGAGGCCGGCTGGTTCAATGGCACGCGCGACTTTCCCAACACCCGCACCAGCGAGCTTCCGGTCAGCGCCGAGGGCGACCGCGCGATCAACGGCACACCGCCGGCCTGGGCGCGCTACCTGCCTTTTTGGGCGGGCAATCTGCTGGAACGCATGTGGCTGGTGGTCGGCGGCCTGCTGGTGCTGATGCTGCCGCTGTCGCGCGTCGTGCCACCGCTCTATACCTTCCGAGTGCGCTCGCGCGTGTTCCGCTGGTATGCGCGACTGCGCGAGGTGGAAGCCAAGCTGGAAACCGGCACGGCCGAGGGCGACGCCTTGCTCAACGAGCTGGACGAGTTGGACCGTGTCGCACACCGCATTGCGGTACCGCTCTCCTATGCCGACGAGCTTTACACGCTGCGCAACAACATCTACGCGGTGCGCAAGCGCTTGATGGCACAGCGGGCACGGGCAACGGACGGGCCGACGGGCTGATCAACGAGCAGCGCCGTGGGCGTGCGGGCGTGTCCGGGGCGTCCAGATGTCTTGACGCCGAACATTGCCTTCTGGCTTGGGATCTTGCACGTGGCCCGTGGCTCGCGGCGCGTGACCTGCCCGCGGGAGTCTGCATGGCTCTTGGTAAGCCATCCGGGTACATCTCAAGGGCGGTGGGGCTTTTGACATGCAGGCAAATGCCTGCATAATGACAACAACGACGACGGACGCAATGGACATCGACAAGGTCTTCAAGGCGCTGGGCGACCCAACACGGGTGAAGGTGCTGGATCTGCTGCATGAACGAAACGGGCAGACCCTGGGCGAACTCTGCGAACACTTGGAGATGTCGCGGCAGTCGGCCACGCAGCACATCGGGGTGCTGGAGGCCGCCAACCTGGTCACGCCCGTCTGGCGCGGCCGGGAGAAGCTGCACTTCATCAACCCGATGCCGCTGCACGAGGTCTACGAGCGGTGGGTGCGCAAGTTCGAGCGACAGCGGCTGAGCCTGCTGCACGACCTGAAGAAACAACTCGAAGGAGAGTGACCATGGAAAGCGAGAAGACGAGCTTCGTCTACGTGACCTACATTCGATCGACGCCGGAAGAGGTGTTCGAGGCCATTGCCCAGCCTGAGGTCGCGCGGCGCTATTGGGGGCACGAGAACATCTCCGACTGGAAGCCCGGGTCCGACTGGCAGCACGTGCGGGCCAACGAGCAGCGCACCGTCAACGTGATCGGCAAGGTGGTCGAAGTCGTGCCGCCGACGCGGCTCGTCATCACCTGGGCCAGTCCGTCGCGCGCTGACGACCCTGCTGCGTACAGCCGTGTCACCTTTGACATCGCACCCTACGACGGCATGGTGCGTCTGACTGTCAGCCACGATGAACTCGAGGCCGGCAGCGGCATGGCCAAGGGCATCCAGCACGGCTGGCCCATCGTGCTGTCCAGCCTCAAGTCGTTGCTCGAGACCGGGCAAGGCATCGACGTCTTTGCCAAACCCAAGGGCGTTTGAATGGCGCCATATCCGAACGCATTCAAACCGCCCCTTCTGATCGGCGCACCCTCCAACGCACCCCGGAGCTCTCCATGACTCGACCATTCGCCGGCGGCTGTGCCTGCGGCGCAATTCGCTTCGAGACGCCTCACGCGCCTGTCTTTCAGAACCACTGCCAATGCGGCGACTGCCAACGTCGAAGCGGTACGGGACACGGCTCGTACCTGACGTTCCCGGCGCGCCAGGACATGAAGATCACCGGGGCCGCTTCGCACTGGGAGGTGGCGGGCGATAGCGGCAACCTCAAATCCCATGCCTTCTGCCCGGTCTGCGGCACACCGGTCTATCTGACCTTTGCCGCCATGCCGGACTTCGTCGCGGTTCCGGCGACCAGCCTCGATGAGCCGTCGCGTTTCGAGCCCCAGGTATTGACTTACAGCGCGCGCGGGTTGCCGTGGGATCGCATGGATCCGTCGTTGCCGGCATTCGAACGCATGCCGACGCCGTAAGCGCGGAATATGCCCTCCGGCCCCTTCTGCAAGCGGTGAGATGCCGTGCGCGGCCAGTTCAGCTCAGCTCAATCAGATTGCTCGACCCTATCGCCCCACACGCCCCTCACACCACCTTCTCAATCGCCAGCCGCAACAGAGCCAGGCCGAGATCGATCTCTTCGTCGCTGACGGTCAGGGGTGGTGCAATGCGGAAGACGCCGCCCATGCCGGGCAGTTGCACGATGTTCATGCTTAGCCCCAGCCGCATGCACTCGCGCGTGATGGCGGTGCCGAGGTCGGGTGCGGCTTGTTTGCTGGCGCGGCTCTTCACGATCTCAATGCCCAGCAGCAGCCCGCGGCCGCGGACGTCGCCGATGCAGTCGCTGGTCTCCTGCAGCGCTCTCAGGCCGAGCTCAAGCCGCTGGCCGGCGATGCGGGCGCGTTCGATCAGGCGGTCGCGTTGCACCACCTCCAGCACCTTGAGGCCCACAGCGGCGGGCAGGGGGTCGGAGACGTGCGTGGTGTAGAAGAGAAAGCCACGGTCGTGACACGCTTCTTCGATGGCGGCCGAGGTGAGCACAGCGGCCAGGGGCAGGCCCGCCCCCAGTGTTTTCGACAGCGTGAGGATGTCGGGCACCACACCGTCGCGTTCGCAGGCCAGCATCATGCCGGTGCGGCCCACGCCGGTTTGCGCTTCGTCGAGGATCAGCAGCATGCTTCGCTCGACGCATTTGGCTTTCAGGGCCGCCAAGTAGCCCAGTGGCAAATCGATGAGGCCGCCTGAGCTGAGGATGGGTTCGGCGATGAAGGCGGCCAGGTTGCCGCTGGATTGGCGATCGATCAGGTCGAAGGCGTAGTCGAGTTCGGCCTGCCAATCGAACTGACCATTGCGTTCGAAGCGAGGCCGATAGGGGTAGGGGGCCGGAATGGCGAACGAGCCCACGGCGGACGGGCCATAGCCTTTGCGCCCGGCGCTGTAGGTGGCCGATGCGGCGCCGCCCGTCATGCCGTGCCACGATTGGGCGAAGCTCACCACCTCGAACTTGCCGGTGTAGAGCTTGGCCATCTTGATGGCCGCTTCGTTGGATTCGGCGCCGGTGCTCAGCAGCATCACACGGTCCAGCCCAGCTGGCGTGGCCTCGACGAGGCGGGTGGCCAGGTCGACCACCGGGCGGCTGAGCATGCCGCTGAAGAGATGGTCCAGCCGATGGGCGTGCTCGGCCACCACGGCGGCGACCTCGGGGTGCCCGTGGCCGAGCAGCGAGCTCATCTGCCCGGAGGTGAAATCGAGGATGGCGCGGCCATCGGCGTCGTAAACGAAGCTGCCCTGCGCCCGCTCGATGATCAGGGGCTCGAAGGTGCCGCCGTAGCGGATGAGGTGGCGGGCGTTGTTCCAGAAGGCGGGCTCGGCGTTGCGGGACATCGTGCGCTCTCGGTGGTGGAAAACGCCGCCAGCGTAAGGTTGGCGTACACGCCAGAAAAGCTAATATTTCTGAACCCAGCTATCAGCCGCGATGACGGCTTCGACCGCATGAGCCGACACCTGGACATCGACTTGCTGCGCACGTTTGTGGCCATCGCCGAGACGCGCACACTGGGCCGTGCGGCCGACCAGGTGGGCCGCACGCAGGCGGCTGTCAGCATGCAGGTGAAGAAGCTGGAAGAGATGCTGAACCAGCCACTGCTCAACCGCACGGGCCGGGGCGTCACGCTCACGCTGCACGGTGAACGGCTGCTGGGCCATGCGCGCACGATCTTGCGCCACCACGATGCGGCGGTGGCCGATGTCTCGGGCGCCGGCCTCAGCGGCACGCTGCGCTTCGGTTGCCCCGATGACTACGCGGCCGCGTTCCTGCCGCACATCCTGCGCAGCTTCGCCGGCCTGCATCCTCAGGTGTTCGTCGAGGTGTATTGCGCGCCCACGCCCCGGCTGCAAGAGCAATTGGCCAAGCACGCGCTCGACCTGGCGCTGATCTCCACCGCCGACACCGGTGCGGCCGCTGCCATCTTGCGCCGCGAGCCGCTCGTGTGGGTGGGCAACCGGCACGACGACGCGGCCTCGCGCGAACCATTGCAGCTCGCGTTGTCTGACCCTGACACGCTCGATCACCGCTGGGCCTGCGAGAGGCTGGAAGCCGCCGGGCGCCCCTATCGCGTGGCGTATGCGAGTGGCGCGATGTCGGGCCTGCTGGCGGTGGTGCGCTCGGGGCAGGCCATCGCCGTGCTCACGCAGGCCGCCGTGCCGGACGACCTGCAGGTGCTGCCCACCAGCCGCCAGTTGCCTCGGCTGCCCACGGTGGGGCTGACCATCCGCTTCGATCTGCCGCGCCCTCCGGCGCTGGTCTTGGAGTTCGCCGAGCAGTTGCGCCGGATCGTGCCGGCGCTGTGAGGCGACGCCCGGGTGGCGCCGGGCCGCTCGCCTGCCCGACGCAGTGGTCCACGCGGCCGCTCAAGCGTCGCGCACGTCGCCGACGGGCGCCTGGCCGAAGTCGGCCCGGTCCAGGTAGGCCAGCACTTTGGCGGCGGCGGTGTCGGGGGTGTCCAACTGGTTCTGGCTCTTGAACTGGGCGAAGCGCTCTTGCTCGGGAAAGGCGCTGGGGTCGGCGCTGCGCAGTTGCACCTGCATGTCGGTGTCGATGATGCCGGGCGCGAGCGAGACGACGCGTGCCCCGTGGGGCACCGCGCCCTGTTCGAGGGCCAGTGCGCGGGCGAAGTGATCCATGCCGGCCTTGGCGGCGCAGTACACGGCGCTGCCGGCCATGGCGCGCCGGCCCAGGCCCGACGAGATGAGCAGCACCTTGCGCTGGCCCGGCCAACCCGTGGTGCCTTGCAAGAAGGCACCGCTCAGCAGCACGGCCGCTTCCAGCCCGACGCGCAGGCCGCGCGCGGCTTCGGCCCACGGTGTCTTTTCAAGCGGGCCGGGCGTGGTCACCACGCCGGCGTTGTTGATGAGGCTAACGCTGGCGTAGGCCTGCCCATCGTGCGAGCCGAGCCAGGTGGCCAGCTGCTTGGCGGCGGCCTCGGGCTCGGCGAGGTCGAATCGCCATTGGGTGAGCTTGCCGCCGCTGCTGCCCTCGCGGGCGGCGAGCGCGGCCAGCTCGGGGGAAGCCTGGCGCGAGATGCCGATGACGTGGTGGCCTTCGCGCAGGCGTTGGGCTGCCATCGCAGCACCCAGCCCGCGCGAGGCGCCGGTGATCACGGTGAGGTGGTGGAGCATGGTGTGCGCAGTGAAAGGGATCAGAGATCAAAGAGGAGTAGCGGGCCGGGGGCTCACTTGCTGCCATCGACCGGCTGGCCGATGGCGAAGAACTGGCCGCCAGCAATGTGGTGGAGTGTGCGCAGGTGGTCGTGGCCCTCGAAATGCCAGCGGCCGGATGAGAACACCCGGCTCAGCGCCCAGGCGCCCGTCACCTGGCCGAGAAAGAGATCGAAGCGGCCTTCTTGTTCGGGTTGGGGCAGTCGCTCGCAATCGAGCCACGCCACGCAGCCGCTGACCAGGGGTGAATGGGCGGCGGGCTCGTCCAGCGTGTGCAAGCCGTAGGCGGCGAACTTGTCCTGATCGCGGCCGCTGTGCGTGCCCACCGCATTCACGATGCGGGCCTGGGCCTGGCACGGCACGCTGAGCGCGAAATGATTCGAGGCTTCGACCAGCTCGCGGGTGTAGGTGGCTTTGTCCAGCACCACCGCCACCTTGGGCGGTTCGAAATCCAGCGGCATGGCCCAGGCTGCGGCCATCACGTTCTGGCGGCCATCGTGCTGGGCGCTCACCAGCACGGTGGGGCCGTGGTTGAGCAATCGGTAGGCCTTGGGCAGATCAACGGGTTGGCGCATGCGGGGTGACCGGTGACGGCGGAAGGTGGGTCAGAACGGGCAGGGTGCGCGCAGTGTGAGGGCGCTTTCGCCCGCCGGATGAGGCAGTGTCAGGCACTCGGCATGCAGCAGCAAGCGAGGGGACATCGCCAGCACCTCGGCCGGGGCGTAGAGCTCGTCGCCGACGATCGGATGCCCGATGGCCTGCATGTGCACGCGCAGTTGATGCGAGCGGCCCGTGAAGGGGATGAGTTCGAGCCGGGCGGTGGCGCCGTCGGCCGCGGGTTGCAGCACCCGCCAGTGGGTGGTGGAGGGCTTGCCGCGTTCGAAATCGACCATCTGCCGGGGCCGGTTGGGCCAGTCGCAGATCAGCGGCAGTTCCACCGTGCCGGTGTGGGCGGTGGGGACGCCGGCCACGATGGCCAGGTAGCGCTTGTCCACCCGGCGTTCGGCGAAGGCGGCGCTGAGGCGGCGCTGCGCCTCGGGGCCGCGGCCGAAGACCAGCACGCCCGAGGTGCCCATGTCCAGCCGGTGGACGATGAGGGCATCGGGCCACACGGCCTGCACCCGGCTGGCGGCGCAGTCGGCCCGCTCGGGCCCTCGGCCGGGCACCGAGAGCATGCCCGCGGGCTTGTCGACGGCGATGAGTTGCTCATCGGCCCAGAGCACGGGCAGGCCGGCGGGGCTCACGGCGTGGTGCGAGCGGGCTGCGAGGCCGATGCGGCGGGGGGCAAGGGCGCGAACAGGAACTCGAGCACCTTCGGCAGCTCGGCACGCCAGGCCGCCTCGTTGTGTTGCGCTTCGGGCACGATGTGCAAGGTGACTGCGCCTGGCTCGGGGCGCTGGGCGGCGGCCAGCGCGTGCATGCGCTGCACGTTCGGCACGGCCTGCTCGTCTTCTTTGCCGCCCATCGAGAAATACACGCGCGTGCCGGCTGCAAGCGGCTGGCGGGCCGCGAAATTGTAGATGCCGGGGTCGGCCGTGGCATAGGCCGGCGACAGCACGCCAGCGCGGCTGAAGACCTGCGGGTAGCGGTGGATCGCGTAGTCAGAGATCAGGCCGCCCATCGAGCTGCCGATGATGGCGGTGTCTTGCGGGCCGGTGAGCGTGCGGTACTGGCGGTCGATGAGGGGCTTGAGCTTGTCGACGATGAAGCTCAGGTAGGCCTCGCCCTCACCCGCGCCATAGGTGGGGTTGTCGAACGGGTTCAGCTCGCGACGGCGGTGCTCGCCACCGTTGTCCACCCCGACCACGATCACCTCCAGGCCCCGCTGGGCGGCCATCTCGTTGAGGGTCTCGTCCACCCCCCATTCGCCGGCATACGAGGTGGCCTCGTCGAACAGGTTTTGCCCGTCGTGCATGTAGATGACGGGGTAGCGCTTGTCGCTCGTGCCGTAGCTGGGCGGCAGGTAGAGCCGCACATTGCGCTGCCGGTTCAGCACGGGGATCATGAACGGCGTCACCAGCACGGTGACGCCGCGGCCGGCGGTGTGGGGCTTGGGCTCGGGGGTGGAGGCGCAGCCTATCAGCATCGAGGCGCTGATCAGCAGGGCCGCAGGAAGGGAGGGCAGCAGGGGCAGTCGTTTCATGGCGGCAGCGAGACGGACACGCGGTGTGGCGACCGCGGCACTCTACGCGAAAGCCCCTCCTCGGCCCGCTTACTCGTGCCGCAGCGCCTCGATCGGGTCCAGCCGGGCGGCGCGGCGGGCCGGGAAGTAGCCGAACACCACGCCAATGGCGGCCGAGAACACGAAGGCCAGCAGGTTGATGCCCGGGTTGAACAGATAGGGCATCTGCATCAGCGCGGCCAGTGACACCGAGGCCAAGGTGGCCAGCACCACGCCGGCCAGCCCGCCCAGCGACGAGAGCACCACCGCCTCGATCAGGAACTGCATCAGCACCTCGCGTTCGAGCGCCCCAATGGCCAGGCGCACGCCGATCTCGCGGGTGCGTTCGGTCACGCTGACCAGCATGATGTTCATGATGCCGATGCCGCCCACCAGCAGGCTTACCGCGGCCACCGCGCCCAGCAGCGAGGTCATCAACTGCGTGGTGCCCGACAGCGTCTGGGCAATCTGGGCCGTGTCCAGCACGTTGAAGTTGTCGTCGGCGTCTTCTGCGAGCTTGCGCCGCTCGCGCAGCAGGTTCGTCAGCGCGTTGGTGATGCGGCTGGCGTCGGCACCATCGCGCATCGACACGAGGATGGTGTTGATGCGCGTCGTGCCGCTGACCCGGCGCTGCGCGGTGCGCAAGGGGACGATGATGGTGTCGTCCTGGTCCATGCCCATGGCCGCCTGGCCCTTGGCGCCCAGCGTGCCGATCACCTCGCACGAGAACGATTTGATGCGCACCTGCTCACCCAGCGGGTCCGACGAGGCGCCAAACAGCTCGCGCCGCACCGTGGCACCGATCACGCACACCGCCGCGCCGCTGGCCTCTTCTTCATCGCTGAAGTGGCGGCCGCTGGCGATCGTCCAGTTGCTGGTGGTGAAGTAGTCGTTCGTGCTGCCCGTGACGGTGGTCGCCCAGTTCTTGCCATTGCCCACCACGGTGACGCCCGAGCGCACTTCCGGCGCCACCGCCTTCAGCCCGCCGATCTGCGAGCGGATGGCGTCGATGTCGCTCTCTTTGAAGGCCGGCGCGCCGGCACCGCCCATGCCGGGGCCCAGGCGTTGCCCGAGCCGCACCATCAGCAGGTTGCTGCCCAGGCTGCTGATCTGGTCGCGCACCGCCTGCGTGGCGCCATTGCCGAGCGTGACCATGGTGATCACGGCCGCCACGCCGATGACGATGCCCAGCACCGTGAGGAACGAGCGTAGCAGGTTGCGGCGGATTTCGCGCAGCGCCAGCAGCAAGGTGTTGCCCCACATCACGCCACCCCTTCGGCGACGGGCGCGGTGGCCTCGTCGCGCTCGATGCGGCCATCGCGGAAATAGACGATGCGACGCGCATGCGCCGCCATGTCGGGCTCGTGGGTCACCATCAGCACGGTGATGCCCTGCTCCCGGTTCAGGCGGTCGAGCAGCTCCATGATCTCGACGCTGCGGGCGGTGTCGAGGTTGCCGGTCGGCTCATCGGCGAGCAGCACGGTCGGCCGGGTCACGATCGCGCGCGCGATGGCCACGCGCTGCTGCTGGCCGCCAGAGAGCTCTGCCGGCGTGTGCGTCTCCCACCCTGCCAGCCCCACCTCGGCCAGGGCAGCGCGCGCGGCCGCGTGGCGCTGGGCGGCCGGCTCGCCCCGGTACAGCAGAGGCAGCTCGACGTTTTCCAGCGCAGTGGTGCGCGCCAGCAGGTTGAAGCCCTGGAAGACGAAGCCGAGGTGCCGGCGCCGCAGGCGAGCCCGTGGGTCGCGCCCCAGGCGCTCGATGGCGATGCCGTCGAACTGGAACTGGCCGCTGGTGGGCGTGTCCAGGCAGCCCAGCAGGTTCATCACCGTGGACTTGCCCGAACCGCTCGGGCCCATGACGGCGACGAACTCGCCGCGCTCCACGTCGAGATCGACCCCCTTGAGCGCCTGGAAGGCCACGGCGCCCTGGCCGTAGGTCTTGGTCACGCCCCGCAGGCGGATCAGCGGCGGTGCCTCACCACTCATCGTGCGCCGCCTTGCTGCTGGTCGATGATCACCGCCATGCCCTCGCGCACGTCGGGGCCGGAGACTTCAGTGAGTTTGCCGTTCGACAGGCCGGCCGTCACCGTCACGGCCTTGGGCACGCCGTCCTGCAGTGTCCAGATCTGGCGTTCGCGGCCGGCGGCGTGCTCGGTACCACCTCCCGCACCACCGGCGGGGCGAGCGCGCCGCTGCTGCAGGCCGGGCGGGCGAGGCATGAGTTGCGAGACGATGCTGCCCCCGCCTGAGCCCCCGCCGCCGGGCGCGGCCGCGCCGCCCTTGGCTGCGTTGTCGGCGCCCCCCGGGGCGGCCGGGCTGAACGAGAACGCCGTGTTCGGCACCCGCAGCACTTGCGGCCGTTCGGTGGCGGCGATGGTGGCGGTGGCCGTCATGCCGGGCCGCAATGTGAGATCGGGGTTCTCGACCAGCAGTTGGGTGGTGTAGGTGACCACGTTGTCGGTGGTGGTCGAGCCATAGGCCACGCGGCTGATCTTGGCCGGATAGCGCCGGCCGGGCCACGCGCTGACGCTGAACTGGGCCGTCTGGCCCTCCTTCACCTGGCCCACGTCGGCCTCGTCCACATTGACCGACAGCTTCATCTGCGTGAGATCTTCGGCCATGGTGAACAGCGTCACGGCCTGCAGCGAGGCGGCCACCGCGTTGCCCGGGTCGACGCTGCGGGTGAGGACGACGCCATCGATCGGCGCGCGGATCGAGGCCTTCTCCAGGTTGGTGCGGTCGGTGCGCAGCGTGGCTTCGGCCTGGGCCACGTTGGCCCGGGCGCTCGCCTCGGTGGCCTCGGCCTGGGCCAAGGTGGCGCGGGCGTTGTCGAGCTCGGTGGCGGCCGGCAGCTTCCCGCCGGACAGGCGCTGCACCTCTTCCAGCCGCCCGAGGGCGGCCTTGGCCTGCTGGGCGGTGGCCACCGCCTGGGCGACAGAGGCCCGGGCGCTGCGCAGGGCGGCTTCGGACTTGGCGACTTGGTCGGCGAATTTGGCCGTGTCCAGCCGCACCAGCACCTGGCCCTTCTTGACCCGGTCGTTGACGTCGACGAGCACCTCGCTCACGGTGCCTGAGAGTTCGCTGCCGATGTTGACCGAGCGTGTGGGCTGCAAGGTGCCGTTGGCGGTGACCTGCAGCGAGACGTCGCCACGGGTGACGGGCTCGGTGACGTAGTGCGGTGCAGCCTGGCGCTGCTGCGCACGCTGCCACGCCAGGCCACCGGCCACCAGCGAGGCGGCCAGGCCCACGGCCACCCAGGTGGAGCGGCGCTTCCATCGCGGGCGGGTGTCGCCGAGCAGCCAGTCAGGCGCCTGGCGATCGTCTGGAGAGGAGGAGGGGGCTTCAGACATGGGAAAACAGCCGAGGACGGCAGAAAACGGGAGGAATCAGGACGAGGCGGCGGCGCGGGGCGTGTCGGTGGCTTGCCAGCCGCCGCCCAGCGCCTTGTAGAGGCGCACCAGCTGCAACGAGACATCGGTGGCGCCGGACTGCAGCGCCAGCCGCGCACTCAGCTCATTGCGCTGCGCTTCCAGCAGGGTGGCGAAATCGGTCAGGCCCGCTTGGTGCTGGGCCTGGGTGCCGGCCAGCGTGGCCCCGGCGGCGTCGGCCGCCTGCTGCAGGGCGTCGGCGCGCGCCCGGCCGCTTTGCAGCGTGGCGAGGCTGTCTTCCACATCTTTCACGGCGGAAAGCACGGCCGCGTCGTAGCTGCTGCGGCTGGCATCGAGCAGCGCCTGCTGCTGCGCCACCTGGGCTTGCCTGGCGCCGGCGTCGAAGAGTGTCCAGTCGACCGCCGCGGCCAAGGTGGCCAGGCCCGCACCGGCGGACGACAGCCCGCCCACCGTCAGCGCCTGCAGGCCCAGAGAGCCGGTGAGGCTGAGGCCCGGGAAGCCGGCGCGCCGGGTCTGCTCGGTGCGGGCCCAGGCGCCGCGCACCTGGGCCTCGGCGGCCTGCAGGTCGGGTCGGCGGCGCAGCAGGTCAGCGGGCAGGCCGATCGCCAGCCGCTGCAGGGCGGCAGTGGCCTGCGGCACCCGGCCGGCCCCGGCGGAGAGTGGCGGCTGCCACTGGCTCTTCCATTGCGCGGGCGACAGGCCAAGCAGCAGAGCCATGGTGTGCTCATAGCTGGTTATCTCATCGGTGAGCGCGATCAGGCTGGCGCGGGTCTGCTCGACGGCCAGGCGCGATTGATCCACGTCAAGGCCGCTGGCCAGGCCGGCCTGCGCCTTCCACTGCGCCAACTGCCTCGTCTGCTCAAGGCTGGCGAGGCTCTCACGGGTGATGCTCTCGCGCGCCTGCGCATTGCGCCACTGCAGGTAGGCCAGCGCCAGTTCGCCCGAGAGGCTCACCTGGGTGGCCGCCACATCCGCCTGGGCCGCCTGCTCGTCGGCTTGCGACGCCGTCAACGCGGCACGCTGGGTGCCTGCCAGATCGGGCTCCCAACTGGCGTTGAGGCTCAGGCGGTAGGTGTTGTTGCCGGTCTGCCGGGTCGTGTTGCGGGTGGCGCTGCCCGAGGTGCCGACGACCGGCGAGAAGCCGGATTCGGTGGCCGCGCGCGCCGCCTGGGCGGCACGCAGATTGGCCTGGGCGATTTTCATGTCGAGGTTGGCCGCCAGTGCCTGGCGCACCAACGATTCGAGCGAGGGGTCGTCGAACTGTTGCCACCAGTGGGCCAATGCGCTGGCATCGGGGCCTGTGCTGGCGGCCAGGGGCTCGGCATGTGCCCAGTGGGCGAGGGCGTTCGCGTTGACGGCTGGAGCCACCTCGGGCGGTTGCAGCGCGGTCGCGCAGGCGGCCAGCAGCAGGGGGCTGAGCAGCACCGCGGCGCGGCGCGTGAGGGCTGTGGCCGGGGCTGGCGAATCGGCCCGGGAGTGCGGTGAAGAGCGGCCCCGGAAGGCAGCGGGGCTGCGGGGGGCTGTCAGGCCGGGGTGGCTGTCAAGACCCGAGGGGCGGAAGGGGGAAGAGAGGCGTGTAGACGGTCGGCGCATTCGTGACGCACGGCCCTTGTCAGCCAGTGCGTAACTTCATGTTGCCGGGCCGATGCAAGCCCCTCGCGTCCCGTTTGTAAAGTTGCCCGGAACGGGCATGCAGCCTGCCCCACGGCGGTGCCTCGCAAGGCACCGCCATCGGCGCGTCACTGTCGCGTCACTGGTCGACGAAGGCCCGCTCGATCACATAGTCGCCCGGGGTGGAGGTGTTGCCCTCCTTCAGGCCGCGGGCTTCCATCATCACCTTCAGGTCACGCAGCATCGCGGGGCTGCCGCAGATCATCACGCGGTCTTCGGCGGCATTGAGCGCCGGCAAGCGCAGGTCGTGGGCCAGTTGGCCGTTTTCGATCACCGTGGTGACGCGACCCTGGTGCTTGTAGGCCTCACGGGTGACGGTGGGGTAGTACAGCAGCTGGCGCGTGACCATTTCGCCGAGGAACTCGTGCGCTGGCAGGTCGCGGGTGAGGTAGTCGTGGTAGGCGAGCTCGTTCACTTCGCGCACACCGTGCACCAGGATGACCTGCTCGAACTTCTCGTAGGTCTCGGGGTCGCGCACGATGCTCAAGAAGGGCGCCATGCCGGTGCCGGTGGACAGCAGGTACAGCCGCTTGCCGGGGGTGAGGTAGTCGATCAGCAGGGTGCCCGTCGGCTTGCGGCCGACGATGATGCTGTCGCCCGGCTGGATGTGCTGCAGGCGCGAGGTCAGCGGGCCATCGGGCACCTTGATGCTCAGGAATTCGAGGTGCTCTTCGTAGTTCGCGCTGACGATCGAATAGGCCCGCAGCAGCGGTTTGCCCTCGACGCGCAGGCCAATCATCGTGAAGTGGCCGTTCGAAAAGCGCAACGAGCTGTCACGGGTGGTGGTGAAGCTGAACAGGCGGTCAGTCCAGTGGTGCACGCTCAACACGCGCTCTTCATTGAAGGCACTCATGCTCGACAGGGATTGAGAGAGTCAAAAAAGATAAAGGCCAGCGCCTTGGGGATACCCAGCGGCAGCAAACCCAGTATTGTCGCCGAGCCTGATGCGGGCCCCCGACCGCAGGGCAATCCGGCCCCTTTGACTGATTTCCAGTGACAAGGAGACATCATGAAGAAACTACACCGCGCCG
Organism: Ideonella lacteola; assembly: GCF_038066555.1. Taxonomy (NCBI): domain Bacteria; kingdom Pseudomonadati; phylum Pseudomonadota; class Betaproteobacteria; order Burkholderiales; family Sphaerotilaceae; genus Ideonella; species Ideonella lacteola. The sequence continues at coordinate 300,409 of NZ_JBBUTG010000005.1, read as the reverse complement.
CCCTGTTGACCAGCACGCTGGCCACCTGTTTCATGGCTTCCGCCCACGCCGGACCGATGGTCTGGGCCTCGATGGGTGAAGACGCCTACCGCTTCCTGCGCCGCGCTGGCGCCGATCTGCAGCAGGTCGAGCCGTTCTCGGTGTCGATCCGGGCTCCCCAGGCCGATGGCCGGGTGGGCCGCCGCGACGAAACCGTTTACCTGATGCAGGTGGACGAAGACGCGCTGCCGCAACTCTCGCGAGATGTGCACGAAAAGCTGGGCAATTGCGCCGGCTTCATGGTGCACGCGACCCGCGCCGAGGGCCGCCAAGCTGTTCAGGGCTTCCGTGAGGCCGCTCAGCGGGGCGTGAAGCCGTTGATCAGCTACGCGATCGACAACGACGCCGAAGTGACCCCGCTGCTGTCGCAGATTCAAGAGAGCAACATCCGCGCGACGATCGAGCAGCTGTCGACCGGCTACAAGAACCGTTACTACACCACCTCGGGCGGTGTGTCAGCGAGCGATCAGCTGGCCGCCAGCTGGCGCGCCCTGGCGGGTTCGCGCACCGACGTGACGGTGTCCCAGTTCACCCACCCGAGCTGGCCGCAGAAGTCGGTGATCCTCGAGATCAAGGGCACCACCAACCCCGGCAAGATCGTGGTCATCGGTGGTCACCTCGATTCCATCCTGCTGAGCGGAACCAACGAGAACAGCATCGCCCCGGGCGCCGACGACGATGCGTCGGGCGTGGCCTCGCTGCAAGAAGCGATGCGGGTGCTGCTGTCCAGCGGCTACAAGCCCAAGCGCACGCTGCAGTTCATGGCCTATGCGGCCGAAGAAGTGGGCCTGCGGGGTTCGCAGGGCATCGCCACCGACTACAAGAACAAGGGCAAGAAGGTCGTCGGCGTGCTGCAGCTCGACATGACGAACTACCAGGGCTCGTCGAGTGACATCACGATGATCACCGACTACACCAACTCGGCCCAGAACAAGTTCGTGAAGGACCTGGCTGCCCACTACCTGCCCACGCTGAAGGTCAACGAAGACCGCTGCGGCTACGCCTGCTCGGACCACGCTTCGTGGACCAACAAGGGCTATGTCGCTTCGTTCCCCTTCGAAGCGCCGCTGGCCAACGACAACAAGCTGATCCACACCAGCAACGACACGCTGGCCAAGTCGGGCAACAACGCCAACCATGCGTTGAAGTTCTCGAAGCTGGCGCTGGCCTACCTGGTGGAGCTGGGCAGCGACGGCAAGTAAAGGGCGTGAGGCCCCGGGCCCTGGCGCGCGCGGCGCCAGGGCTTGAATCTTCGGCACCGGCAACCCCGGTGCCTTTTTCTTGGCGCGCTTTTCACGAGCCACAGAGTTCGGCGCCTTCCGTGCATCCAGCAGCCAGAGCCGTGGCGTGCGACCGAAAACCTTTGGACACGGGCCGACATCGCACGAACAGGCCGAGACCCGGTAAGGTCGCAGGGCCCTTTCACGGGCCCCCGACCGTGGTGGGGCCAAAAGCCCTATTGACTGATTGGACAGTGACAAGGAGACATCAATGACATCACGCCGTGCTGCCTGGGTGGCCACCACCCTGGCAAGCTGTTTCGCCGCTTCTGCCCATGCGGGCCCGATGGTGTGGGCCTCGATGGGTGAAGACGCCTACCGCCTGTTGCGCCGCGCCGGCGCCTCGTTGGAGCAGGTGGAGCCCCTGTCGGTGACCGTCCGCGCACCGCAGGCTGATGGCCGTGTGGGCCCCCGCCAGGAGTCGGTCTACCTGATGCAGGTGGACGAAGAGGCGCTGCCCCGACTGTCGCAAGACATCCACGAGCGCCTGAACCGCTGCGGCGGCTTCATCGTGCATGCGAGCCGCGCCGAGGGCCGCCAGACCATCGCCCGGCTCGGCCGCGCTGCGCAGCCTGAGACCACCCTGGGCGTCAGTTACGCGATTGACGACCAGACCGAGGTGAACTCGCTGCTGCCGCAGGTGCAGGAGAGCAACATCCGCTCGACCATCGTGAGCCTGTCGACCGACTACAAGAACCGCTACTACACGACCACGGGCGGCATCGCCGCCAGCGACCAGCTGCTGCAGAAGTGGAAGGCGCTTGCCGGCAACCGCACCGATGTGACGGTGAAACAGTTCGATCATCCGAGCTGGCCGCAAAAGTCGGTGATCCTGGAGATCAAGGGCACGACGAACCCCAACAAGATCATCGTCGTTGGCGGCCATCTGGACTCGACGATCGGTTGGACCAACGAGAACAGCATCGCGCCGGGTGGGGATGATGACGCCTCGGGCATCGCCTCGCTGCAAGAGGCGATGCGCGTGCTGCTGTCCAGCGGCTACAAGCCCAAGCGCACCATCCAGTTCATGGCCTACGCCGCTGAAGAGGTGGGCCTGAAGGGATCGGCCGCGATCGCTGCCGACTACAAGGCCAAGGGCAAGAAGGTGATCGGCGTGATGCAGCTGGACATGGCCAACTACAAAGGCACGTCCAACAGCGACATCACCTTGATGACCGACTACTCGAGCGCCGCGCAGAACCAGTTCATCAAGGACCTCGTCGCCACCTACCAGCCGACGCTGAAGCTGACCGAAGACCGCTGCGGCTACGCCTGCTCGGACCACGCTTCGTGGACGAACCAGGGCTATGCCGCGTCGATCCCCGCGGAGGCGCTGTACGACGACACCAACCCCTACATGCACACCGCCAACGACACCATCAGCAAGTCGGGCAACAACGCCAACCACGCGTTGAAGTTCGCCAAGCTCGCGCTGTCATTCGCGGTGGAACTGGGCAGCGACGGCAAGTAGGCCAAGTGGCACGACCGCCGCGGAGGCGGCGGCTTCGAATGCAGCCATGGGGCGCCCTGGGTGGCGCCCCTTTTGTCTTGGGCTGTCAGCTCACGTCGTACGACGGATCGTTGTTCAGCGCCGTGGCCCGGCTGCCGAAGGCTTCGCGCGGGTCGATCTGCAGGTCGGGGTTGCGCTGCTCGTTCGAGAAGATGTGGTAGATCGTTCCCATGCGATCGCTGTAGCTCTCCCAGTGGGCCGCATCGCTGTTGGCGTTGTCGTATTCGTCGACCGGGTCCTTGTCGAGACCATTCAAGCGGGCACGTATCGCTTCGCCCAAGTTGATCTTGTCGCCCTGCACGGTCGTGAACATGTCGTTCTGGCCGAAGTTGACGCGGTTGGGCGTGGTGCCGACGTTCTGGTCGAGATCGATCTTCTTGTGCGGCAGGTCGAGGTTCAGGCCGAAGCCGCCCAGGCCCCAGGGGTCCACGATGCCGCCACCGATCTGCGGCAAGACTTTCATGCCGTTCTCCACATCGCCCTGGATCAGCTTCTGTTCCTGCATGCCCACCAGCAGGTTGCCGTAGAGCATCAGGCTGGCGCGCTGCTCCTTCAGATCGAGGATTTGCGCGGGATCGTTGGTGGTCTTCTGCTTGTCTTCGAGCTTCATCGACTCGTAGTAGGCCTTGAAGGCGTTCTTCATGTCCATCTGGGGGTCGTTGTGGCCATCGAGGTACGAGATGCCGCGACCGCCCCATTTGTCCTCCAGGCCCTTCCAGAACTCGTCGAACGTCATGTCGCGGTTCTTGCCGTCCTTGAAGGTGTCGATGAACTGGCGGAAGGCCGGTGCAATGTCGGAGCCCAGGCGGGTGTTGCCCACGCTCAGGTGGTACTTCGGATCGCCCAGACCCAGCTCGCCCATCTTGATGCCGATCGTGCCGTCGATGTTGCGGCCGACTTCGTCGGAGGCGTACTGGCCGAAATTCAGCCAGCTGGCGTTGTCGTCGCCCACGATCTTTTCCATGTCGAGCGACATGTCGTGGTAGGTGTCGGTCACCTTTTCGTTGCGTTCAAGGCGGTCTGGATACGCCAGCAGCAACTCGCCGTTGGTGACCATGCCATCCTTGGATTCGAACGCATCGCGCATCGCCGTCAGTTGCTCCTTCGAGAACTGCACGGGTGCTTCGGCCTCGGGGTCCACCCAGTTCCGGGGGTTGGGGAGGTCCATCGTCTGGTTCTCGTACCAGTCCTGGTGCCGTTGCACGGCCATGCTGAAGTTCTGCATCGTGCCCTGCGTCTGAGGGCCGTTGGCGAAGCTGCCGATGTCTTGCGGCTGCAGGCCGCTGAAGGCTTTCAACGCCCGGTTGAAGCCATCTCGGTCGTCCAGGTTCTGTGCCTGGATGTAGGCTGCGATCAGCTTCGGATCCTGGGTCTGCCGGATGTACTCGGCATCGAGCTTGCCGCCGCGCATGGCGCAGTCGCTGTTGAGGGCGGTCAACATGCCGTCGTTGACGGCGGCGCGCTCATCGGCCGAGATGTCCTTGTCGTTGACCATCCAGTTCATGCGGTCGGCGTGCAGCCAAGAGCCGAATGCGTCGGGGTCCTTCTGCAGGATCTTGTCGAGCAGCGCGGCCCGGAAGGCGCTGTCGCCTTTGGCCATCTCCTCGGCGAACTTGTCCATTCGCTGCTCGTAGTTGTCCTTGATCAACGCGCGTTCGCCCGCATTCATCACCCGGTCGGCCGCCGCCTCGACGTCTTTGGGGTTGGGCGCGGGCGTGGTGGGTACCTGCGGTGAGGCCGGTGTGGCGGTCGCAGAAGGCTGGGGAACCGGTGGCTCCTGCAGGTGCGCCGGCAGGGCCTGGGGATGGAAACCGTACGAACCGAGACCTTCGAGTGACATGTCGCTCTCCTGTGTTTGTAGCGCCCATCGGCGTGAGCGCATGAGGGGGAGCGAAGCAGTATGGGAGTGTGTCGGGCGCTCGCCAACTACGACGATTCGCAGGGGTGAGCGGCCGCGCAACTGCTGCGCGGCCATGATGCCGGCCGGGTCATGGGGCCGTCTCTTCAGCAGCCCGCAGACCAGCGCCCTGGGCGGTGCGCAACGTGGTGGTCAACGCCGCGAGGCGGGTTTTCAGGTCGGTGGCTGCGGTGCTGAAGGTGTTGGTCAGCTGGTACGGATCGGCGCCGTTGTCGTACAGCTCGTGCTCCGCCGTGTCGTACTCGACGTAGGTGAGGCCACTGGCGGTGCGCAGCCCGGTGAAGCTGGCGATCTGCGGCCCGGTGCCGAGCGTGAGGTCGAAGGGGTCGGGTGGCTCCAGCGTGCCGCGAGCGGCCGCTTGTGCGATGAGGGCCTGATCGGCTGCGTTGTCGAGCTTGTGTTCCAGCAGCAGCACCTGTCGCCAGGGTGAGGGGGTCTGGCCCTGCAGCAAGGGCAGCAGGGATCGGCCGTCCACGAATGCCGGCGCGCTGGTGCCGGCGATGGCGGCGAGCGTCGGTGCATAGTCGACATTGGCGGTGATGAGCGACACCGCACCACCGCGCGGGACGCCGGGGCCCCTCACGATGAGTGGCACCCGGATGTCCTCTTCGTAGGCCGTCATCTTCCCGGAGTCCATGCGATGCTGGCCTTGGTGGTGACCGTTGTCCGACGCGAAGAAGATGTAGGTGTGCTCCAGTTGGCCTTGCGCCTGCAGCGCCTGCACGATGTCGCGCACCATCTCGTCGACGGCTTGCAGCGAGCGCAGGCGGTTGCGATAGATCTTGTCCATCTGGTCGATCTGGGCCGCGTCGAGCAGGGGGAGGGCGCGCACCCAGGCCGGTTTGTCGCTGACATCCGCCTCGTTGAACGAACCCGTGCGCGGCACGATGGCGTCGTTGAACAGGTTCTCATGTCGCGGTGCCGGTGTGGCGGGCGCGTGGGGTGCGTAGGGTGCGACGTAGGCGAAGAAGGGCTGATCGGGATGCTCCGACGCCGAACGGCGAATGAAATCGATCACCTTGGCCGATAGAACGTCGGTGAGGTAGTCGGCGTCGGCTTCACCATGCACCACGGTGCGGCCGTTGTCGTTCAACGAGTAGTTGAAGCCACGGTAGGGCAGGCCATCGTTGGGGCTGACGAACTCTGTCCAGCCCGGAGGAATGTAGTTGGCCGAGGGCGCGGCGTCGGGGTAGCCGTTGAGGTACTTGCCGAACAGGGCCGTTCGGTAGCCGGCCGCTTGCAGCCAGGTGGCGACCGTCGAGTCTTCGAGCCCCAGCTGGTAGACGGCTTCGAAGCCGCCGTCCGGTGCGCCGTTGCGGTAGATGGTGGTGTTGTGCGCGTACTGGCCGCGCAGCCCGCTGATGCGCGATGGACAGCACAACGACAGGCTCACATAGTGGCGCTCGAACGAGGTGCCGCTGTCGGTGAGCAGCGACTTCACCCACGGCATTTGCGCCAGCGTGGGCATGCTCTGGTCATCGGTCAGGATGAACACCACGTTCGGAGAGCGCTGCGGCGGGGGCGGCGAGCCGCCACCCCCGCCGCCGCCACCACCACACGCCACATGCAGGCTCAGCACGGCGATGGCAGCCCACCGCCATCCACGCCGCAGCCACGTTGTCGGATGGTGTGGCAGTCCGATCGATGGCTGGGTCATGGGGCCTCCGCGATGGTGGGGTGGGGCGGGTCGGCGCTGTTGCGCCGGCCTCAGTTGGGCGCTGCCAGCTCCGCTTGTCGCAAGGCGGCGCCGCTGGCGTTCTTCAGCGAGGCGATCCAGCGTGCCAGTTTGCTGCGCACCGGAGGTGGCGTGGTGTTGTAGCTGTTGGTGGCCTGGAACGGATCAACCAGGTTGTTGTACAGCTCGAACTCGCCGGTCACGTATTCGACATAGGTGGTGCCGTCGTTCACGCGCAAACCGGTGAAGCCATCAATGCCGATACCGCTGCCCGCCACGCGCGCCAGGGCCCGCTCCATCGGGTCAGACGGCTCCTGCGGCCCTTCGTCGGTGCGCAGCGGCGGGATGGCGCCGGACTTGTTTTCCAGCAGCAAGGCCGCGCGCCAGCTGGGGGGTGTCAGGCCGCGCAGGAAGGGCATCAACGAGCGCCCGTCGACGAAGCTGGGCGGCTGCACGCCGGCGATTTCGGCGAAGGTGGGGGCGTAGTCGACGTTGGCGGTGATGTAGTCGATGGTGCGTCCGACCGGCACGCCGGGCCCGCGGATCCACATCGGGATCAGCACGTCTTCCTCGTAGGCGGTCATCTTGCCCGAGTCGAGCCGGTGCTGGCCCTGGTGGTAGCCGTTGTCGGAGGTGAAGATGACGTAGGTGTTGTCCAACTGACCGACCGATTGCAGCGTGGTGATGATGTTCTGCACCATCTCGTCCACCGCCAGCAGCGACCGCCGCCTGTTGCGGTAGAGCTTGTCGATGTCCTTGATGGCGGCATCACTGAGCAGGGGCAAAGAGCGGACCCAGTTCGGCTTGTCGCGCACATCGGCTTCGTTGAAGCTGGGCACCCGCGGGGCCTTGGCGTCGTTGAACTCGTTTTCGTGGCGCGGGGCCGGGGTGGCCGGCGCGTGCGGGGCGAACGGTGCCAGGTAGACCAGGAAGGGCTTGTCGGCGAACTGGTCGGTCGAGCGGCGGATGAAATCGGCCGCTTCGCGCGAGATCACATCGGTGAGGTAGTCGCTTTCAGCCTTGCCGTATTCCTCCAGGTTGCCGTTGTGGTTCATCGTGTACTTGAACCCCTTGTACGGCGTGCCGGCGACTGGGCTCATCCATTCATGCCAGCCTGGCGGGATGTACTTGTTCGAGGGGGCGGTGTCCGGGTAGTTGTTGAGGTATTTGCCGAACAGGGCGGTGCGGTAGCCCGCATCCTGCAACCAGGTGGCGTAGGTCGATTGCTCGAGCCCTTGGGCGTAGACGCCTTCAAAGCCGCCGTCGGGCGGGCCGTTCTTGAAGATCGTCGTGTTGTGCGCGAACTGCCCGCGCAGCCCGGTGGTGCGCGATGGGCAGCACAGCGAGAGGCTGACGTAGTGGTGGCGGAACGCGGTGCCGCGATCGGCAATCAGCGACTTGACGAGAGGCATCTGCGCCGCGGCGGCAGAGTCCAGGTCGTCCGTGAGGATGAAGACGATGTTGGGTGCCTTGGCGCCGGCAGGTGCCGCGAAAGCCAGACCCAGGGCCGCGGTGGCGAGCACGCGGCGAAGCAGATGACCCATTGTCGATTCCCTGGCGTTGAGGTTGCGAGCGCGCCGCCGGCCGGCGGCGCGCTGCGCATCTTCTCCAGGCAGGGAGGGCGCCGCTACAGTCGAGTCGTTACGTTTGTAACGCCCGGAACCCTCATGTGGACATGAGGGCTCGCATCGCGGCGGCGCCAGAGGCGCCGGTGCGCCGGATCAGGGTGCCTGCACTTCGGCGGCGCGCAACTCGGCGCCGGCCTTGGTCTTCAGCGCCGCCAGCCAGGCGGCCAGGCGCTCCTTGGCGAAAGGCGAGGCGCTCTTGTAGCCGTTGCGCAGCTGGGCTGCGTCCGAATTGTTGTTGTACAGCTCGTACTCGCCGGTCGTGTACTCGATGTAGGTGCTGCCGTCGTTGATGCGCAGCCCCATGAAGCCGTCGATGCCGGGGCCCTCGCCGGTCGGGGCGATGCGGGCATCGAAGGGGTCAGAGGGCTCCAGCGGGCTTTCCGCGTTGCGCAGCGTGGGAGAAACGCCATCCTTGTTCTCGAGCAGCAGCGCGGCGCGCCAGACCGGCGGTGTCTGGCCCTTCAGGAAGGGCACGAGTGAGCGCCCGTCGACGAAGCTGGGCGTCGGCACACCCGCGAGTTCAGCAAAGGTGCTGGCGTAGTCGACGTTGCCGGTGATGTGATCGACGGTGCGGCCGGCAGGCACGCCCGGGCCGCGGATGGACATCGGGATCAGCAGGTCTTCCTCGAACGCCGTCATCTTGCCGGACTCCAGGCGATGCTGACCCTGGTGGTAGCCGTTGTCGGAGGTGAAGATGACGTAGGTGTTGTCCAACTGGCCCTTGGCGCGCAGCGTGTCCATCAGGCTCTGCACCATCTCGTCGACGGCCAGCAGGGAGCGGCGGCGGTTGCGGTAGAGCTTGTCCATGTCCTTGATCTGGGTGTCGGTCAGCAGCGACTGCGCACGCACCCAGGAAGGCTTGTCGCTCACGTCGGCTTCATTGAACGAGGGGCCGCGGGGCACCTTGAGGTTGCGGAACTCGTTTTCATGGCGCGGCGCCGGGGTGGCCGGCGCGTGCGGCGCGTAAGGTGCCAGGTAGACGAGGAAAGGCTGATCCGGGAACTGGTCGACCGAGCGCCGGATGAAATCTTGCGCGGTGCGCGAGATGACGTCGGTCAGGTAGTCGGATTCGGCCTTGCCGTAGTTCACCAGCGTGCCGTTGTGGTTCATCGTGTAGTTGAACCCCTTGTACGGCGTGCCGGCCACCGGGCTCATCCACTCCGTCCAGCCGGGCGGGATGTAGGTGGTCGAGGGGCCGCCGTCCGGATAGCCGTTCAGGTACTTGCCGAACATGGCTGTGCGGTAGCCCGAATCCTGCAGCCAGGTGGCGAAGGTGGATGACTCCTCGCCCTTCTGATGGAAGGTGCCGAAGCCGCCGTCCGGCAGCTCGTTCTTGAAGATGCCGGTGTTGTGCGAGAACTGGCCGCGCAGCGTGGATGTGCGCGAGGGGCAGCACAGCGACAGGCTCACATGGTGCTGTCGGAAGTTCAGACCCTGGTTGGTGATTTCCGATTTCACCACCGGCATGAACGCGGCGGCGGCGGCGTCCAGGTCGTCCGTCAGGATGAAAACGATGTTCGGCGCCTTGGCGCCTGCCGAGCCGAGCAAAGCAAAGCTCAGCGCCGCGGCCTGCAAGCCGCGGGCGAAGTAGTGGCCCATGAGTTCCCCTCAGGAAGCTGGTTGTCGCCGGCAGCTGATGCGCCTCCGGTCGGTCACAAATTGTCCTGAGGATTCGTGACCCGACCAGGGCCGCCAGCCCCTGCACTCGTAACCGACTGTCACGACCAGGCCATGCCGGCCGGGCCGCCTCTGAAGTTTTTGCTCAGTGGCCTTTGGGAGGGCGCTCTTCCGCGGCGCGCAGGGCGGCTCCGCCGGTGCCATCGATGGCCTCGAGCCACGAGGCCATCTTCGCGCGCTGGCGCTCGCTCGCGCCTTCGTAGCGATTGCGCAATTGACGAAGGTCCTTCGTGTTCTCGTACAACTCGTACTCGCCGTTCAGGTAAGCGACGTAGGTGAAGTCGTCGGCGGTTCGAAGGCCCTTGAACATCGGGATGATCGTGGCCTGGGCGGACTTGTCGAACGGATCATCCGGCTCGAGCAGGCCGGCGTAGCGCAACGCGCGGGCCGTGCCTTTGTCCACTTCGCCGTGCGAGATCATCAGGGCCTGGCGCCACGGGCCGACCGTGCTGCCCTTGAACAGGGGCACCAGCGAGCGCCCGTCCACCCAATCCGGCTGCATGGCCGACGCGATCTCCACGAAGGTGGGCGCGTAGTCCACATTGGCCGTGAGGGCGGTGATCGTCGCCGTGGGCTTCACACCCGGCCCCCGCACGCTCAGCGGGATCAGCAGGTCTTCTTCGTAGGCGGTCATCTTGCCGGACTCCAGTCGATGCTGGCCCTGGTGGTAGCCGTTGTCCGAGGTGAAGAAGACGTAGGTGTTCTCGAGCTGACCGAGCTCGGTGAGGGTGTCGATCACCCGCTTGACCAGTTCGTCGACGGCTAGCAACGATTGGCGGCGCTTGCGGTACTGTTCGTCGATGAGGGCGACCTGCCCGTCCGTCAGCAATGGTGCATCGCGCACCCAAGCGGGTTTGTCGCTGACATCGGCTTCGTTGAACGAATTGGTTCGCGGAGCTTGCAGCCCGGGAAGGGCATCGGCGTGCCGGGGCGCTGGCGTGGCCGGCAGGTGTGGCGCATAGGTGGCCACATAGGCGAAGAACGGCTGGGTGGGGTGGTCCGTCACCGACCGACGGATGAAATCGACAGCCTTGTCGGAGATGACATCGGTGAGGTAGTCGGCATCGGCATGCCCGTAGCTCACCGAGGTACCGTTCTCATTGAGCTGGTAGTCGAATTGGCTGTAAGGGCTGCCGCCATTGGGGCTGTACCACTCGGTCCATCCCGGCGGGATGTAGGTGTCAGACGGGGCCGTGTTGGGATAGCCGTTGAGGTACTTGCCCACCATGGCGGTGCGGTAGCCCGCGTCTTGCAACCAGGTGACCACGGTAGACGATTCAATGCCCTTGTTGTAGGTGCCCTCAAATCCACCGTTAGGCGCGTTGTTGCCGTAAATCGTGGTGTTGTGTGCAAACTGCCCACGCAAGGTGGACACCCGCGACGGGCAGCACAGTGACACATTCACGTAGTGCTTCTGGAAGCTCGCGCCCGGGTCGGTGATCAATGCCTTCACCTGCTCCATCTTGGACGCCGCTGCGGCGTCCAGATCGTCTGCCAGGATGAAGACGATGTTGGGAGGCTGCGCCGCGAAGGTGCTGCCGGCCCAAGTCAAAGCAATGCCCAATCCGAGGCGAAGGCCCCGGCCCAGCGATTTGGCCATGGAATCCCCTGTGAGTTGATGCGCCGACGTTCCTGCGGCGCCGGTCGCGGGGGATTCTGAGCAAGCTCCATGCGCACGGCAAGCTGCCGTGCAGTCATAAGGTTATGCAGTGGTAACTGCGCCACCCAGCCAGTCGGCCAGCACTTGCGCGGTGTGCTCGCCCAGCATAGGCGGGGCGATGCGGTACTGCACGGGTGTGGCAGACAGGCGGATCGGGCTGCCCACCAGCGGCACCGCGCCGAATGCATCGTGTTGCATCTCGATCTTCATGCCGCGTGACACCACTTGCGGATCGGCGAAGACCTGGTCAAGCCGGTTGATGGGGCCGCAGGGGACGGCTTCGGCTTCGAGTGCAGCGATCCACTCTGCGGTGGTGCGCATCACGGTGGTCTGGCGCATCAGCGGGATGAGCACCGCGCGGTTGGCGACGCGCGCCGGGTTGGTGGCGAAGCGTTCGTCAGTGGCCCATTCGGGCTTGCCTGCAATGGCGCAGAAGCGTGCAAACTGGCCGTCATTTCCGATGGCCAAAATCATGTCTCCATCGGCCGTCGGAAAGTCTTGATAAGGCACGATGTTGGGGTGGGCATTGCCCAGCCGCCGAGGTGCCGTACCACTGGAGAGGTAGTTCGCCGCCTGGTTGGCCAGCGTGGCGACTTGCACGTCCAGCAGGGCCAGGTCGATGTGCTGGCCTTCGCCGGTGCGGTCGCGATGCTGCAAGGCTGCCAGCACGGCGATGGTGGCGTACAGCCCGGTCATGATGTCGACCAGCGCCACGCCCACTTTCTGGGGGCCGGCGCCTTCTTCGCCGTCGGCTCGCCCGGTGAGGCTCATCAGGCCACCCATGCCCTGGATGAGAAAGTCGTAGCCGGCTCGCGGTGCGTAGGGGCCGGTCTGGCCAAAGCCGGTGATGGAGCAGTAGACCAGCTTGGGGTTGATGGCTTTGAGGCTGTCGTAATCGAGGCCGTACCCTTTGAGGCCGCCAACCTTGAAGTTTTCGAGCACCACATCGGCCTTGGCCGCCAGGGCGCGAACCTGGGCCTGGCCTTCGGGTGTGGCAAGGTCGATGGCGACCGAGCGCTTGTTCCGGTTGGCGCACTGAAAGTAGGCGGCCTGGCGATCGTCGGTGTCTTGGGCCTGGACCCAGGGCGGGCCCCACACCCGCGTGTCGTCGCCTGCGCCGGGTCGCTCGACCTTGACCACATCCGCACCCAGGTCACCGAGCAGTTGTCCCGCCCATGGGCCCGCGAGCACGCGCGACAGGTCGAGAACTTTGAGGCCGTGGAGTGCGGTCATGGTAGGTGTGCTCAGTGGTGGTGGAGCGATCTGGCGCTGGGGTGCGCTGCTCCGTTCATGTCCCCCGGCCTGCGGCCTCCTCCTTCACTTCTCTGCGCAGCGCACCCCATCCCCAGATCAGTCACCGGCTCAGGTGTTCCGACGGCGTGATAGGCGTACAGGGGGGCAGGAGGCCGGGGGGCCCGTGGAGCGAAGTTAAGGAGGAGGCCGAAGGCCGGGGGACATGAGCGGAATGGGCCCCCCGGCCGACGTCACGTTGCCGGGTGGCCGTACTTCCGTTCAGAACGCAGCGATGCCGGTCATCGCGCGGCCGAGGATCAGCGCATGGATGTCGTGCGTGCCTTCATAGGTGTTCACGACTTCGAGGTTCACCAAGTGACGGGCAATGCCGAACTCATCGGAGATGCCGTTGCCGCCCAGCATGTCGCGCGCCGTGCGGGCGATGTCCAGGCTCTTGCCGCAGCTGTTGCGCTTCATGATCGAAGTGATCTCGACAGCAGCCGTGCCCTCGTCCTTCATGCGGCCCAGGCGCAGGCAGCCTTGCAGGCCCAGCGTGATCTCAGTTTGCATGTCGGCCAGCTTCTTCTGGATCAGCTGGTTGGCGGCCAAGGGCTTGCCGAATTGTTTGCGGTCCAGCGTGTACTGGCGGGCGGTGTGCCAGCAGAACTCGGCTGCGCCCAGCGCGCCCCAGGCGATGCCGTAGCGAGCGCTGTTCAAGCAGGTGAACGGGCCCTTCAAGCCGCGCACTTCAGGGAACGCGTTCTCCTCGGGGCAGAAGACCTCGTCCATCACGATCTCGCCGGTGATCGAGGCGCGCAGGCCCACCTTGCCGTGGATCGCGGGAGCCGTCAGGCCCTTCCAGCCCTTCTCCAGCACGAAGCCGCGGATCTGGCCTTCGTCGTCCTTGGCCCAAACCACGAACACGTCGGCGATCGGGCTGTTGGTGATCCACATTTTTGAGCCGGTCAGACTGTAGCCACCATCCACCTTGCGAGCGCGGGTGACCATCGAACCCGGGTCGGAACCATGGTTGGGCTCGGTCAGGCCGAAGCAGCCGATCCACTCACCGCTGGCCAGCTTGGGCAGGTACTTCTTCTTGGTGGCTTCGTTGCCGAACTCGTTGATCGGCACCATCACCAGAGACGACTGCACGCTCATCATCGAGCGATAGCCCGAGTCGACACGCTCCACCTCGCGGGCCACCAAGCCGTAGCAGACGTAGTTGAGGCCGGCACCGCCATAGGCCTCGGGAATCGTGGGGCCCAGCAGGCCCAGCTCACCCATCTCACGGAAGATCGCCGGATCGGTCTGCTCGTGGCGGAAGGCTTCGAGCACGCGAGGCATCAAGCGGTCTTGGCAGTAGGCGCGGGCCGCATCACGAACCTGCCGCTCGTCGTCGGTCAGTTGCTGGTCCAGCAGCAGCGGGTCATCCCATTGAAAAGCGGCGCGAGTTGCCATGAGCGGGTCTCCAGTTGTTCCAGCGTGGAATGATAGGCCGCTGCATACTGTCAATCAAACGCATTTTTTGCACCGATCTGTGCGTCTATAGAATTCCGGAATGCGTAGAAAACTGCCGTCCACCGCCGCGCTGGCGGCTTTCGAGGCCGCTGCACGGCACCAGAGCTACACCAAGGCGGCGGCGGAGCTGTCGGTCACCCAAAGTGCCGTTTGCCGCCAGATTGCGTCGCTGGAGTCGTTTTTGGGGGTCGCGCTGTTCCGCCGCAACCAGCGAGGCGTCGGCCTCACCGAGGCAGGGCAGCGGTATGCGCGCAGCGTGGCCGCCCGGCTGGACGAGGTGGAGCGCGACACGCTGGATCTGATGGCCCAGGCCGGGCTGGGCGGGCAGGGGGGCTCACTGGAGCTCGCGGTGGTGCCCACGTTCGCCACCCAGTGGCTGTTGCCACGGCTGTCTCGCTTTCAGGCGGCGCACCCGGGCATCACGGTGCATTTCAGCTCACGCACCCGCCCGTTCCTGTTCGCTGACACCGAACTGGATGCCGCCATCCATGCCGGTGACGGGCGATGGCCCGGCACCGAGGGGCGCTTGCTGATGCCCGAGGCGTTGGTCACCGTGGCCAGCCCCGCGTTGCTCAAGGGGCGCACAGACTGGACGCCGCAGTCGCTGTCGACCCTGCCGCTCTTGCAGGCCAGCACCCGGCCCTACGCCTGGCGACACTGGTTCGAAGCGCACGGACTGGAAATCGAGCACGACATGGCCGGGGCGCGGATGGAGCTGTTCTCGATGCTCAGCGAGGCCGCGGCGCAGGGGCTGGGGGTGGCGCTGCTGCCGCGCCTGCTGGTGGAAGACCAGTTGTCGAGTGGCCGGCTGGTGCAGGTGGTGGCGCACGTGTTCGAGAGCGATCGGCGCTATTACTTGCTGTACCCCGAGCACAAGGCCGCCTCACCCGCCCTCAAGGCGTTCGCCGATTGGCTGGAGACGGAGGCCGCGCAGTACCGCGCCGACGTCGGTCTGGCGTAGACCGGGGGGCGCACGGCGCCGCCCCCTCCAAGTGGCGTGCGCGGATCCTGCTCTGCCGGGCCGCTGCGCGAGCCCCCTTGCGGGGGGCAGGCCCCGGAAGGGGCCGTGGGGGCCTAATGCTTGTCGGCTTCGGAGGTGAAGCTGTCGGCGAAGAACTCGTCGTCGGGCAACTGGCACTGCGCCACGAAGTCGCGGTGGGCGGACTCGACGACGATCGGCGCCCCGCATGCGTAGACTTGGTGACCGGAGAGATCGGGCCAGTCGGCCATCACCGCCTGGTGGACAAAGCCGGTGCGGCCCGACCAGCCGTCTTCGGCCTGCGCGTCGGAAACCACCGGCACGTAGCGCAACTGCGGCAGCCGGGCCGCGGCCGCCTCGGCCCAGGCGTTGAGGTACAGGTCAGCGGGCCGGCGCGCGCCCCAGTAAAGCACCGCCGGCCGGGTGCTGCCCATCTCTTCCAGGCGCTCGATCAAGGCCTTGATCGGCGCGAAGCCGGTGCCCGATGCCAGCAGGATCATGGGCTTGTCGCTGTCTTCGCGAAGGAAGAAGCTGCCAAAAGGCCCCTCCATGCGCACGATGTCTTTCTCTTTCATCGCGCTGAACACGTGGTCGGTGAACTTGCCACCGGGCATGTGCCGGATGTGCAGCTCGATCGCCGGTGGTGTGCCCAGTTGGCTGGGCGCATTGGCCATCGAGTAGCTGCGCCGAGCGCCGTCGCGCAGGATGAATTCGACGTACTGCCCGGCGCGGTATTGGAAGTTCTGGTTGGCCGGCAACTGCACGCGGATCTGTGCCACATCGGGCGCGGGACGCTCCATGCTCAGGACGCGGCCCGGCATTTTCAGGATCGGGAACTCGCCGGCGCCTGGCACCGTGCGCGCTTCGACCAGGCAGTCGGTCTGCGGCGTGGCACAGCAGGTGAGGATCAAGCCGCTGGCCTCTTCCGTCTCGGACAAGGCCTTCTGCTGGTGCGCGCCGTGGATGACCCGGCCTTCGAGCAGGCGACTCTTGCAGCTGCCGCAGGCGCCATCCTTGCAGCCATAGGGCAGGCCGATGCCCTGCCGGATGGCGGCGCCGAGGATGGGTTCATCGCGTACGACGTCGAAGGTGCGCCCCGAGGGCTGAAGGGTCACGGTAAAGGTCATGATCGAAGGCGGGCGGAACGTGGGCGCTGGCGGGGCCAGCAACCGCAGGGTGCGGGGCGGCCTGTGGGGCCGCCGGGCCGGATCGACGCGCCCTACACTGGCGCGCCACTCCGTCATTCTGCCCGGTGCGCCTGCACCCTTCGCCTTCGTCACCCGATGCTGCCCAAGACCACCCGTGCCAAACGCCCTGTCCTGCTGATCGTGGGGTGCGGCGACGTGGGCCTGCGCGTGTTGCGGCTGGTGGCGTCGCGCTGGCGTGTGCTGGCGTTGACCAGCTCGCCTCATCGGGTGCCCGAGCTGCGTGCAGCCGGCGCGACGCCGCTGCTGGGCAACCTGGATGACCCGCGAACGTTGGCGCGCCTGGCCGGCCTGGCCGATGCCGTGCTGCACCTGGCTCCACCGCCCCATGTGGGCGAGCGCGATGCGCGCACCGCGGGGCTCATCCGCGCCTTGGCACTGCGCAGCGGCCCGCGCGCGCTGGTGTACGCCAGCACCACCGGCGTGTACGGCGATTGCCAAGGCGCGTGTATTGACGAGACGCGCCCCTTGGCTCCGGCCACGGCGCGCGGGCGTCGCCGTGCCGATGCCGAGGCGAGGCTGCGCTGGGCCGGGCGTGCCTTTGGCTGGCGGACCAGCCTGCTGCGCGTGCCTGGCATCTACGCGCTCGACCGCGAAGGGGGCGACCCGCGCGAGCGGGTGCGCCGAGGGGCACCCGTGCTGCGGGCCGAAGACGACGTCTACACCAACCACATTCACGCCGACGACCTGGCGCGCGCCTGCGTGGCGGCGCTGCACCGTGGGCGGCCGCAACGCGCCTACAACGTCAGTGATTGCAGCGTGGTCAAGATGGGCGACCACTTCGATGCGGTCGCCGATCGCTTCGGCCTGCCCCGCCCACGCCGCATCAGCCGTGCCGAGGCCGCGCAGGAAATGAGCCCGATGCAGCTCAGCTTTCTGAGTGAATCACGGCGGTTGATGAACCAGCGGCTCTTGCACGAACTGCGGCTGACGCTGCGCTATCCGACCGTGGCGGAGGGCCTGGGCGCCTGACTCACTTGCAGCCGACGCGCTTGGACCCCAGCACCACGTCGTCGAACCACAAGGTCATCGGCTGGCCGGCGTAGCTCTCCCAGCCGATGCGGAAGTCCACCGGCGCCGGGTTCCACGGTCCGCGGGCCAGCCACTGCGAATCGATCTCCGGGGTGGGGGTGGTGTCCACCCGCAGGCCTTCGACGGCGGCGCTGTTGAACCAGTTCTTCATTGCCCCGGCCTTGCCGTTGACCATGAACTCGATGCAGTGCCAGGTGCCGGCCGTGGGCACCACGCTGAGGGCGACGCCTGCGGGGCTGAGCACGGGCAGCGTGGCATCGTCGGATTCGCGGTTCCACATCAGGATGCGGTTCTGACCGCCCATTCGCAGGTCGCGCTGGTTGTCGTTGCTGTCCTTCATGGCCAGGAAGGTGACATGGCCGTCGCCGAGCGCTTCGGCGAATCGGACGTAGAAGCGGCCGAACACCTTCTGGCCGAGCGAGCCGGGGATCGGGGTTGCCGCGAAGATGTGGTTGCAGTAGCCGCCGGTGCTGGTCACCTTGAGCGACTGCTTGCCCTTGTGGGACACGGTGTTGTCGATCGTGGCCTGGCCCGTGCCAGTGCAGTTGGCGGCGCCGACGGTCCACAAGGCGCTGTCCGGTGCGCCGCCTGGGGCGGCTGACTCGAAGCCATCGCACAGCGCAAAGCCGCACGCCAGCGTGGGCGACGAGGTCGGCGATGCTGCTTCAGGTGCCGCCGAAGCGGGCAGGGCCAGCACCGACAAGAGGATGCCTGACAGCGTTGTCATGCTGCGCTGCAGCGGGGTGTTTTCGAGCGGGGCAGCTCGCATGGGTGTGTCTCCGGGAGTGAGTGGGGCTGGCGTGGCCGATCGGCCTGGCGGACCGTGGCCTGCATGCCGCGGCAGCCAGGGAGAGGGCGCCTCGGCGCGTCTCCCGATGCGCGGCGGGCCCGATGCTAGAGGTAGCGCCGGGCGAATGACAAGGCGGCCAACCCTCTTTGCCAAGCACCTTACGCCTTCTTACAGCACCTGATGCTGAAAGCGGAGGCGAGGTGCGACCGCTGGCCTCAAGTGCCTTCAGGCTGGCGGATGGCGCTTTGTCGGTCGATGGTGTGCAAGGGCACCTTCAGGGGCTGGCCGTCGCGCAGGATGTCGAGGGCCACGTCGCGCTCGGCGGCGCCGCCTTCCCACAGGCGCTGCCACAGCGAATGCAGGTCATCGACGCGCTGGCCGTCGATGCGCACGATGCGGTCACCCGGCAGCAGGCCGGCCAGTTCGGCAGGGCTGCCATCGCTCACGCGCGCCACCCGCACTTCGCCTCCCATCTCCACACAATGGGCACCCATCCAGGCACGTTTGCTCTGGGTGGACCGCCCCTGCGCCACCAACTCGCCCAGGATCGGCTTGAGCAGGTCCACCGGCACGAACATGTTGCCGGGCATCGGCGGCTCTGCTGGCCCCAGCGCGTCGCTGACGATCAACGAGCCCACCCCAAGCAGTTCGCCACGCAGATTGAAGAGGGCGGCCCCGCTGTGGTCGGGGCGAGCCGGGGCGGTGAACACGGCGTGGTCCAGGTGGTATTCCCAGTAGCCCGAGAACGGGCGCCGAGCCACCTGCCGCGCCATGGTGATGCGCGCGCGTGGCCCGCCGGTGACGAACAGCAGCGGCTCGGTCTCGTCGAGCGTGGACGGGTCGCCCAGTGGGGCGGCGGGCAGGCTCACCGGGATCAGCGCCTTGACCAGGCCGAATCCGGTCGCCACGTCGTAGCCCAGCACCCGCGCCGGGATCTGTCGGCCGTCGTCCGGCTGCAGCAGCACCTGATCGGCTTCGAGCACCAGGTAGCCGATGGTCAGCACCAATCCATCGGGCCCGATCACCACCCCCGAGCCTTGTCGGATCGGACCTAGCGTGGCGCTCGACGGGGCATCGGGGATGGCCAGCGTCAGCAGGCCGACGACCGAGTCGCTGGCGCGTCGCGTACTCTCGGGAGATGCCGCGGGCTGAGCGGCCAGTGCGGCCCACGGCATGACGAGGGCCCCCAGCAGCAGCGGCAACAGGCACCGCGCGGTGACGTTCCGCAGGCGAATCGCACGACCCATGGCACACCTCCATCGCCATCGACGAGTGAAAGCATGCGCCTTCGCAGGGCCCGTTGGCGCGAAGGGGTTTTCGAGGAGGGGGCCGGCGGGCCAGGCGGGTGATCGGTCCGGCCCGCGCGTCTCAGACGGAAGGGCCCGGCTCCACGCGCTTCAATGGACGCGGCGCGGACGCCGGGCGCGCGAACGCCAGTAGCGGATGTGCAGCCAAGCACCGAGAGCGCCGGTGAGCATCGCCAGCTCGACGACGCTGCGCGACGAGGCGAGGTTCAACACGAAGGCCATCGCGCCGAAGACGATGACAAAGGTCTTCATCTTCATCGGGATCGGCGGGAACAGCGGCATGATCGTCCGGTCCGGGAAGAGCATGGCCGTGGCGAAGAGCAGGCCGTAGAGCGCGGCCGAAGCGCCCGAGCCGGTGCCGCGGAAGCTGTCGGTCACCCACATCAGTGCCAGCGCCGTCACGGCCGCGGTCAACACGCAGACCAGCAGAAACTGGCCAAAACGCTTCCATCCCCACAGGCGTTCCAGGTCAGCGCCGAACATCCACAGGCCGAGCATGTTGAAGAACAGCTCGAGCGGGTCGTGGTGGAGAAGGGCAAAGGTCAGCGGCTGCCACGGCCAGAACGCGCCGGAGGAGACCGGCTGCAAAGACAGCCAGGGCCCGATGGGCAGCAGCAGTGAAACGCAGAAGACCGCTGTGCAGATCAGCAACAGCGCCTTGGTGACAGGAGGCATCGGCGGCATGGGGTGTCGCGTCGCTTGAGCTTGAAGCTGAGGGTCACTGGTGCCCGGGGCCGGACTCGAACCGGCACACCTTGCGGCGGCGGATTTTGAATCCGCTGCGTCTACCGATTCCGCCACCCGGGCCAGTGTGTGTGCTTGCGTAGCTCATGCTATCCGAGCCGCTGCGTGTTGCAGTGCCTGAAAGCATGTCGGTCGCGGATTATGGCATGCGAAGCCCACGCTTTTGCCCATGCACCCATAATGCAACGCAGCCTTCTTCAAGACATCGACATGCCTGCCTACAAGACGCTGGAAGATGCGATCGGATCCACGCCGCTGGTGCGGCTGCAACGCCTGCCCGGGCCAGAGATACAAGCGCGAGGCAATGTGATCCTCGGCAAGCTCGAAGGCAACAACCCTGCGGGCTCGGTGAAAGATCGGCCGGCGATCAACATGATCCGTCAGGCAGAGGCGCGTGGCGAGATCAAGCCTGGCGACACGCTGATCGAGGCGACCTCGGGCAACACTGGCATCGCGCTGGCCATGGCGGCGGCGATCAAGGGCTACCGCATGCTGCTGATCATGCCGGAAGACCTGTCGATCGAGCGGGCGCAGACGATGAAGGCCTTCGGTGCCGAGCTGATCCTGACGCCCAAGTCGGGTGGCATGGAGCTGGCCCGCGACCTGGCCGAGCAAATGCAGAGGGACGGCAAGGGCCGCGTGCTGGACCAGTTCGCCAACCCCGACAACCCGCGCGTCCACTACGACACCACCGGGCCGGAGATCTGGGCCGACACCGACGGGCAGGTCACCCATTTCGTCAGCGCGATGGGCACCACCGGCACCATCACGGGCGTCTCGCGCTTCCTCAAGGAGAAGAAGCCGGGTGTACGCATCATCGGTGCGCAGCCTTCGGAGGGCTCGCGCATCCCCGGCATTCGCAAGTGGCCGGAAGCTTACCTGCCCAAGATCTACGACCCCAGCACGGTCGACGAAATGGTCTACGTGAGCCAGCAGGACGCCGAAGACATGGCGCGCCGCATGGCAGCCGAAGAGGGCCTGTTCGCCGGCATTTCGGCGGCTGGCGCCTTGTGGGTGGCGCTGCAGGTGGCCAAGGTGGTGGAGAACGCGACCATCGTCTTCGTGGTGTGCGACCGTGGCGACCGCTACCTCTCCACCGGCGTGTTCCCTGCCTGAGCAATGGCCGTCGAGTACAAGTTCTGCCCGACATGCGCCCAGCCGCTGGCCTGGATCGAGGCCGGTGAAGATGGCGGGCCCAAGAGCCGCCTGCGTTGTGCGGCCTGTGGCTTCACCCACTGGAACAACCCAACGCCTGTCTTGGCGGCGGTGGTCGAGTGCGTGGACCGGGGTGGGCGGCTGCTGTTGGCGCGCAACGCGGCCTGGAGTGGCCGGATGTTCGCGCTGATCACCGGCTTCATGGAGGCCGGCGAGACACCCGAAGCCGGCATCGCGCGCGAGGTGCTCGAAGAAACTTCGCTCACCGCCGACGCGGTTCACCTGATCGGGGTCTACGACTTCCAGCGGATGAACCAGGTGATCATCGCTTACCACGTGCAGGCCCGCGGTGAGATCAAACTCTCGCCCGAGTTGGCCGAGTACAAGCTGTTTGCACCCGGCGACACCCTCTGCTGGCCCGCCGGTACCGGCTATGCGCTGGCGGATTGGCTTCGGGGCCGCGGCATCGAGCCGCAATTCATCGACTGGTCGAAGCCGGAGACGCCCCGCCCTTGAAGGGCACGGTACTCCATGCTCTCGCCGCTGCGGGACGCTCAGCCCGGTAAGAAAAAAGGCCACCGTCGAGGTGGCCTATCTCATGGTCCGTTGCCGCTGAGCGGGCGTCGGTGCGATCAACGCCGCCGCAGGAAATGGATGAAGTCGGTGTTCTGCGTCTGCTGTTCGACCAGTTCGTTGCCGGTCTGACGGGCAAAAGCCTGGAAGTCGCGCACCGAGCCAGGGTCAGTGGCCACCACCTTCAGCACTTGTCCGCTGCTCATGTCGGCGAGGGCCTTCTTGGCCTTCAAGATCGGCAGCGGGCAATTCAGGCCGCGGGTGTCGAGTTCCTTGTGCACGTCCATGGCACGTCCTTGGTCGCTGCTCACAGTTCCAGGGTCTTGAGGTACTCGCGGAACCCTGGGCCAAGTTGCGGGTGGGCGAGCGCCAGCTCGACGTTGGCCTCGAGGAAGCCTTCCTTGCTGCCGCAGTCATAGCGTTTGCCCACGTAGCGGTAGGCAAAGACCTTCTCGCGGCGCATCAGCGCGGCAATGCCGTCGGTGAGCTGGATCTCGCCGCCCACACCGCGAGGCTGGTTGGCGATTTCGCGGAATACGCCCGGCGTGAGGATGTAGCGGCCGGCCACACCCAGGCGCGAAGGCGCGTTCTCGGGCGCGGGCTTTTCGACGATCTGTGTCAGATCCATCATCCGGTCGTTCACCGGCGTGCCAGCGACGATGCCGTAGCGGCGAGTCTGCTCAGCCGGCACCTCCTGCACCGCCACGATCGACGCATGCCATTCATCGAACTGATCGACCATCTGGCGCAGGATCGGCGGCTCGCCGACCATCAGGTCGTCGGCCAGCAGTACGGCGAAAGGCTCGTTGACGACCACGCACTGAGCGCACAACACGGCGTGTCCCAGGCCCAAAGCCTTGGGCTGTCGGATGTAGATGCACTCCATGTCGTCGGGCTTGACCGACGACACGACGGCCAGCAGCTCTTTCTTGCCCGCCGCTTCCAGCTCGGATTCGAGCTCGTAGGCGGTGTCGAAATGATCGGGGATGGCGCGCTTGTTGCGGCCGTTGACGAAGATCATCTGCCGGATGCCGGCCGCATAGGCCTCTTCAACCGCGTACTGGATCAGCGGTTTGTCGACCACCGGCAGCATTTCCTTCGGCTGGGCCTTGGTGGCGGGCAGAAAGCGCGTGCCGAGGCCCGCGACCGGAAAAATCGCCTTGTTGATCTTCATGTAGTGTTCGTTTCTCATGGGCATCCGTGCCGGTGGGCAAACATTGTGCCGGTAGCGGTGGCTCAGGCAGCGGGCAGGCGGCTCAGTTGATCACGCAACGAGTCGAGAGTGCGTCGGAATTCCGCCAGGCGCTGGCGCTCCTGCGCCACCACTGCCTCAGGCGCGCGGGCCACGAAGCTCTCATTGCCCAGCTTGCCTTCGGCCTTGCTGATCTCGCCTTCGATGCGTTTGATCTCCTTGCCGAGCCGCTCGCGTTCGGCGGCCACGTCGATTTCCACTTTGAGCGCCAGGCGAGCTGCCCCCTGCACGGCCACCGGGGCCATCGCGGTGGCGGCGGCGAAGGCGGCTTCGTCGGTCATCACCTGCACCTCGCTGACCTTGGCCAACGCTTTCAGCACCGGTGCCGCGGCCGTGAAGAACTCGGTTTCGCCGATCACCACCAGCGGCACACGGTCGCTCGGCGACAGCCCCATTTCGCCGCGCAAGCCCCGGCAGGCGCCGACCATGGCCTTGAGCTGGGCGGCCCAAGCGTCTGAGGCCGGGTCGATCTTGTCGGGCTGTGCCACCGGGTAGCCCGCCGTGGCGATGGTGGTGCCATCTCCGTCGGTGCGGCGGCCGGCCACCACCGCCACCGTGTCCCACAGCTCGGCGGTGATGAACGGGGCCACCGGATGCAGCAGGCGCAGCACCGTCTCCAGCACGCGCACCAGGGTCCGGCGGGTGGCGCGCTGCTCGGCTTCGCCGCCCGTCTGGATCTGGACCTTGGCGATTTCGAGGTACCAGTCGCAATACTCGTCCCAGACGAACGAGTAGATCGCGTTGGCAACGTTGTCCAGCCGGTAGTCTGCAAAGGCCTGCGCGACGGCCATCTCGACACGCTGCAGCTCGCTGGCGATCCAGCGATCGGCCTGCGAGAACTTCATGTAGCCATGGAAGGCGCCGCCAGGCTCGCACTCAGCCTTGGTGTGCTCCTTCAGGCCGCAATCGGCGCCCTCGCAGTTCATCAGCACGAACTTGGTGGCGTTCCAGAGCTTGTTGCAGAAGTTGCGGTAGCCCTCGCAGCGCTTGGAGTCGAAGTTGATCGTGCGGCCCAAGGTCGCCATCGCGGCGAAGGTGAAGCGCAGCGCGTCGGCGCCGTAGCCCGGGATGCCGTTCGGGAACTCCTTCTCGGTGGACTTGCGCACCTTTGGCGCCGTCTCAGGCTTGCGCAGCCCGACGACGCGCTTGTCCAGCAACGCCGGCAGATCGATGCCGTCGATCAGGTCGACCGGATCGAGCACGTTGCCTTCGGACTTGCTCATCTTGTTGCCGTGCGCATCGAGCACCAGGCCGTGGATGTAGACGTGGCGGAAGGGCACCTGGCCGGTGAAGTGCTTGGTCATCATGATCATCCGGGCGACCCAGAAGAAGATGATGTCGTGCCCGGTGACCAGCACCGAGGAGGGCAGGAACAAGTCCTGTTCAACCGTCTTCTCGGGCCAGCCCAGCGTCGAGAAAGGCACCAGGGCGGACGAGTACCAGGTGTCCAGCACGTCCGGGTCGCGGGTCAGCGCGCCGGTGTAGCCGGCGGCGTCGGCCTTGGTACGGGCCTCGGCTTCTGTGCGCGCGACGAACACCTCGCCCTTGTCGCCATACCACGCCGGGATCTGGTGGCCCCACCAGAGCTGGCGCGAGATGCACCAGTCCTGGATATTTTTCATCCACTGGTTGTAGGTGTTGACCCAGTTCTCCGGCACGAACTTCACCTGGCCCGAGTCGACAGCCTCGATCGCCTTCTGCGCGATGCTGGTGCCGTCTTTTCCGGGCTTGGTCATCGCGACGTACCACTGGTCGGTCAGCATCGGCTCGATGACCTGGCCCGATCGGGCGCAGCGCGGCACGGTGAGCCGGTGCTTCCTGGTTTCGACCAGCAGGCCTTGCTCTTCCAGCTCGGCGACGATCTTCTTGCGCGCCACATAGCGGTCCAGGCCGCGATAGGCCTCGGGCGCCTCGTCGTTGACCTTCGCTTCGAGCGTGAAGATGGTCAGCATCGGCAGGCCATGCCGCAGGCCCACCTGGTAGTCGTTCGGGTCATGCGCCGGGGTGACCTTGACCACGCCGGTGCCGAACTCCTTGTCGACATAGGTGTCGGCGATCACCGGCACCAGCCGGCCGGTGATGGGCAGGCGAACCTGCTTGCCGATGAGGTGCACATAACGCTCGTCTTCAGGGTGCACCATCACCGCGGTGTCGCCCAGCATCGTCTCGGGGCGCGTCGTGGCCACCACCAGTGATTCATCGCTGCCCTCCACCGGGTAGCGGATGAACCAGAGGTGGCCGTCTTCCTCTTCGCTTTCGACTTCGAGGTCGGACACGGCGGACATCAGGCCCGGATCCCAGCTCACCAGGCGCTTGCCGCGGTAGATGAGGCCCTCTTCATAGAGGCGGACGAACGTCTCGGTCACGGTGGTCGACAGCTTGTCGTCCATCGTGAAGTACTCGTGCTGCCAGCTCACCGAATCGCCCATGCGGCGCATCTGGCGGGTGATGGTGGCGCCGCTTTGCGCCTTCCATTCCCACACCTTCGCCACGAAGTTCTCGCGGCCCAGGTCGTGGCGGCTGACGCCTTGCTCCTGCAACTGTCGCTCGACGACGATCTGCGTGGCGATGCCGGCGTGGTCGGTGCCAGGCACCCACAGCGTGTTGAAGCCCCGCATGCGGTGGTAGCGCGTCAACGAGTCCATGATGGTCTGGTTGAACGCGTGCCCCATGTGCAGCGTGCCGGTTACGTTAGGGGGCGGCAGCTGGATACAGAACGAGGGTTTGCTGGTGTCCAGCGTGGGCGCGTAGACGCCGCTGTTTTCCCACAAGGGGGCCCAGCGGGCCTCGATGGCGGCGGGCTCGAAGGATTTGGCGAGTTCGGTCATGGGCGAGGAACGGCGTTTGCCTGCAACAGCTTGACACGTAAAGCTTGTCAACCTGAGCGGCGCCAGAAGAGTTGGGCCGATTGTAGGTCGCCCCTGTGGGCGCCCCGACCCCCTTGAGGAGACCTGAATGAGCTTCCTGACCCAAGCAAAAAAGAACTGGTGGGGCCGCTGGCCCGGTCGCGCTGCGGCCGTCGCGGCAGCGGCGTTGGTGGCGGCATGCGGCGGTGGCGGCACCGATGGCGGCCCGCTGACCTGCTCGGCAGCCGACGAGAAGATCTGGCTGCGCGAGTACATGGACGACTGGTACTTCTGGTACAAGGTCAGCCCCAGCCCCGATCCGGCGGGCTACCTGTCGGTGGACAGCTACTTCAACGCGTTGCTGTACCAGGGCGGCTTGCCCGATTTCCCGCGCGCCGACGATTGGAGCTACATGGTCTCGCAAGAGGCCTACGACCGCACCTTCGGTGACGGACGGACGCTCGGCTACGGGGTGATGGTGGCGGGCATCGAGGTGCAGGGCCACCCTGATTGGCCGCTGTACATCCGTTATGTCGAGCCCGGTTCCCCCGCGGCGTTGGCCGGGTTGCAGCGGGGTGACCGCATTCTCACGGTGAACGGCAAGCCGGCCTCGCAGATCATCTCGGACAACAACTACGCCGATCTGTCGCCGGTGAACACCGGCGATGTCGTCACGCTGGGCATCCGCAACGACGATGGCGACAGCACGGTGCGCCTCACGGCCACCATCTATGACCTCGACCCGGTGCCGTACAGCCGCGTGATCACCACGCCGGATGGCCGCAAGATGGGCTACGTGCAGGTCAAGGACATGATCGACCAGGCCCTGGCGCCCTTCGACGCGGTCTTCGGCCAGTTCAAGGCGGCTGGTGTGCAGGACGTGATTCTGGACCTGCGCTACAACGGCGGCGGCCTGATCTCGGTGGCAGACAAGATCGCCTCGTTCCCGAACGGTGCCGCCACCAATGGCAAGGTGTTTGCGAGCCTGCTGTACAACGACAAGCGCTCGGGCAACAACGAGAGCTTCCGCTTCCAGAACTACGCCAACGCCACGGGGCTGTCTCGTGTCTACGTGCTGACGGGCCCGCGCACCTGCTCGGCCAGCGAGCAGGTCATCAACGGTCTGCGGCCTTACGTGAACGTGGTGACGATCGGCGACACCACCTGCGGCAAGCCGGTGGGTTTCCTGCCGCAGGCCGATGGCTGCGGCTCGGTGGTCAACGCCGTCAACTTCGAGTCGGTCAACTCGCGCAACGAAGGCCGGTACTTCGACGGCTTCGACGCGACCTGCCCGGTGGCAGAGGATTTCAGCCAGCCGCAAGGCTCGGAAGCCGATCCGCTCATCATCGCTGCCGAAGACCATGCCGATGGCTTTGGCTGCCCCACGCTGTCGGCATCCCAGAAGACCAAGATCCTCGGCCTGCGCAAGCCGTCCGAGCGGCCCAAGTGGGTGGAGGCCGGCGAGCGCCGCGGCATGATCGGCCGCTGAGCTCCGCAGGCGGCCGTGCTCACTGCCGGCCGCCCCCGGGTCAAGAGCGCTTTGGTCTGCTGTGTCTGAGGCCTGTGCCTGAGGCCCGCGCGTGAGACCCGCGACTGAGGCCCTGGGGGCTGCGGCGGTCGCTACAGCTGGTGTGAGGCCTTGATGGCCTGGTAGCGCTCGACCAAGGCCGCGGCCAGGTGCTGGGGTTCCACGTCCACCAGCAACGCGTGCTGCGAGGCCAGGCGGCGCATGGCGTCTTGACGTGCCTGGCGGAAACTGTGTGCCGCTGCCACCTCGGCAGCGCGCATGCCGCTGGTCAACGGCATGTCGATCATCGCGTCGAGCGCGCGTTCGCGCAGGCTGGCCAGCAGCACGAGGTGACGGGTGCGCAGCAGACGCAGGGCCGGCAACAATTCGGGCAGGTCGTCATCGCGGCAATTGGTGGCGATGATGACCAGCGACCGGCGCTTCTCCTGGCGCATCAATTCGCGCGCCGCATCCAGGTAATCCGAGTGTTCGATGCCGGGTTGCAGGTCGTGCAGTGCGCTCAACAGACCATCGAGCGTCGCCTGCCCCTTGCGCGGCGCCAACTGGCGCCCTTGGCCGGGCGGGTGCCCAAAGGTGCGAACGCCGACTTCGTCGCCGCCCTTGAGGGCCACGTAGGCCAGCAGGATCAGGGCATTGAGCGCATGGTCGAAGTGCGAACCTGGGTGCGCGCCTGACTGCGCGCCTGAGTGGTTTCCTTGGGCCCCGGCGTCACCTTCGTCGGCCCGCATGCGGCGCCCGCAGTCGAGCAGGCAGATCACGCGCTGGTCGCGTTCGTCCTGGTACCGCCGTACCACGGGGTGGCCTCGTCGCTGGCTGGCGCGCCAATCGATATGCCGCACCGGATCGCCGTCACGGTAGTCGGCCATGGAATGAAAGTCGGTGCCCGCGCCGCGGCTGGCACTGGTCTTGATGCCGATCTCCGACAAGCGATGCTGCCCGGCCAGCCACGCATAACCGGCGACGGCCGCGAAGTTCGGGAACACACGCAGAGCCTGCAGGTCGCCCACCTGGCATTGCAGCTCCCACAGGCGCCATGGGCTGCGCAGGCGCAGGCGGGCGGGCGACAGGATCGTGGCGCCTCGAGCGCGCGGCAGCAGCTCGTAGTGGGCCTGCGCGCCCCCGCTGGCCGGTAGTTGGATCGGCAGCGGCAACTGTGCGCTGTCGAAGCTCGGATCCAGGCCGTCAAACAGCAGCCCCGTCCACGATCGCGGGCCCGGGTTGTCGATTTGCAGTTCCACCCGATGCGCCACGCCGACCGACAGCACCTGCGGCAGGCGGCGGCGCAGGCGGATGGGGTGTCGCCGCAGGGCCAGCATCGATCGCACCAGGTCGTAAGCGGCCAAACCAGCGGCCACTGCCGTGAGGCCCGCCCAGGCCCGTGCGACCTGCTCGGGTGCCATGCCGAGCAGCCACGCAGGAAGGGACAGCAAGCCCAGGCCCAAGGCCATGAGGCTCAGGCGCCCGGTGGGTACCGGGCTGGCCCGTCGCTGCGGAATGGCTGGCGGTTTCACTCGGACCGCACCCTCAGCTGCGCGGCGCGTCGGTGCGCTCGACGAGGTCTTGCAGGATGTCGTCGACGCGGCGTCCGTCGAGCTGCGCATCCGGCGCCAGCATCACGCGGTGACGCAGGGCCGGCAGCGCGAACCGTTTGACATCGTCGGGGATGGTGAAGTCGCGGCCGTCGAACAGCGCAGCCGCACGGGCCACCCGGATCAGCGCGATCGCGCCGCGCGGCCCGGCCCCCTGGCTCAGGCCGGGGGCTTCGCGGGTGGCGCGGGCGATGCGCACCGCGTAGTCGGCCACGTCGCGCTCGACGCGTACCTGCGTGGCCCGCGATTGAAGCTCCAGCAACGCGTCGCGGCTGAGCAGGGGCTGGACGGCGCCGAGCGGCAGTGCATCGCCCGCCTGCTCCAGCGTGGCCCGCATCACCACATCCACTTCCTGCTCGGCCGCGGGGTAGTCGATGTCCACCTTCAAAAGGAATCGGTCGCGCTGGGCCTCGGGCAGCGGGTAGGTGCCTTCGGTGTCGATCGGGTTCTGCGTGGCGAGCACCATGAAAGGGCGGGGCAGCGGCAGGGTCTGGCCCTCGATCGTGACCTGGGTCTCCTGCATCACCTCGAGCAGCGCGCTTTGGGTCTTCGCCGGAGCCCGGTTGATTTCGTCGGCCAGCAGCAGGTGGGTGAACACCGGGCCTCGGCGCAGCCTCAGCTCACCACCGAGGCCCTGGGTGTCCAGCACCGCATGGCCGGTGATGTCCGAGGGCATCAGGTCGGGCGTGAACTGAACCCGGGCGAAGTCGAGCGACAGAGACTGGCCGAGCGCCCGCGCCAGCAGCGTCTTGCCCAGGCCGGGCACGCCTTCCAGCAGGATGTGGCCGCTGGCCAGCAGGGCGACCAGCGCCGTATCGACCACATCGGCCTGTCCGACCACTGCCTTGCTGATTTCGCGTCGAAGCGCGTCGATGGTGTCCCGGGTGTGCTGCAGTTGTTCTGGTGTGAGGCTCATGTCGGTTCTCGCTGAATGGCCGGAGGCTCAGGGTTCGGGGCGGCCGGCGGGCCGCCGCGGCCATTGCTGGCCGATGGCTGTGTCTGGGTGGCGACGTGGGCGGGGCTGCGGCCGAGTTCCAGCAATCGCCGGCGGGTCGACTCCATCAGCGCCAGTGCGCGGGTGAGGGCGGCCGCATCCCGCCCGACGGGATCGGCCCAGGCTCGGGCCAACTCGTCCGCCGACACGTCGGTGTAGGCCGCCAGCAGCGCGATGCGTTGCTCGTCGGGCAACTGCGGCCAGCGCGGCAGGTGTGTTCGCGCCGCCTCGTCGAGCGCGCGGCGCTGCGCCCGGTGAATGGCCTCGGGGCCGTGGCGCCACCAATAGGCCGCGGTGCCGCGCACCTGCTCGACCACCGAGCGCCTGGCCGGGGTCTCGGCCTCGCGCAGCGGGGCGAAACGCACGCTCCAGCGCCACAGCAGCAGCGCGAGGGCAACCAGCGCCAGCACGCAGGCGGCCGGCATGAAGCGCCACAGGGTGGCAAACAAGCCGGGGTGGTGCCCGCTGTCGACGATCCAGATGGTCTGGTTGGGATGCAACTGCGTGATGGCGGCGAACAGCAGCGCCTGATCGGCGTCTTCCAGCATCGCCCGCTGCGGCATCGACCATTGGGTCGACAGGGTGACGGTGCCTCTTCCCACGGCGACGCGCGCCACGCGCAGGCCACGAGCGTCGCTGACCGACCAGAGCGGCGCCAAATCGGCCCGGAGCGTTCCATGGCCGCGGAAACACACCTGGTACGGTCTGGCCTCGCCAAACCAGCCGGGCTGGTCCGAGGGTTCGCGAACCGGCGGGCACTTTTCTCGCACGCGCGGCTTGGGGCTTGAAGCGGCTTCGCTCGCTGGCGCCGCGGCCAAGGGGGCGGACGCGGCAGGTTCGGCGCCGGTGGCCGCCTCGTCACCGTCATCGTCACCGCCTTCGTCGTCGTCACCGTCTTCGCCCGCGTCGTCGAACGACTCGTCGGCGTCCTGGGGCGCCGGGCATTCACCGATCGCGGGCGCTGCCGATGCAGCTTCGCTGGCGGCCATTGCGCTGGCGCTGGCGGCCATCTCGCTGGCGCTGGCGGCCGACGCGCCCGCGCTGGGGGCCGACGCTGGCTCGTTCGCGGCCGATGCCGCTGCGCTGGCGGCGGTGGCCCGTTCGGCGGCGCGCGACCGGGCGTCGCCGAATTTCACCGGTATCCACCGCGCCAGAGACTCATCGTCGCCCACCATCCGGTAGACCACGAGATGGCCGCCTTGCTCGACCCAGCGTCGAAGCGCGGCCTCACGTTCGGGCAGAAAGCGCCAGTTCACATCCTCGATCAGCAACGTGGCCGTTTCCGGGGGCATGGCATCCAGCTGTTGGCGCACTTCGACCGTCGCACCCAGCTTGGCAGCCAGGCGCTTGGTGAGGAAATGCGGGTCTTCCGCGGCCTCGCCTTGCGGTGGATCTCGAACCTCTCGCGTGGCCCACTCCGTGGCGGAGACGAGCCAGACCGCCGTCAGGCCGGCCAGGGCCAGGCCGCCCAGCCACCACAGGACGAGGCGCGTGTCGATCTTCATGCGCCGGCCTCGGGTGTCATGCCGGGCGGGCCGGCCAGGCGCGTCTCGAAATGCTGGCACAGGGCCCGCACCTCGTGGTCTTCGGGCCGCTGCCCGCCATAGCTGGCCAGCAACCTCGCATGGGTCACCTGTGCGAAGAATTCTGCTGGCGCGGCCGGCAGATGGCGCCGCGCCAGCACGAGGCAATCTCCCTCGGTGCTGCTGCCGCGGATCGGCAGGCCATGGCGGTGAACCAGGCGCGACAGCGCTCCGCGGTAGAGCAAGACCAAGGCGCCCCGCGCATCGCCGCCTTGCCACAAGGCCAAGGCCGCAGCGCCGATGTCGTCGGGCAGTGATTCGGGCCGGATGTCGTACTGCCGCACGCGCTGCGGCGCCCCGGTCTCGATGTCGAGCCGGGCGTCACTCGACGCTCTGTGCCGCGCGCGCAGGAACATCACCACAAACACCGCGGCGGCCACGGCGCAGAGCGTCCAGATGCCCACCCGGCCGGCGCGGTTCAGCCAGTCGCCGAATTGGCGCCACCAGGCCCACGAGTCGTCCGGGCGCTGGGGCTGGGCTGGGGGCTCGGCGCGCTTGAAGCGCAGGTAGCGCTCGGTGTGCTTCTGGCCGAAATGGCCCTCGGCCCGCAAGGAATCGACGGCCCCGGTCACCGCGGATGCCGTCATCGCAGGTGCGGAGGCACGCTCACTGGCCGCAGCCGGGGTCGCGCCGGCCGCAGCGGAGCCAACGGTCAGCGTCAGCGCCATGCCGATGAGGCAGGCGACCAGGCGTGGCCGAGAAACTCGCCGCCTCTCAGAGCGCAAACGCACGTCGCAGCTCCTGTTCTACATCCCACGCCTCCAGCTCGACACGCCGGTTCAGGTACATCGAGAAACCGGCCGCCACAAAGAAGGGTTCGAGAAACACCGCGGCGATCAACTGGCTGGCCGCAAAGAGGTGGGCCAGCAGCTCGTTGTCGAGCAGGAAGCTCCACCAGCGGTTCGAGGTGCTCGCATCGAAGGGGGTGAGCCAGTACAGCAGCGAGGTGATCGCCGTTGCCAGCAGCATCTCGATCAACCAGAACATCGCCTGCTGCAGGTAAGCCACGCCCCGCTTGCCGCGCAGCAGCAGCCGGCGGCGCTGACGGGCCGCCGCACCGCGCAGCCCTTCGAGCTGGTCGACCGGCTGGGTGTACGCCCGCCAGGGCGACAGGCGCACGAGTGTGACGGCACGCGCAATGCCGCGCCAGGTGAGCAGCCCATCGGCGTGCCAGACATCGCGGGCGGCCACGGGTTGGCCGAACGCCGTGCGCGCGAACACCAGCAGCGCGGCGCGGTCCAGCCAGGGTTTGAAGAGGAAAAAGACCAGCATCGGCGCGAGGGGGTCCCACCACCAGGTCGAAGCGGCCACCATGGCCAGCAGGGCAGCCGCCGGCAGGTAGGCACGCGCCAGCGTGGCGGCGTGCTGCTGCACCATGCGCGCACCCAGGTCGACCGATTCGAGCATCAGCCGGGGGCGCAGGCCCAGGGCGAGTCGGTCAGCCCACATCGGCGCGCCGGCTCATGAGCCGGCCCTCCAGCGCGTGTAGGCCCACACCAGGCACCATCCCACCGCGGAGGTGGCGTACTTCGCCGCCGGTGCCACCCCTGCCGCCGACGACCAGAAGGCCTCGAGTGCGGCGGCCACCAGGAACAGCAGCGTGGCCGCGCTGACGAGTGGCACGGCTCGCCGGGCGGCCTGCGCCAGCGCCTGGCCGCGTCGCCAGCGCCCGGGCGACAGCCATGCATGGCCCAACATCAGGCCGGCCGCGCCAGAGAACACGATCGCGCTCAACTCGAACGGCGAATGGCTGGCAACGAACGACCAGAACACCGGCCCGTGCCCTCTGGCGGTGAGAAACCCGGCCACGCCCCCGATCTGCAAGGCGTTGAACACCAGGAAGAACACGCTGCCGACGCCCGCGAACAGGCCGCCTGCAAAGCACTGGAAGCCGATGCCGATGTTGTGGCGGATGTAGAAGCCGAACATGTACCAATCGGTGGCGGCGCCCCGCCCACGGCCGATGGCATCGGTCGACCGGTCGTACATGCGCTCAAACTCGGACGCCGTTTCGGCGTCCATCAGGATCAGCACCTGACCCGGGTCCCACCAGGTGAGCAGCCCCACCAGCAGGGCCGGGCCGTAGAAGAGCAGTGCAGCCATCCACACATAGCGGCGCTGGGCGCGCAGCGCCGCGGGCACCTCGGTGCGCAGATAGCGCACCAGGCGCTGCCAGCCCAGCTCGTGCTGCCGGTAGATGAGCTGGTGGGCACGCTGGGCGAGCGATTCCAGTCGATCGGCCAGGTGCAGCGGATACGCGCGCGACTGAGCCAGGGCCAGGTGTTCGCACACGGCGCGGTAGAGCCGCACCAGGCGCTCTGCATCCGGCGGCGCACTGCGCGGCGCACGCCGATCGAACCAGCGGCCCGGTGGCCCGGCCCGCGTGGCGTCGAGCAGGGCTTCGAGTTCGTCCCACTGGGCGCCATAGGCGGCTTCGAATTGCGCGGGGTTCATCGCAGCCCCTCGGGTTCCACGTCAAAGGCCGCGCCGGCAGCGAGACTGAGGCCCGTGGCCAGCAGCACGAGCGCGATCGGGCCGGCCTGCAGCTCACCGATCGCCCACGGAACGTACACGTTGTCGTTCATCGGGCGCCCTCCGCCTCGGTGTGGGGGGGCTCCGGCTGTGGCGCCGCCGCGCCTGAAAGTGCTGCCGATTGGTCGCCGCGCAGCCACCGCGCCACGCCGACCATGCGCAGGGCGGCGGATTCGGGCAGCGGCTGGTCGGGCCCCAGCGTGCCCGGCTGGAGCAGGGGCTCGGCCAGTGCCGCCAGTTCATCCGCGCGCTGTGGCGTGAGCCGGGCCACCCTGCTGGCCAGATGCATCAGCGCCCGCTGCTGGTCGAAGCTGAGCGCCCGGCCGGCGGCGGGGGCGCAGACCGGGGCATCCGGCCAAGGGGACGGCCGATGGTGACGCTGGTCGTAAACCACCAAGGTCGAGGCGGCCAGATCGCCCAGGCGCTTGAAGTCGCGGCGGCAGAGCATGCTCAACAGGCCTGCGCCGTAGGCCATGGGCAGGAAATCGGCGGCCCGCAGCAGATTGCGCAGCATCGAGGCGCTGGCGGTCACAGGCAGTCCGTCGTCCATCACGACACGCAGGCCCACGGCCATCTTGCCCGGCGTGGCTCCGGCGGGCGACAACTCGAACAGCACCGGGTAGAACCATTCGAGGACGAAGAAGCCAATCAACCAGAAGGCGTCGCCGATGCCCTTCACGGTCGACAGCACGGCCCCCAGCGTGCCGATGAGCAGCAGCCGGATCAGGAAGTCGATCAGGAAGGCGATGCCGCGTGCCACCGCGCCCGCAGGCCGCAACGCCAGGGCCACGCCCTCGGGTGTTTCCACGCGCCGCAGCGTGTCCAGCGGCGATCGGGACAGGCGGGGGTCAGGCACACACCACCATGGTGTCGGCCACGTCGTCGTGCAGGCATCGGCCCGAGGGACGGAAGATCATCAGGTTATCGAGCAAGGCGGCCAGCGGGCCGACCACGGGTACCAGCATGACCAGCCACATCGGAATGGTGCGCAGGGCCAGCAGGCGCGTCAGCGAGGCCCGCGAGCCATCGGTGCGCACGATGCGGATCTGCATGGCGGCTTTGCCCAGCGTCTGGCCGCGACGCTTCAGCAGCCAAGCCTGCAGCACGATGAAAAGCAGGAAAGGGACGCCGAAGCCCACGACATAGGCCATGGCCGACGCGGCCGCGAAGCGCAGCGCGGTGACCGAACCGAACAAGCCCACGGCCAACGTGAGGGCACCGAGCGCCAGCGCGTCCAGCAGCGTGGCGATCAGCCGGGCGCCGCGGCCCGCCGGGTCGCCGGCCTCGACCGCGGCGTCTTCCACCGGCGTCGCCGGCGGTGCAAATGGATTGTGCTTGGCGCGATTGTCCGTATCGTCCACGACCCCCCCTGGCCCGTCCCTCGTCCTTCAAGGTGAGTGACGTGGCCGCGATGATAGGGCAGGAGGCCGGCGGTCGAAGCCCCCTGCGCACCCTCACATGAACAGGTGTTCGCCAGCGTTTTCGCCGCCCAGTACGACGTAGTTGACCTTCTTGAGGTCGGCCAGCACACGGCCACCGGCATAGGAGATCGAGCTCTGCAGGTCTTCTTGCATCTCACGCAGCGTGTCAGCCAGCCGGCCCTTGATGGGCTCAAGGATGCGCTTGCCTTCCACGTGCTTGTACTCGCCCTTGTTGAAGTCGCTGGCGGAGCCGAAGTACTCTTTGTAGAGCTTGCCATCGACCTCCACCGTCTGGCCGGGAGATTCTTCGTGGCCGGCGAACAGCGAGCCGATCATCACCATCGCGGCCCCGAAGCGCACGCTCTTGGCGATGTCGCCGTGGTGCCGGATGCCGCCGTCGGCGATGATGGGCTTGGTGGCCACGCGGGCACACCACTTCAGCGCCGAGAGCTGCCAGCCGCCGGTGCCGAAGCCGGTCTTCAGGCGCGTGATGCAGACCTTGCCTGGGCCGATGCCGACCTTGGTGGCATCGGCGCCCCAGTTCTCCAGATCGATCACGCCTTCGGGTGTGCCCACATTGCCCGCGATCACGAAGGCCTGCGGCAGCTTCTGTTTGATGTGCTCGATCATCCGGCGCACGCTGTCGGCGTGACCATGCGCGATGTCGATGGTGATGTAGTCGGCGCCCAGCCCTTCGGCGGCCAGTTGGTCGATGGCTTGGCGATCCGCCTCTTTGACCCCGGCGCTGATCGAGACCAGCAGGTTCTGCCGCCGCATGCGCCGCGCGAACTCGACCGTGTCCAGGTCGAAGCGGTGCATCACGTAGAAGTAGCCGTTGGAGGCCAGCCATTCGGCGATCGACTCATCGAGCACCGTCTTCATGTTGGCCGGCACGGCTGGCAGCTTGAATCGCCGACCGCCGAAGTCGACACTGGGGTCGCACTCGGAACGGCTGTCCACCCGGCACTTGCGTGGCAGCAGCAGGATGTTGTCGTAGTCAAAGATTTCCATGGCTTCGCATTGCGTGTCATGGCGGCGCGTTGGTCGCAGTGCGCCGCCGTGGGCTGCGAGCGCTTGACCTGGGCCCGGTGTCGCTCCACGAGGCCGCCAAGCGAGGGCGGTGTGGAGCTCAGACATGCCGGGCGCAGAATTTGGGCCCGGTGGCGCATTCTACGCGGCCACCCCCTCCCAGACGGCGGCAAGGTCAACCGTGGAGCTGCGGCCGACAAGGCGGCCGTGTTCGCCCCACCAGCGGCGGCCCGCGGCTTCGCCCAGCGCGCGCAGGTGCTCGAGGAAGGGCAGGTGGGCAATGAGTCGCGTCTCGCCGGCCAGCGTGGCCAGGTGCGCGCGTCCGTCCACCAGGTGCAATCGCAGGTGCCGCAGCCGCCGCTCACGGGCGCTCGCGGGCCAGCCCGACGGGGCGTCGCGCCAGTCGGCCAGCCACTCCAGCTCACGCATCAGCGGTGCATGAAAGGCCAGCTCCTGGGCCTGGTGCCGAATGTCGTGCGCGGTGCGTGGTGGGTCGGCATGCCCCGTCGGTGGTGACAGCAACACCAGCATCAAATCGCTGGCGTGGGCTGAGTTCACCAGCGGCCAGACCGGTGGATTGGCGGAGAACCCGCCGTCCCAGTAAGCCTGGCCGTCGATCAGCACGCTGTGGTGCAAGTTCGGCAGGCAGGCCGAGGCCAGCAGCGCGTCCGCGGTGATCTCGTGTTCTCGAAACAGCCGCAGTCTGCCGGTGGCGGCGTGGGTGGTCGCCACGAACAGCTCCACGGGGCTGGCGCGGCGCAGAGCAGCGAAGTCGATCTGGTCTTCGACGATCTGGCGCAGCGGGTCCAGCCCCATCGGGTTGAACTGGTAGGGCGACAGCCATTGCGACCACCGCAGCGCGGCGCGGACCGCCGGCGCCAGGCTGGTGGACTCGCCCTCGCCAGTCGTCGCCCAGCCGAAAGGGAGGCGGGTGCCCAGGGCGTGCCAGAAGCTGCGCAGGGCGGCGCGCGCCGCACGGCAGGCGGACGGTGGGGGCGCGTCCGGGCCGCCGCGCCAGCCCCCTTGCAGCAGGCCGTGGGCGAGCACCACCGCATTCATCGCCCCAGCGCTGGCGCCGCTGAGCGCGTGGAGACGGAAGTCTTCCTGCGTCAGCAGCGCGTCGAGCACGCCCCAGGTGAAGGCGCCGTGCGCACCGCCACCTTGCAGCGCGAGTGACAGTGGCGCCGTGGCGCGGCTGCTCGGGCGCCAGAAAGACCAGTTCATTCCAACCTTGTGCTGATGGGGGCTGCGGGCCCGAGGCACGAAGCGTGCCCTTCACGGGTGTCGGGATGATGAGGGGTGCAGGACGGCCCGGGGCAGGACGCCTCCCTAAAATGGGCCAATGACCGAATTTGAAGCCGGCGCGGACGGCGCCGTCCGCCACCCCGCCGGTGGCGAAAGCCTGCTGCGCGCCCTGAACCCCGAACAATTGGCCGCGGTGACGCTGCCGGCCGAGCCGGCCCTGATCCTGGCGGGGGCCGGCTCCGGCAAGACACGGGTGCTGACCACCCGCATCGCCTGGTTGATGCAGACGGGCCAGGTGTCGCCGGGTGGCGTGATGGCGGTGACCTTCACCAACAAGGCCGCCAAGGAGATGCTGACCCGCCTGGGCGCCATGCTGCCGGTGAACGTGCGCGGCATGTGGATCGGCACCTTCCACGGCCTGTGCAATCGCTTTCTGCGGGCGCATTGGAAGATGGCCGCGCTGCCGCAAAGCTTCCAGATCCTGGATTCGGGCGACCAGCTCTCCGCCGTCAAGCGGGTGATCAAGGCCATGAATCTCGACGAAGAGCGCTTCGTGCCGAAGCAGGTCACCTGGTTCATCGCCGGAAGCAAGGAAGAGGGGCTGCGACCCAAGGATGTCGAGATCCGCGATGGCCAGACCCAGAAGCTGGTCGAGGTCTACCAGGCCTATGAAGACCAGTGCCAACGCGAGGGCGTGGTCGATTTCGCCGAGCTGATGCTGCGCACATTCGAGCTGATGCGCGACCATGCGGCACTGCGGGACCACTACCAGCGGCGCTTCCGGCACATCCTCGTCGACGAGTTCCAGGACACCAACCGCCTGCAGTACGCCTGGCTGAAGATGTTCGCAGGCCCGCCCCGTGAAGACGGTGGCGCGGTGTTTGCCGTGGGCGACGATGACCAGAGCATCTATGCCTTCCGCGGTGCCCAGGTCAGCAACATGGCCGACTTCGAGCGCGAATTCCGTGTGAAGCACCTGATCAAGCTGGAGCGCAACTACCGCAGCTTCGGCAACATCCTGGACAGCGCGAACCACCTGATCAGCCACAACACCCATCGCCTGGGCAAGAACCTGCGCACCGAAGCCGGGCCGGGCGAGCCGGTGAGGGTGCAGGAGTCGGCCAGCGACTACAACGAGGCCCAGTGGCTGCTGGAGGAGGCCCAGCAACTGCACCGCAGCGGCATGCCGCGCCGGGAGATCTCGGTGCTGTACCGCAGCAATGCGCAGTCACGAGTGATCGAGTCGGCGCTTTTCAACGCCGGCGTGCCTTACCGCGTCTATGGCGGCCTGCGCTTCTTCGAGCGTGCCGAGGTGAAGCATGCGCTGGCCTACCTGAGGCTGATCGAGAACCCCAACGATGACACCAGCTATCTGCGGGTGGTCAATTTCCCTACCCGCGGCATCGGTGCGCGCACGCTGGAGCAACTGCAGGATGTGGCCCGGACGAGCGGCCGAAGTCTGTGGCAATCGGCCAGCGCCATCAGCGGCAAAGGCGGCGCCAACCTCGCGGCCTTCCATGCGCTGATCGACAAGCTGCGAGCCACCACCCATGGGCTGACGCTGCGCGAGATCATTGAGCAGATGCTGCAGGCCAGCGGGCTGATCGACTTCTACCGCACCGAAAAGGAAGGTGCGGACCGCATCGAGAACTTGGAAGAACTCGTCAACGCGGCCGAGGCCTTCGTCACCCAGGAGGGCTTCGGCAAGGACGCGGTGGCGCTGCCGGTCGATGAGCAAGGGCCGGGGACTCTTTCGGCAGGCCTGCCGGCGGCGGTGGCGGATGTGGATGTGACGCCCGACGCGGAAACCGGCGAAATCATCAGCCCCTTGGCGGCATTTCTGACACACGCCGCGTTGGAGGCTGGTGACAATCAAGCCCAGGCCGGCCAGGATGCCGTGCAGCTGATGACCGTCCACTCCGCCAAGGGCCTTGAATTCGACGCGGTTTTCATCACGGGGCTCGAAGAGGGCTTGTTCCCTCACGAGAATTCCTTGTCCGATGCCGATGGGCTGGAGGAGGAGCGCCGCTTGATGTACGTGGCCATCACCCGGGCGCGTCAACGCCTCTACCTGAGTTTCAGCCAGACGCGCATGCTGCATGGCCAGACGCGCTACAACGTCAAGAGCCGCTTCTTCGATGAGCTGCCCGACGGCGCATTGAAATGGCTGACCCCGCGCAACCAGGGCTTCGGCTCAGGCTATGCACGCGACTACCAAGCGGCCTGGCAGCGCGGCAGTGGCCTGGGCTCGATGGTGGGCGCCGGGCGGCAAAGCGCCTGGCAACCCCCCGCCGCCCCTCCGGTGCCGGCCCGCATGGTCGAGGCCGCTGCCAAGCAGGCTGGCCATGGATTGCGGGTGGGGCAGGGCGTGTTCCACAACAAGTTTGGCGAGGGCGTGGTTGTCACGCTCGAAGGCACGGGCGCCGATGCGCGGGCGCAGGTCCACTTCGGCCGGCATGGCACCAAGTGGCTGGCACTGTCGGTGGCCAAGTTGACGCCGACGGAGTGATCGATGCGCTTCAACCGCACCAGCCTCCCCCCGCTGCGGCGACGAGCCGCATGGGGGCTGTGGCTGGTGGCGGTCTGGGGCTGCGGGGCGTGGGCGACGCCGCCTGCAGCCGACGCGGTCGAGCGGCTGGAGCATGAAAGTCGATCGAAGCCCGACGCCGTGGCCGATGAGCTGGAACGGCTGCTGTCTGCCGGGCCGATCGAAGGTGTGGCCCGCCTGGATGCGGAGAACCTGCTCGGTCTCTTGCGCGCCACCCTGCATCAGCCCAGTGCGGCCGAAGCCGTCATCGAGCGCATGACCCAGGCCGGCTCGCCGGCTTACAGCAAGCTGCCGACCGAGCAGGTGCAGGCCGCTGCGACGTGCATCCGCATCGACATCGCCTTGAGCAACGGCGGATCGCTGACGCGCGCCGATGCGCAGTGGTCTGAAATCGAGCACACGCTGAGGGCGATTCCGTCGGTGCGGGTGCACATGCGCTGCCTGTCGACCGCGGCTGCGGTCAAGCAGCGCATCGGCCGCATCGACGAAGCGGTGCGGCTGTCGCAGGAGGCGATCCGGCTGGCCGATGAGTCGGGTGCGGCCTGGCGCCGCAGTGCCTACCGTTCGAGCCTGGCCTACACCCTGTACCGGGGCGCTCAACTCGAACACGCCGGGCGCATCAACGACGAAGCCAAGAAGATCGCCGCCGAGTCGCACGACTGGATGTCGATGTTCGAGGCGATGACGACCGAGAGCATCCTGCTGACCGACTCGGGCCGGCCGGCCGAGGAGCTGGCCGCGCTGAATGGCGCGATCGAATACGCCCGCAAGGCGGGGGCGCCGCGAGAAGAGGCGCTCGGCCTGGCCAACCTGTCGGACTACTACCTGCACGCCGGCGAGTACCCACGTGCCTACGAGATCGCGCAGCGTGCAATCCCCCTGCTGCGCGACCTGCACGATGTGACGACGGAGAACCTGGCCCACATGAACAGCGGCCTGGCGCTGATCGCGATGAAGCGCAAGGACGAGGGCATGGCGCTGATCCGCCCGTTGCTGGAGTACGACCGCGCCGCCAACGACATCGCCAGCCTCGCCGAGTCGACCCGCGATGTTGCCACCTACCTGGAGCGTGCGGGCTACCTGGCCGAAGCCTATGCGGCGTACCAGCAATTGCGGGGTCTCTCGGATGAATTGGCCCAGCGCGATCAGCAGGAAGCGGTGCTCGAGCTGCAGGAGAGCTTCGACGCCCAGCAGCGCAAGCGCGAGCTGGCCCTGCTGAACGAAGACAACGCGCTGAAAGAAGAACAACTGCGTGGGCGCGAGCTCGAATACAAGATCTGGGCGCTGACCGCCGGCATCGTGCTGTCGCTGCTGGCGCTGGCAGCGCGGATGTACGGGGGTTTGCGAGCCACCCAG
The DNA here is from genome assembly GCF_038066555.1 of Ideonella lacteola. Taxonomy (NCBI): domain Bacteria; kingdom Pseudomonadati; phylum Pseudomonadota; class Betaproteobacteria; order Burkholderiales; family Sphaerotilaceae; genus Ideonella; species Ideonella lacteola. The sequence continues at coordinate 258,563 of NZ_JBBUTG010000005.1, read as the reverse complement.
CAGGCGCTGCGCCTGCGCAATGCCCAGTTGCGGCGCCACAGCCTGCAAGACCCGCTGACCGGCTTGGCCAATCGGCGGCAGTTCCATGAAATCACCGATCCGGCCGGCGGTCGGGGGGCCGCCAAGGGCACGCTTTATCTGCTGGACCTGGACCACTTCAAGAGCATCAACGACCACCATGGCCACGCCGCTGGCGATGCCGTGCTCGTGGAGACGGCCCGACGCCTGCGCGCCGTGCTGCGCGAGGAAGACCTGATCGTTCGTTGGGGCGGCGAGGAGTTTCTCGTGCTGGTCTCGGCGATGGCGCACGAACGCGTCGAACCCCTGGCGCAGCGTCTGCTCAACGCGGTGGCCAGCGTGCCGGTGGTGGTGGGCGACAAGCGCATCCCGGTGACCACGTCGATCGGTTTCGCCGAGTTCCCGCTGATGCCCAATCGTTTGGACTTGCCCTGGGACCTGGCGGTGGACATCGCCGACAACGCCATGTATGTGGCCAAGACGTTGGGACGCAACCGTGCGTGCGGCGTGGGCATGCTGCCAGCGACCACCCAGGCCGAGGTGGACGCGGTGATCCAGGACCTGGAGCAGTCATGGCGCACCGGGCGCGTGCAGCTGTCGATGCTCGAAGGCCCGGCGGTGGAGGGGCGCGTATGAGCCGCCTGATTGTCGTGGCGCTGGCCGCCGCCTTGTGGGCCTGTCCGGCGTGGCCGCAGGCCAAGCCCGCCGCGACCCCGGCGAGCGGCGTCGTGGCACCCTCCGTGAGCGCCGCATCGCCGAATGCGCTGGAAGCCTGGCGGGGCCTCGAGCGGCTGGACGGTGCGATGGCGCTCAGCGAGTTGAACGACCTGGCTGGCCGCTGGGTGGCTGAGGGCTTCGACCAGCCCGATCTCGTGCTTCAGCGCCTCGATGAACTGCAAAAGGGCCTGTCGGCGGCGCCATCGCTCGCCTGGATGCGTGTGGTCGAGCGCACCCGCGGCGTGGTGGCGGCGCGCGCGGGTCGCGAAGCGATTGCGCAGGAGGCCGCCGGCCGGCTGTCCCAAATGGCCGATCGTGACTCGGTTGCAGCGGCCGATGCGGCCATGGTGCGCGCGCTGCTGGACGATCAGCTGTGGCGTACCGACTCTGCCACCGGGCATGCACTGGAGGCCGACGCCGACTATGCACGAGCCTGCGTTGGCAAGGCCCAGCGCAGCGGTGCCTGCGACCACCGCGGCTGGTGGCAGGTCATCCGCATGCTCGCTTTACGGGCCGACCGGCAGGGCAACCGACTGGAGGCCACGCGCCTGCAGCAGCGCGCCAACGAGCTGGCTTCGTCGGCCGGTGATGACGAACTGCTGGCCTGGGGCCTGTCGTCGCAAGCGGTCTTGAGCTACCGATTGAACGAGGGCGAACGCTCGCGGCGCGAGATGGCCCAGGCCGAGCGGCACGCGAAGAAGGACACATCCGGCCGTTCCCAGGTGCGGGTGTTGTTGAACAACGCGGTGCTGGCATCGGTTCGCAACGATCGCGCGGGCTCGAAGCCGGCGCTGCTGGAGGCGGTGCGCCTGTCGCGCGCGATCGGCTCTGAGCGGCTGGAGGCCCTGGTGCTGGCGCTGCTGAGCGATGAGTACCTTCAGGGCGGGCAGCCGCGCGAGGCGCTGGCCGTGGTGGAGCGGGCGCTGCCGGTGATGCGCCGGTTCAATGATCGACGAAGCCTGCCATTGATGCTGCACAACGGCGGCCTGGCGCGGCTGCGCCTGGGTCAGCTGGCACAAGGCAAGGCAGATCTCGAATCGGCCCTGCAGCTGTGGGAGCAGGCCAAGGCCAGGGCGCGCATCGAGGCCGCATTGAATGAATCGGCCGACGTGCTCGCGTCGGTGGGGGATGTGAAGGCGGCGCTCGACAACTTCCACCGGGCCATGAAGTTGCACGAGCAGATTGACAAGGACACCCGCGACGCGGTGTTGGGCCAGTTGAAGGAACGGTTTCGCACCGAAGCGGGCCAGCGCGATCTGGAACTCGCCGAGCGCGAGAACAGCCTGAAGACGGCCAGGCTGGAGAACCAGAGCCTGATGCAGCGCGTGTGGATGCTGGCCTCGGTGATGCTGGTCATCGCGGGTGGCGTGCTGGTGGTGCAGATGCGCCGCACGCGCCAGGCCAACATGCAATTGCGTCGCAGCGAGGCGCTGCTGAAGGTGCAAAGCGAGCGCGATCCGCTCACCGGTCTGGCCAACCGGCGCCACTTCCGCGAAGCCCTTGCCGCCCGTCAGGAAGACGACCGGCAGGGGTTCCGCGGCGGATTGATCCTGCTGGACGTGGACCACTTCAAGCGCATCAACGATGAGCATGGCCACGCGGTGGGTGACGCCGTGTTGGTGGAGGTGGCGCAGCGGCTGTCGTCCTGCGTGCGGGCCGGCGATGTCGCCTGTCGCTGGGGCGGGGAAGAGTTCCTGGTTCACACGCCCTCGCGCAGCGGCGAGGCGGTCGAAGCGCTGGCGCTTCGCGTGTTGGGCGAAATCGGCAACCGGCCCTTCAAGTTGAAGGACGGCCGCGAGATTGCGGTGACGATGTCGATGGCCTATGCGGCCTTCCCGCTGCCCCCACATGCCTTGACGCTGCCGTGGGAGCAGGCGGTCAATTTGGTGGACATGGGCCTGTACGCGGCCAAGGCCATGGGGCGTGACCGGGCGGTGGGCGTGAGCGGTACGAACGCCCATTCGAGTGACGCGCTGACCCGTGCCGCCGACGATTTCGAGCACGCCCGCCAAGACGGCCGGTTGACGGTGAAGGTCACCGCGCGCAGTGCGATTCAGCCGAACCCGTCACCGGCCTGAGCCAGCCTCGGCGCGAACCTTTCAGGGCTCGCCGAAGCAGTCGCGGAAGCTGAAATACACCGAGAGATAGAAGGTGCAGGTCATCGCGAGCTGCAGGGGGACCGCCAGCAGGGCGGACAGCGTGGATCCGAGCGCTGCCGACAGCACGTTGGTCAGCAAGGTGAAGGCGACGAAACCGGAGATCCAGAACAAGCCGTAGTTGAGAAACGCCCAGCGCGCGCGCCACAGTGCCAGCACGCTGGAGAAGATGGACTGCGCCGGCCCTTGGTGGCCCCAATGCACGAGCGCCGGTGCAAACCAGAACAGCAGGCTCGCCAACGAGATCATCGCCGCGCCCCAGGCGAGGCCGGTGGTCACGCCCGCGGCGCTCATCAAGGGTTCCAGTTGCTCGGGTGAGGTCTCGCCCTTGCGGTAGGCCTCGACGAGGTTGTCGAAACCGCCACCGCTGAACGCCTCGGCCACCCAGGCGGAGGCCGCCATCAGGCTGGCGTAGAAGAACAGCAGTGCGAGCAGGCGCCGGCGGGTGTCGGGCAGGCGTTTGCGCCACGGCACGAGGATCGCATCGAAGCTCGGCCGCTCGCCGTGCTGGCTGGCGTGCGCCGCCAGCATGAAGGCCAGGGTCAACAGCGGTGGTGACATCAGCAGCACGATGCCGCCAATGAAAGGCACGAGCAGCGTGAACACCAGCGCGATCAGAAAGCCGATGAACAGGCTGACATAGCCGAGCGGGTAGCGGCGAAATTCGCCGAAGGCCTGGGTGATCCAACGCACGCCGGCACCCGCCGGAACCTCTTGCAGCTTCAGTCCCATGAATGCCTCACGCGCCGGGGTGCCAGGGGTTGGCCACGCAGTCGCGCAGCACGCGCTCGAAATGCCGTGGGTCTTTGGGAGTGAGCAACGATGCGTCGCGCGGCGCATGCCAGTCCGACAGGCGTGACAACCAGAAGCGCAATGCCGCCGCCCTGCGCATGGCCGGGAGCATGCGCCACTCGGCACCCGTGGGCTCGCGCTCGGCGCGGTAGCCCGCGATCAGGGCGTCGGCCCGGGTTTCGTCGAGGTGGCCCGAATCGTCATCGATACACCAGTCGTTGATCGTCACGCTCAGATCGAAGGCAAAGCTGTCGACGCCGGCGAAGTAGAAATCGAAGACGCCACACAGCCGTTCTCGGCCCGGCAGGCCGTCGAACAGCGCGTTGTCGCGAAACAGGTCGGCATGAACGGCGCCATGGGGCAGTTGGAGGTAGCTGGGCGATTGGGCCAAATGCGTCTGGTAGACCATTTCGTCGTCCAGCAGGGCGCCGGCATCCGCCTCGAGGTGGGGCCGCACCGCAGGCGCAGTGGCCTGCCACCAGGCGAGGCCCCGCAGATTGGGCTGTTGCGGTGCGAAGTCGGCCACGGCCAGATGCATCCGCGCCAGGGTGGCACCCACCTGCTCGACGTGGTGCACATCCGGCGCTTCCACCGCGGTGCCAGGCAGGCGGTTCACCACCGCGGCCGGCTTGCCTGCCAGCTCGTGGCACAACGCGCCGTCGTCGCCCGCCACCGGTTCGGGCACGGGCAGGCCGTGCCGAGCCAAGTGCTGCATCAGCTGAAGGTAGAAGGGCAATTGGCTCGCTGAAAGGCGCTCGAACAGCGTCAGCACCCATTCGCCAGCGTCGGTGCTGAGGAAGTAGTTGGTGTTCTCGATGCCGCTACCGATCGGCGCGAGCGAACCCACGTTGCCCAGCTTCAAGCGCGTGGAAAGGGCCTGGGCCTGCGCCAGGCTCACTTCGGTGTAGACCGCCATGTCGTGCCGTTGAATCGCCGCGCAAGCACGGCGCGGCGCAATCTCAGAAGTTGATGGACAACCAGACGCGCTGGCCAGCCTTCGGGTCGTCTGCCGGCGCGCGGCCGGGTTCGGGCGGCGCGATCTCGTAGGCGCCCACGCCCCGGATCTTGGGTTGCACCGTCAGGCGCTTGGTCTGGCCCCGCACACGCAATTCTTCAATACGGATCTGGTCGTCTTCCGTCACCTGCTGGATCACCTGCGGCTCGGGAGCCGTCCGGGCGGCGGGGGCAGTGTCCCCCGTCCGCGGTGCGACCTCTTCAGCATGCGCGCCGACACAGGCCAGCAGCGCGGTCGTGAGGTAAGCGATCCGGGTCGTTTTCATGCGATGGATTCTATGCGCCGCTCCGTGAAGGGCCATATCGGACGCGGCCGACAACCCACGTCAGGAAGGTGACGTGGCTGGGAGGCGAGGTAACAAGTAACAAAAACTCCGGTTTGTTCCCATTGCGCATTGAGAAACGCAGGAAGCAAATGGCACGAACGGTCGTGCGATTCCGGGGCGTTCGGCCGTGATATCAAACCTCCCCCGGGACGGAGACTTTCACATGCCGAAAATTTATGGGCGGCCCGTTGCTGCCCTGGTGATGTGCCTGCCGTTGTTGTCGTCTCTTACCTCTGAAGCCGCGAGCTGCCGTGCGCCTACCCCCGCCGAAGCAGCCATCTACACCACCCCCATCCTGATGCCGGGGGTCATCTCGCCAAAAGACGGGACCTGCTTCCTGAACAACTTCACCGTCGCCACGAGCGATGGGGTGAGGTTGACCGCCAACGTGTTCCTGCCTTCCGGCGCCAACGGTGGAAGCAAGTTCCCTGCCGTGGTCTACCCGTCCAGCTGGGCGGCCGCCGATTTCTTCGAATACTTGGGTGAGCAGCAGCGCATGGCCCAGAACGGCTATGTCGCCATGGCCTACACGGCCCGGGGTTTTTATGGCTCAGGCGGGGTCGTGGGTGTGGCCAGTGAGCAAGACACGGCGGACTTCAGCAGCGTGCTCGATTGGCTGGTGAGCAACACCGCCACCGACGCGAACCGCATCGGTGCGGCGGGCATCTCATACGGTGCCGGGCTGTCCATGCTCGGTGCGGCGCGCGACAGCCGGGTGAAGGCGGTGGCATCGATGTCCGGTTGGTCGAACCTCATCGATCAGATGTACGGCAACTCGGTGCCCAACCCCACCTGGCTGGCTGTGCTGACGCTGTCGGGCACCTTCACCGGCAACATGGATCCGATCATCTATCAGTACGACGCGGCGATCCGTGACCCGGACACCTCGCCGGAGAAGATCGCCGAGATCAGCGCCTGGGGTGTGCCGCGTTCGCCATTGAATGTGGTGGACACGCTCAACGCGCGCAAGGTGCCGGTGCTGGTGAGCAAGAACTACCAGGACGACATGTTCTCGCCGAACTCGACGCTGTTGATGTTCAGCCGGCTCACCGGCCCCAAGAAGCTGCTGTTGCAGCCGGGCATCCATGGTTCGGCGGAGCTGGCCGGGGCCACGCTCGGTGTCGACAACCCGGTCTTCGACCAGGTGCACCGCTGGATGGACCGCTGGCTCAAGGGTGTGCAGAACGGTGTGGACACCGAACCCAAGGTGAACCTGCAACTCAAGTTCGGCGGCAACCGTGAGACGCTGAGCAATTGGCCGGCACCCGAGTTGCGCAGCAACACCTACTACCTGGGCCCGCGGGGCAATCTTCGCTGGGACTTCGGATGCTTCTGCTGGAAGGGCGTGACTGGCACGCTCAGCAGCTCGCCGAACCGCCAGAACGTGGGCGACCAGATCGACAGCCTGCTCGACACCACGGCGACGACGGGGTTGATCCCGATCCTGTCGCCGATCATGGAAAGCGTGGGTCTGCCGGTGATCAACCACATGGCCACCATCCTCTCGGGCAACGGCATCCGCTATGAGGGAGATGCGCTGAATGCGCCGCTGAAGCTGCGCGGCTCACCCAAGCTGCAGCTTCGGGCCAAGCCCAACCTGAAGCGCGGCATGCTGGTGGCATACCTGTACGACGTCGACTGGGCCGGCTTTGGCACCTTGATCACCCATGGGGCGCGCGCCGTTCATTGGGCCACGCCGGGCGCCGTGACCGACTTCTCGTTCGACATGAATGCCGTGGCCTACGACGTGCCGGCCGGTCACCACCTGGTCTTGGTGTTCGACACGGCCGACAGCCTGTACGGCTCGCCGGTCCACTTCGGTGACATGTTCCGCATGGCATTGCCGTTCGACAGCGGCAACCAGATGTCGATGACGCTGCCGGTGCGCTGAAGCCCGGGGCCGGGCGGCGCGGCCGGCTGAGCGCCCCGGGGTGGCCGATGGGCCGCCCTGGGGCTGCACAATCCGCGCATGAGTGAAGACAAGACCCTGCTGCTGGTCGACGGCAGCAGCTACCTTTATCGCGCCTACCACGCGCTGCCCGACCTTCGCGGGCCCGCCGGCGTGCCCACCGGCGCCATCCATGGCATGGTCGCGATGATGCGACGCCTGCGGGAGCAGGTGCCCTCGGAGCACGCTGTCTGCGTCTTCGACGCCCCGGGGAAAACCTTTCGCGACGAGTGGTACCCCGAGTACAAGGCCCACCGCGCCCCGATGCCCGACGACCTGCGGCTGCAGATCGAGCCGATCCATGAGGTGGTCAAGCTGCTGGGCTGGCCCGTGCTGATGGTGCCGGGCATCGAGGCGGACGACGCGATCGGCACGCTCGCCAGCGTTGGCGCGAAGTCGGGGCACCGTGTAGTTGTATCAACTGGTGACAAAGACCTGGCCCAGCTTGTCAACGATCAGGTCACCCTGATCAACACGATGAGCAATGAAAAGCTGGATGTGGAAGGTGTGCGCGCCAAGTTCGGCGTGCCGCCGGATCGCATCGTCGACTACCTCACGTTGATCGGCGATGCGGTCGACAACGTGCCGGGGGTCGAGAAGGTCGGGCCGAAGACGGCGGCCAAATGGATCGCTGACCATGGCTCGCTCGATGGCGTGATTGCCGCCGCGGCGAGCATCAAGGGGGTGGCCGGCGAGAACCTTCGCAAGGCGCTCGAGTGGCTGCCCCAGGGGCGCCGGCTGATCACCGTGGTGACGGACTACGACCTGGCCAGCCATGTGGCGGGCTGGCCGGCACTTGACGCGCTGGCGCTCCGGGAAGTCGATCGCGAAGGGCTGCTCGCCTTCTACGACCGATTCGGCTTCAAGACCTGGCGCAAAGAGCTCGACGCGGCCTTGGGCCGTGATGGCGTGGCCGTGTCGGCGGCCGGTTCGCCCGGCGGCGGTGCCTCGGAAGAGGCCGCGGTGTCGCGCGCCGCCAGCGCACTCACCCTGCCTCCAGTGGCGCTGGCGCGCGAGTACGAATGCGTCACCACCCGGGATCGGCTCGACGCGTGGATCGATGTTCTGCGGGCGGCGCCGCTCAGCGCCGTCGACACCGAGACCGATTCGCTCGACCCGATGCGGGCCCGCATCGTCGGCGTGTCGTTCGCCACCGAGCCCGGTCGCGCGGCCTACGTGCCGCTGGCGCACGACTACCCCGGCGCACCCGATCAATTGCCGTTGGATGAGGTGTTGGCCGCGCTCAAGCCTTGGCTGGAAGACGCGGGCGCGAAGAAGGTCGGCCAGAACATCAAGTACGACCTGCACGTCTTTGCCAACCATGGCATCACGGTTCGGGGTTATGCGCACGACACGCTGCTGCAAAGCTATGTGCTCGAAGCCCATCTGAAGCACAGCCTCGAGAACCTGGCCGAGCGTCATCTCGGCCGTGCTGGCCTCAGCTACGAAGATGTGTGCGGCAAGGGAGCGAGTCAGATTCCCTTCTCGCAGGTGGATGTGGAGCGCGCCACCACCTACAGCGGCGAAGACAGCGAGATGACGCTGCATGTGCACCAAGCGCTGTGGCCGCAGATCGAGGCGGAGAAGGGGATGCGCGAGGTCTATGAGCGCATCGAGATGCCGGTGACCGAGATCCTCGAGCGGGTCGAGCGCCATGGCGTGCTGATCGACTCGGCCCTGCTGGCCACCCAGAGCCGCGAGCTCGCCGAGCGGATGATCGCACTGGAGCGCGAGGCCTACGAGCTGGCCGGGCAGCCCTTCAACCTGGGCAGCCCGAAGCAGATCGGCGAAATCCTGTTCAACCGGCTCGGTCTGCCGGTGAAAAAGAAGACGGCCAGCGGCGCACCCAGCACCGACGAAGAGGTGCTGCAGGAACTGGCCGCCGATTACCCGCTGCCCGCCAAGTTGCTGGAGCACCGCAGCTTGAGCAAGCTCAAGGGCACGTACACCGACAAGCTGCCGCTGATGGTCAACCCGGCGACCGGCCGTGTGCACACCAACTACGCGCAGGCGGTGGCGGTGACGGGCCGGCTGTCCAGCAACGACCCGAACCTGCAGAACATCCCCATCCGCACGCCGGAAGGTCGCCGGGTGCGGGAGGCCTTCATCGCGCCGCCCGGACACCGCATCGTGAGCGCCGATTACTCGCAGATCGAGTTGCGCATCATGGCCCACATCAGCGGCGATCCGGGCCTCACCAAGGCCTTCGCCGAAGGCATGGACGTGCACCGTGCCACCGCGAGCGAGGTGTTCGGCATCGAGCCCGACGCGGTCACCTCGGAACAGCGCCGCTACGCCAAGACCATCAATTTCGGCTTGATCTATGGCATGGGTGCCTTCGGGCTGGCCCAGAGCCTGGGCATCGACCAGAAGGCGGCCCGCAATTACATCGACCGCTACTTCGATCGATTTGCCGGCGTCAAGCGCTACATGGACGAGACCAAGGCGCGCGCCGCAGACCTCGGCTATGTCGAGACGCTGTTTGGCCGCCGCATCTACTTGCCTGAGATTCGCGGTGGCAACGGCCCGCGACGGTCAGGCGCCGAGCGCCAAGCGATCAACGCGCCGATGCAGGGCACCGCCGCGGACCTGATCAAGCTGGCCATGATCGCGGTACAGGCTGCGCTTGACGAAGAGGGCCGTCACACCCGCATGGTGATGCAGGTGCACGACGAACTCGTGTTCGAAGTGCCGGATGCTGAGCTGGGCTGGGCCCGCGAAGCCGTGCCCCGCCTGATGGCCAGTGTGGCCACCTTCAGCGTGCCGCTGCTCGCTGAAGTGGGCGTGGGGGCGAACTGGGAAGAGGCGCACTGACCTTTCGCTGAAGCGCTCTGGATGGCCGGTACCCGCCCAGGTACCTGCCAATGCACCGGCGAAGGCACTGGCGAAGGTGCGCTGCATCGGTGCGTAGGCCCCGGGGGCTCAGCCCAGGCTTGGCCCGAGGCCTCGTGGTTTGCACCACCTTGGTATTAACCGGCCTGTTGCGGCGGGCGCGGAACGTGCATGATGGTTTCCGCCTCGTGATGAGGTGTGCAAGCCCTCATGTCCGACCCGTTCCACATCCTTTGCCTGAGCGCTCAAACGCCAGACCTGATGACCTCGGCTTTCGGGCCCTTCGTGGTCCAGGGCTGTAGCCAACTCGACGAACTGGCCACCCAGTTGCACATACAGCCCTACGATGCGGTGCTGGTCGATCTGCGGCTGGCCGGCGGGGCGGATCGGTTGGTTCATTGGTCCGGCCTGCCGCGCGCGGTGCTTGAATCCGCGGTGGTGGTGATGGGTCCCGAACCCACGCCTGCCGACTGCATGCGGCTGCTGCAAGCGGGCGTGCGGGATGTGCTGTCCACCCGAGAGGCTTCGTCAGAGGTGTTGGGCCGGGTGCTGCGATTGGCGGTCGAGCGCAAGCGCATCGACGATGCGGCTCGGCGGGCCTACAGCATCGATCTCACCACCGGCCTGCCCAACCACAACCAACTGCAAGAGCATATGACCCATCTGCTGGCGCTGCGCGAGCGCGAGCCGGCGGCCATGGCGTTGATCGTGCTGCACCTGGATGGCTTTCGCAGTGTCGAAGCCAGCTTCGGCGCCGAGGCAGCGAATGTTCTTCGGCGCAAGGCGGCCGTCCGGCTTCGCAGCTCGCTGCGCGCCAGCGATGTGGTCGCCTCACTGGGGCCGGACATGTTCGCGGTGCTGCTGGCCTGGCTGGATGCCGACGACGATGCCGAACACGTGGCTCGCAAGCTGCTGGCGGCCGTGAACCAGCCATTCCAGGTGGCGGGTCAGGACGTGCCGGTGGGGGCCCGTCTCGGCGTGAGCCAATACCCCGGCCATGGCCGTGACGCGGGGGCCTTGCTGCGCCACGCGGTGGGCCAGGCCTCGGGTCGTGGGCTGGGGCGGCTGTTGGGGCAGGGCACCGCCGCCAACGACGAACCCTGAGAGGCTGAGAGTTCTTCGCCGATACCCGTCTTGAACCCCCAAACGCCCCGGCTCTTCGTTGCAACTGCTCGCCATAGCCCGCGCTATGGCTGTGCTTTGCGCCTCGATCCGGGTCGCCTGGCTGCCCCTTTTGGGCACCGCCGAAAAGCTCTCAGCCTCTGAGGCCGCCGCTCGGGCCGGGCTGCACCCAACCCGCCGGTGCCAGCGCCTCAGAAGCCTGGCGAGCCAGATCTTCTCAGGCGAACCTTGAGGGGCGACCGGCCGCCCGGTCTGCCCTCAGGCCGGCGCCTGATTACTTGTTGATGTCGCCCAGGCAGAGGTACTTGACCTCGACGTAGTCGTCCATGCCTTGGCGGGCCCCTTCGCGGCCCAGGCCCGATTGCTTCACGCCGCCAAAGGGCACCTCGGCGGTGGAGATCAGGCCGGTGTTGACGCCGACCATGCCGTACTCCAGCGCCTCGCCGACGCGGAAGATGCGGCCGATGTCGCGGCTGTAGAAATAGCTGGCGAGGCCGAATTCGGTGGCGTTGGCCAACTCGATGGCTTCGGCTTCGGTCTCGAATCGGAACACAGGCGCCACCGGGCCGAAGGTTTCTTCGCGCGACACCAGCATGTCCTGCGTCACGTTGGCCAGCACGGTGGGGCGGTAGAAGCGCTCGCTGATCCGCTCGCCGCCGGTAACGACGGTGGCGCCCTTGCCCAGTGCATCGGCCACGTGCGATTCGACCTTGGTGATCGCCTGGTCGTCGATCAGCGGGCCCTGGTTCACACCGGCCTCGAAGCCGTTGCCCACCTTGATGGCCGCGGCCTTCTCGGAGAGCTTGGCGACGAACGCGTCGTAGACGGTGGACTGCACATAGAACCGGTTCGCGCAGACGCAGGTCTGCCCGGCGTTGCGGTACTTGCTGATCATCGCGCCCTCGACGGCGGCATCGATGTCGGCGTCGTCGAACACGATGAAGGGCGCGTTGCCGCCCAGTTCGAGTGACAGCTTCTTGATGGTCGGCGCGCACTGCTTCATCAGGATGCGGCCGACTTCGGTGGAGCCGGTGAACGACAGATGGCGCACGATGTCCGAATCGCACAGCACCTTGCCCACCTCGATCGAGTTGCCGGCATCGGCGGTGACGATGTTCAGCACGCCGGCGGGCATGCCGGCTCGCTGGGCGAGCTCAGCCACGGCCAGCGCCGACAGCGGCGTGGCCTCAGCGGGCTTGATCACCACCGGGCACCCGGCGGCGAGTGCCGGGGCCACCTTGCGGGTGATCATCGCGATGGGGAAGTTCCACGGCGTGATCGCCGCACACACGCCCACCGGCTGCTTGATGACCAGGTAGCGCTTGTTGTTGTCGGTGGTCGGAATGGTCTCGCCGTAGATCCGCTTGGCTTCTTCGGCAAACCATTCGAGGAAGCTCGCGCCGTAGTTGACTTCGCCTCGGGCCTCGGCCAGCGGCTTGCCCTGTTCGGCGGTCATGATGCGGGCCAGGTCGTCGGCGTTGGCGTGAAGCAGCTGGAACCACTTCATCAGGATGGCCGCGCGCTCCTTGGCCGTCTTGTTGCGCCAGGCGGGCCACGCCTTGTTGGCCGCCGTGATGGCGAGGGAGGCCGATTCGGCGCCGAGGTTGGCCACATCGGCGAGCTTCGAGCCGGTGGCGGGGTCCGTCACGTCGAAACGCGCCGAGCCGGCCACCCATTCGCCGCCGATCAGGGCATCGGTCTTGAGCAGGCTGGGGTCGTTCAGCGACGCCAGCGGAGAGGTCTTCATGTCCATGGGTACATCCTAAGGCGTTGTGAGCCTGGCCCTTGGCCCGGCCCGCCGGCTGAGACAAATCGACGGCAACGACGAGGCCGCGGTCAGCGGGCCCGGGCAGAGCGCGGTCGGCGCCGCCGGGCCGCGGCCGGTCAGGCCGCCGAGGCGGCGTCGAAAGCTTCGCCCAGGATCTTCAGGCCTTCTTCCAGTTGGGCTTGGGGCACGGTCAGCGGCACCAGGATACGCAGCACGTTGGCGTAGGTCCCGCACGACAGCATCACCAGGCCGCGCTTAAGCGCTTCGACGCAGACGCGCTTGGTCAGGTCGGCGTCGGGTTGATGCAGGTCGCCGTTCTTGAACAGCTCCACCGCCACCATCGCGCCCAGGCCGCGGACATCGCCGATCGACTTGTGCTTGGCCGCGATGCCCTTCAGGCCCTGGACCAGCGTCTCGCCGACGGCCTTCGACTTGTCGAGCAGCTTCTCCTCCTCGAACACGTCCAGCACGGCCAGTGCGGCCGCGCAGGCCAGCGGGTTGCCGGCGTAAGTGCCGCCCAGGCCGCCGGGCAGCGGCTTGTCCATCAACTCAGCCTTGCCGATGACGGCCGAGATCGGGAAGCCACCTGCCATCGACTTGGCCATGGTGACCATGTCGGGTGCCACGCCCCACTGTTCGCAGGCCAGCCAGGTGCCGGTGCGGCCGGCGCCGGTCTGCACCTCGTCGGCGATCATCACGATGCCGTGCTTGTCGCAGATCTGCCGGATGGCGACGGCGAATTCCTTCGATGCCACATAGAAGCCGCCTTCACCCTGCACCGGCTCGAAGATGATCGCTGCGACGCGGTCGGCCTCGACGTCGTACTTGAACAGGTGCTCGAGCGACTTGATCGAGTCCTCTACGCTGACGCCGTGCAGCGGATTCGGGTACTCGGCGTGGTAGATCTCAGCCGGGAAGGGGCCGAAGCCGGCCTTGTACGGGGCGACCTTGCCGGTCAGGGCCATGCCGAGCAGCGTGCGGCCGTGGAAGCCGCCACCGAAGGCGATGACGGCCTGGCGCTTGGTGGCGTAGCGGGCGATCTTGATGGCGTTTTCCACCGCCTCGGCGCCCGTGGACAGGAAGTAGGCCTTCTTGGCGAAATCGCCCGGGGTCTTGGCGATCAGGCGCTCGGCCAGTTCGATGTACGGTTCATAGGCCAGCACCTGGAAGCAGGTGTGGTGCACCTTGTCGAGCTGCGCCTTGACCGCTTCAACGATCTTCGGGTGGCGATGGCCGGTGTTCAGCACCGCGATGCCGCCGCCAAAGTCCAAGTAGCGCTTGCCTTCCACGTCCCACACTTCGGCGTTTTCGGCACGCTCGGCGACCACGTCGTAGGTCTGGCCCAGGCCGGTGGGCAGGGCGGCGCGGCGGCGCGCCATCAGAGCGGCGTTGGTCTTGGCGGTGGCGGCGGGGTCGCGGTGCATATCGGGCTCCTGAGGGTGTGCGGCGCCGGGTGGATACCCAAAGGCGCCAAGACTGCCACTCTAGACCCACGCCCCGGCCCGCTACCATGTACAGCCCACAAGTCCTTTGCCGCGCACTGTGCTGGGTGCGCACCCAGTACAGCGGCCGACAACGCTCCTTGCCCACGCATGCTGACCCTCGATCCCCAGGCCGCCAAGCCGCTCGTCACCCAGATCGTCGAGGGCCTCAGTCGACAGATCGACGAGGCGGCGCTGCGTGAGGGGGCCAAGCTGCCGTCGATCCGGCAGTTTGCGCAATCGCACCAGGTGAGTGTGTTCACGGTCGTTGAGGCCTACGACCGCCTGGTGGCGCAGGGCTACCTGGTCTCGCGCCCTCATTCCGGGTTTTTCGTGCGTCGCCGTGCGGTGGCGGATGTGGTCGAACCGGTGGCTTCACACCCGCAGGGCTTCGATTCGGCCTGGTACTTGCGCCGCATCTTCGAAAACCGGCACCTCTCGGTGAAGGCAGGCTGCGGCTGGCTGCCCGGCGACTGGCTGTTCGAGGACGGGCTGCGCCGCGGCCTGCGGGCCCTGGCGGCCGATGATGCCGACCTGGGCGGCTACGGCGACCCGAAGGGCTACCCCCCGTTGCGGCAGGCGATCGCCGACGCGTTCGCCGAGCAGCAGGTGACGGTGCCGCCGGCCCAGGTGCTGTTGACCCAGGGTTCCAGCCAGGCGCTGGATCTCTGCGTGCGCCGCCTCGTCCGGGCGGGTGACACCGTGTTGGTGGATGACCCTGGCTACGCCAACCTGTTGTTTTCATTGCGTTTTCAGGGCGCCCGGCTGCTGGGCGTGCCGCGCACGGCCCACGGCTACGATCTGCCGGCGCTGGAGGCGCTTTTGCAGTCGGCCGAGGCCGAGCGGCGCCCGAAGGTCTTCTTCACCCAGCCGCGGCTGCAAAGCCCCACCGGCTCGGTGGCGCCGCTCGGCCAACTGCACCGGGTGCTGCAGCTGGCTGAGAAGCACGACCTGACGATCGTCGAGAACGACATCTACGTCGAACTCGACCCCGAGCCGCGTCCCAGCCTGGCGAGCCTGGACCAACTGTCGCGGGTGATCTACATCGGCAGCTATTCGAAGACGATCTCGCCCAACATCCGCGTCGGCTTCCTGGCGGCCCACCCCGATCTGCTGGACGACCTGGCCCAGTTGAAGATGATTTCGGGCCTCACCTCGGCCGAATTCGGTGAGCGCCTGGCCCATTCGGCGCTCTTGGACGGGCGCCGCCGCAAACACCTCAAGGCCCTGCGCGAGCGCCTGGCCGACGCGCATCAGCAGGTGGGGGCACGCCTGGCGGCCCTGGGCTTCGAGCTCTTTGCCGAGCCCAAGGCCGGCATGTTTCTGTGGGCGCGCCACGCGCGGCTGGCGGATACCCCGGCGCTGGCCAATCGCGCGGCCGAAGCCGACATCATGCTCGGCCCGGGGCACCTCTTCCGCGCCGAGATGCAAGCCACCGATTGGTTGCGCTTCAACGTCGCTTTCTCGGGCGATGAGCGTTTGTTCGCGTTCCTTGCCCACGAGCTGGGATAATTTCAGGTTCCTTTTCCTTGTCCAGTCACACCGAGAGAGCCCCCGGATGAAAGCCTCCGAGATCCGCCAGACTTTCCTGAAGTTCTTCGAATCGAAGGGCCACGCCATCGTCGCCTCCAGCCCGGTGGTGCCCGGCGACGATCCGACACTGCTGTTCACCAACGCCGGGATGAACCAGTTCAAGGATGTTTTCCTGGGCCTGGACACGCGGCCGTACACCCGCGCAACCACCTCGCAGAAGTGCATCCGCGCCGGTGGCAAGCACAACGACCTCGACAACGTGGGCTACACCGCACGCCACCACACGTTCTTCGAGATGCTGGGCAACTTCTCGTTCGGCGACTACTTCAAGCACGACGCGATCCAGTACGCCTGGGAACTGCTGACCGAGCACTTCAAGCTGCCCAAGGAAAAGCTCTGGGTCACCGTGTATTCCGAAGACGACGAGGCCTACGACATCTGGAACAAGGTGGTCGGCGTGCCGGCCGAGCGCATCGTGCGCATCGGCGACAACAAGGGCAAGCGCTACGCCAGCGACAACTTCTGGATGATGGGCGACACCGGCCCGTGCGGCCCCTGCACCGAAATCTTCTATGACCACGGTCCGGACGTGGCCGGCGGCCCCCCGGGCAGCCCGGATGAAGACGGTGACCGCTACATCGAGATCTGGAACAACGTCTTCATGCAGTTCAACCGCACCGAAGACGGTGTGATGCACAAGCTGCCCAAGCCGAGCGTGGACACCGGCATGGGCCTGGAGCGCATCACGGCGGTGCTGCAGCATGTGCACTCGAACTACGAGATCGACTTGTTCGTGGCGCTGCTGGCTGCCGCGAAGAAGGCGGTTGACGCGGGCGGCGCCGGCGATTGCGACAAGGATTCGCCGAGCCTGAAGGTGATTGCCGACCACATCCGCACCTGCACCTTCGCAGTGATCGATGGCGTGATCCCGAGCAACGCGGGCCGCGGCTATGTGCTGCGTCGTATTGCGCGCCGCGCGATTCGCCATGGCTACAAGCTGGGCGCCCGCAAGCCCTTCTTCTACACGTTGGTGCCGGCACTGGTCGAGCAGATGGGCGAGGCCTATCCCGAGCTGCGCACGGGCGCCGCCCGGGCCACCGAGGTGCTCAAGCAAGAAGAAGAGCGCTTCTTCCAGACCATTGAGCGCGGCATGGAGATCCTCGACGCGGCGCTGGCAGCCCAACCTGCCGTGCTCGATGGCGACACGGCGTTCAAGCTGCACGACACCTACGGCTTCCCGGTCGACCTGACAGCGGACGTGTGCCGTGAGCGCGGTTTGACGGTTGACGAGTCTCGATTCAAGGAGCTGCTCGAAGACCAGAAGCGCCGCGCACGCGAAGGTGGCAAGTTCAAGATGGCCCAGGGGCTGGCCTATGAAGGCGCGCCGACGACCTTCCACGGCTACGACGAATTGGTGCGCGAGGGCGCCAAGGTCACGGCCGTCTATGTCGACGGCAGCCCGGTCGACGTGGCGCGCGCGGGCGACGACGTGGTGGTGGTGCTCGACCACACGCCGTTCTACGCCGAAAGCGGCGGCCAGGTGGGAGATGCGGGCGAGTTCCGCAACTCGACCACCCGAGTCGTCGTCGACGACACCTTGAAGATCCAGGCCTCGGTGTTCGGACACCATGGCACCGTCGTGGAAGGCACCATCAAGGTTGGTGATGTGTTCACCGCCCGCGTCGATGCCGAGCGCCGCGCCAAGACCGTGCGCAACCACAGCGCGACCCACCTGATGCACAAGGCCCTGCGCGAAGTGCTGGGCGAGCACGTGCAGCAGAAGGGTTCGCTGGTCAACGCCGATCGAACGCGCTTCGACTTTGCCCACACCGGCCCGATGACCGACGAGCAGATCGCCGAGGTCGAGGCCATCGTCAACGCCGAGATCCTGGCCAACGCCGGGGCCCGGGCCGAGGTGATGGCGCTGGACGATGCCCAGAAGAGCGGCGCGATGATGCTGTTCGGCGAGAAGTATGGCGACACTGTGCGCGTGCTCAGCATCGGTTCCAGCAAGGAACTCTGCGGTGGCACCCACGTCAGCCGCACCGGCGATATCGGCCTGTTCAAGATCGTCGCTGAAGGTGGCGTGGCGGCCGGCATTCGCCGCGTGGAGGCGGTGACGGGCGAGAACGCGCTCACCTACCTGCAGAGCCTGGAGCACACGGTGAACGGGCTGGCCGGTTCGCTGAAGGTGTCGCCGGGCGACGTACCGGCGCGCGTGGCCACCGTGCTGGATCAGGTCCGCGCGCTGGAGAAGGAAGTCGCAGCGCTCAAGGGCAAGCTGGCCTCGGCCCAGGGTGACGAATTGATGGCCCAGGCTGTCGACGTCAAGGGCATCAAGGTGCTGGCGGCGATGCTGGAAGGCGCCGACGCCAAGGCCCTGCGCGAGACCATGGACAAGCTCAAGGACAAGCTCAAGACCGCGGCCATCGTGCTCGCCGCGGTGGACGGCGGCAAAGTCCAGCTGGCTGCGGGCGTCACCAACGATTCCATCGCCAAGGTCAAGGCCGGCGAGCTGGTCAACTTCGTTGCCCAGCAGGTCGGCGGCAAGGGCGGCGGCAAACCCGACATGGCCATGGCCGGCGGCACCGATCCCAGCAAGCTGGCCAGCGCGCTGGCGAGCGTGTCTGCCTGGGTCGCCGAGCGGGCCTGAGCTTTCCCGATCTGAGAACAAAGGGCCTGGACATCGAATGACGTCCAGGCCCTTTTGTTTTGTAGAGCAGGGTCAGGGCGCCGGCTTCAGGCTCTTGTCGAGGAACTTCTCGACGCGAGTCCAGAAGTCGATCTTGTTGTTCGCCGAGGTCCAGCCGTGGGCTTCCTCGGCATAGACGACCCAATCGACCTGGCTGTTGTGCTCACGCAGTGCGTCGCGCAGCTTGGTGCCATGCTCGATCGGGACCCGCGAGTCCTGGCGGCCGTGGGCCATCAACAGAGGCTGGGTGATCTTGCTGTGTTGCTTGAGCGGTGACGTTCGGGCCAGTTGCTCGGCATCCTTGGCGCGATCACCGATCAGCACGGGCATGCCGTATTGCCGGAAGGTGGGGCTGAGATCGCTCCACGAGCTGGTGTACATCAGCTCGATGTCGGTGACGCCAAAGTATTCGACGCCACAACGATACAGATCGGGATAGCGCACCAGGCCCATCAGTGTGGCGTATCCGCCGTAGCTGCCGCCTGCGATACAGACGCGTTTGCCGTCCGCCAGGCCCTTGTCAATGGCCCAGCGTGTCGCATCGGCGATGTCATCCTGCATCGCGAGGCCCCACTGTTTCCAGCCAGCCCGATACCACGTTGATCCGTAGCCTCTGCTGCCACGGAACTCAGGCTCGATGACCAGATAGCCCCGCGAAGCGAGGAACTGGGAATCCGCATCCCACTCCCACTCCCCGCCCCGCACGTAGGGCCCGCCATGGACCAGCACCACCATCGGCAACGGGCCCTTGGTGCCTTGCGGCTTGGTGACATGGACAGGCATGCTCAGCCCGTCGCGTGTGGGAATTCGCTCGAAGCCCCGCTCGGCCATGTCAGCGGCTTTGAGCCCGGGCCGGCTCGGCGCCAGCATCTCCACCTGTCCGGCCTTGACCCGGAAGATCATGTAGACGGTGGGCTGTCGGTCGGAATAGGCCTCGACGAGCACGTTGTCCGGCGAGTCGCAGCGGCCGCAGTCGATCAGGTTGTTCGTCGTTGGCAGCGCCTTGTCGACCTGCTCCTGGATGGCTTTGAGCGCCGGATCGAACCAATAGGTGCCTTTGGCGTCGGTGAGATACCGAATGCCTACGATCGCGTCTCCGGCACCACGGATGAGGCTGCCGGTGAAGTCGTAGCCCTGGGTGGCCAGGATGATTTTCGGCTCGGCACCGGCTTGTCGCATGTCGGCGACGGCTAACACGCGCTCATCGCCGTTGCGGTCGTCTGAGGTGGTGACATACAGCTTGTCATCCTTGCCGACGGCGAGTGCGTCGATCCAGGTGCCCTTCACCGACGCGGCCCCGTAGGTCGGCATCTCGCGGATCTGAGTCCACGCGCCTGCTGCGTTGCGCCAGTGGAACCGCGTCACACCTTCGTCTTCCGACTCGACAAGGCGCGGGGTACCGGAACTGTCCACGAGCCACTCCATGGCGTGCGGCGGCGCACCGGCACCGATGGGTTCGCTGCGGCCAGTCTCGGTGTTCAGCTTGAGCAAGGAGGTGCCCAGCAACACATCATCCTGGCTCCAGTTGAATCGTTGAACAACGATGTTGGGGCTGCCATCGCCCAGTGTCGACAGAACCCGATGATTCGGATCGAGTGACAGGTCTCGGGGGCGGACCCGGGCGATTTCGGGCGAGAGGTTCACGGTGCCGCCGTCTTCTCCCCAGGAACGCTTGACCAGCTTCAGGGGGTTCTCGCCGCCACGACGTTCGATGCTGTAAAGACCTCGACCGTGCTGATTGAAGAACGACGTCTGCAGATCCGCCACCGTGTAGACGAGCCGGTCGTCATTGACCCAGAGTACGTCGCGAACGTCGCCATTGGGGTAGGCCGCGACGATGTTGCCCTTCAAGGTGCGTGCACCAAGGTCGACCACCGCCAGCACCTGCCGGCCGATATCTGGGCTGATCTGGGTCACCGCGGCGTACTTGCCTGACGGCGACAAGACAGCGCTGCTGATGGCCGGCGGCCGGAAGAATTCGGCTGCGCTGGGCGCGGCCTGGGTCGACGTGGCGACGACGGCAATGCCGAGCAAGGCGGCGCGGATGGGCTCAATCATCGGGACACTCCCTCGTTGTTGTTGATGCCGCAATTTTGCCTTGGCGGTGCTGGCAGGGAAGGGTGGTCTTCTCGCCTCATTCCCCCGCGCCGGCTGGCTGCGGATCGGCTGCGTATGATGGCCGCCCGAGCCCAGAACCTTGCGAGGAGTACCGATGTCTTTGACCCTGTCGTCCGCCAGCCTGCCGATCTTCCGCACGGGCCTGGCGAATCTGGATCACTGCCTGGCCAAGGCCGAGGCGAATGCGGCCGCGCGCAAGTTTGATCCGAATGTGTTGGTCGGCGTGCGGTTGGCGCCCGACATGTTGCCCTTTGCGGCGCAGATCCGCATTGCGGGTGATGCGGCGAAGCTGGCGGTGGCGCGCATGGCCGGCATTGAGGCGCCCAAGTTCGAGGACAACGAATCGACCTTTGCCGAGCTGCGCGAGCGCATCGCCAAGACGCAGGCGTGGCTTGAGACCATTTCGCCGGCTCAGCTGGATGGCCGTGAGGACGTGGACATCACCTTCCCCGTGGGGCGCGACAAGACCCGCACGATGAAGGGCGAGGCTTACCTGAAGCACTGGGCCCTGCCGAACTTCTTCTTCCACGTCACCACCGCCTACGCCTTGCTCCGGCACAACGGGGTGGACCTGGGCAAGTCCGACTATCTGCTCGGTGCACAGGCCGGCAACTGACCGCCTCTGCGTTGCCCTATGCCCATCGCGATACGAACCTATATCGATACCGATGAATCCGCTGTCGTGTCGCTGTGGCAGCGATGCGGCCTGACGCGACCGTGGAACAACCCAGGCAAGGACATCCGACGCAAGCTGGCGGAGCAGCCTGAGCTGTTTGGTGTGATGGCCGACGACAGCGAGGTGATCGGCACGGTGATGGCGGGATACGAGGGTCACCGAGGCTGGATCAACTATCTGGCCGTGGACCCGGACCGACGCCAACAAGGCCTGGGCCGCCAACTGATGGAGTGGGCCGAGGCGCGGCTGCGCGAGCGCGGCTGCCCCAAAATCAACCTTCAGGTTCGGCAAGGCAACGAGGCCGTGCTGGCCTTCTATTCCGCGCTGGGTTATGCGGACGACCGTGTGGTGAGCCTCGGCAAGAGGTTTGAGCACGACGACCGCTGATCCGCAGCGCAGCCACAGCGAGCGCCTGCGGGCGCCAAGGAGACAGGGATGAGTTCGAACGCTCCGGTTCTCGAGGCGCCCGCCTTGTCGGCGAGCCTGCAGTACAGCGAGCTGCGCCAGCACGAGCTGCGCAAGTCGCGCGTCATGATGATCGATGGCAACCTGACGCAGAACAGCCGCACCGTCGATGCGGGCACCAGCGCGCGCGTCTATGCCGATGGCTATTGGGGCTTCGCGTCGGTTGCGGCCACCGGTGCCCAAGCGGCGGCCCGTGCCGAGCAGCAGGCGCGCGACAACGCACGGGCCATGGCGCGCTTCGGCGCACGTTCGGCGGTGGGCCTGCCAACCGAGGGCTATCGAGGCGAGCATGTCTACCGGGGCCGCGCGCCGCTGAGCCAGTCCGACATCCAGGAACGCTTGGCGGCGTTGAACGCCTGGTGCCGGCAGCGATACCCCGATCTGAAGTCCATCCGCTTCGTGGTCAGCGACGAGCACCATTCGAAGTGGCTGGCCACCAGCACCGGCGGGCGCTCGCTGTCGAGCATCCAACGGGCCTTGTGCCAGGTGGTGTTCGTGGCGCAGGCGGCCGATGGCTCTCCGGTCGAGCTGAACGAACAGATCTCCGGCAAGGGCAGCTTGGCCGATATCGATTGGTCGGTTGAAGCGCTCGCGCCGCGGCTGGACGAACTGCACGGCCACTTGCGGGCCAAATGCCAGGCGGTGCCGGCGCGGGGCGGATTGCAGACGGTGGTGCTGGCGCCGCCGCTGGCGGGCATGCTGGCCCACGAAGCCATGGGCCACCCCTGCGAAGCCGACATCGTGATGGGCGGCGCCGTCACGGGCAGCTTGCGCGGCCAGCGGGTGGCCAGCGACCTGGTCACGATGATCGACTTCGCCCACACCTACGAAGGCCAGGAGGTGATGATCCCGGTGTATGCCGATGACGAAGGCACGCCAGGGCGGGATGCGGTGCTGATTCGCGACGGCATCCTGACCGATTTCATGAACAGCCGCGAGACCGCCGCCCGCATGGGCCTGGTGCCGACCGGCAGCGCACGCGCCTATGCGCCGAACGACGAGCCGCTGGTTCGTATGCGCAACACCGCCATCCTGCCCGGCTCGTCCAGCCTGGATGAGCTGATCGCGGGCGTGGACGACGGCTATCTGTTGATGAAAACCGGCAACGGCCAGGCCGACTCGACCACCGAGTTCATGTTCGGCATCACGCTGGCCTATGAGATCCGAGGGGGCAAGCTGGGCGCGGCCATCCTCGACACCACGGTGTCCGGCTCGGCGATCAAGGTACTGCAGTCGGTGGACGCGGTGTCCGACGACATGTACTGGAGCTGCAGCGGCTATTGCGGCAAGAAGCAGCCGATGGTCGTCTCGATGGGCGGCCCGGCGTTGCGGGCCCGTGCGCACATGGGGGGGCAGTGATCATGGCCAGCCAAGACTTCGACCCCGGCCTGCGGGATCACGCCGAGCGCATCCTCGCCTTGATGAAGCAAAAGGGCTTCGATGAGGCCCAGGTCAGCGTCGGGCTGCGGCGGCTGAGCGAGCTGAATGCGGCCCACAACGAGCCGAGCCTGTTGCGCAGCTCCGAGCAGACGCGGGTTTCATTGCTTGGCCTGCTGGATGGCCGCCGTGCCAGCACCGAGCTGAGTTCGCTGGACGATGCCGCTGTGGCCACCTCGGTGGACGAGCTGCTGGCCGCTGCCCGCGTGGCCCCGCAGGATGAGGCGAACGTGGTTTCGTCGGGCCAGCGGGCGCGGATCACCCAGGGGCCGCTGCGCGTCGATCCGGACTCCTTGGCCGACAAGATGGCCGAGTTGCTGGCGTTCCGTGAACGTGAGACTCCCAGCTTCATGTTGGAAGAGGCGGCGGCGTCGCACGACGTGAACGCGTTCCATACGCTGACCACCGGGGGCAGCGACCTGTCCGGTGTCGCGGGCTCGTTGTCGCTGAGCTGCTTTGGCACAGCGCGCGAAGGCGACCGATCCAGCTCGTTCAACGCGGCCGGCGGCAGCACACACGATTGGTCCACCCAGCCGGCCGAGGCCTGGTTCGGCCTGGGTGACATGATGCGCGACACCACCCGGCAGGTGGTCACCCAGCCGATCGGCGCCAAGTTCGTCGGCGACGTGGTGTTCACGCCGCAGGCGGTGGCCGATCTGCTGGGCTGGTTGCTGGGGCAGCTGGGTGATGCGCAGTTGATCGCGGGCAGCTCGCTCTACCGCGGCAGTGTGGGCCAGGCGATTGCCTCGCCTTTGTTGAGCCTGAAGAGCCGTTTCGAGGCGCCGGGCGTGCTGCCGTTCTCGGCCGATGCGTGCGTGGCGCCGCCGGTCGATGTGCTGCGAGAAGGGCGGCTGCTGACGCTGCTGCCCAGCCTCTATGGCAGCCGGAAGACGGGCCTGGCCCATGTGCCCAGCGCGAACGGCTGGGAGGTCGAGCCCGGCACCACCGGGCGCGCCGAGCTGGTGGCCCAGGTGGCCCGCGGGGCCATCGTGGGCCGGTTGTCGATGGGGGTTCCCGCGGCCAATGGTGATTTCTCTGGCGTGATCAAGAACAGCTTCCGCATTGATGACGGGGTGGTGGGTTCGGCGCTGTCCGAGGTGATGATCAGCGGCAACGTGGCGCAGATGCTGAAGGATGTGCTCGCGGTGAGCCGAGAGCGACGCGATACGGGTGACACCGCCCTGCCATGGTTGCGAATTGGAGGGCTTCATTTCTCATGAGTACCAGCACGGGCCCGACGGCCAAGCCGTGGACGCTGCGGCGTGCCAAGCCGAGCGATGCCGAAGATTTCGCGCGCATGATGTCCGAACACGAGGTCTTTCGGCAGCTGCTTCAGTTGCCGTTCCCGGACGCTGAACTGTGGCGCCAACGCCTGAGCGGGCAAGGGGCCTCGCACGGTGCCGAATTGCACCTGGTGGCTGAGGCCGACGGCCGCGTCATCGCCAGCGCAGGCTTGCACCCCGTCGGCGTTCATCTGCGGCGCCGGCACGTGATGTCGCTGGGCATGTCGGTCTCGGTGCCTTGGCAGGGGCGTGGCGTGGGCACGGCGTTGATGACCGAGCTCTGCCACTACGCGGACAACTGGGTCGGCGCCATCCGCATCGAACTGGGGGTCTATGTCGACAACGTCCGGGCGCAGGCGCTGTACCGCAAGTTCGGCTTCGAAGTCGAAGGTGTTCAGCGCGCCTTTGCGCTGCGCGATGGCGAGTACGCCGATTCGTTGATGATGGCCCGGCTGCATCCGAATCCACCACGCTGGCAGACGGCACCCGCAGCCTCTGCCTGAGAGCTTGTCATACCCCCGGCCCGTCTTGCGTGCGACACTGACGGGTTCCTAACGCGATAGGAACGCAGGCGATGGCTGATCCCCGGATGAGCACTGAAGAAGAAATCGAAGCGCTGGACGCGCTGTGCCAGCGCATGTCTGGCTTCGAGGAAGAAATCTCGCTCGAATGGCTGGATGGCTACATGACGGCCCTGCTGGCGGGGCCCCGCCGCATCGAGGCCGACGAATGGCTGCCGGTGTTTGGCGATGGGGTGTTCGATCGCGCTTTCGGCGATCCGGCAGATGCCGCACAGGCGCGCGCGGTGATCGAGGCGCGCTGGAAAGTGCTGGCCGACCAGTTGGACCCCGAACTGATCCTGGATGACCCGGACGTGCTGCGCCTGGCGCCGTTGATGATCGAGCTGACCGAAGAGGACAAGAAGCGCCTCATCGAGGAAGGCCACGTCAAGGAAGAGGAAGTGGCGCTGCTGGAGCAGACAGGCGAAGTCTGGGCGGTGGGTTTCCTCGACGCCACGCAGGACTTCCCCAAGGATTGGCCGGAGCCTGACGTCGAGACCGAAGAGGGCCAGCTCTACGACGAGACCCTGTTGCGCATCGTCTCGCTCACGATGGACGATGACGAGTTGAAGGAGGTCTTCGATGAGATGTACGAAGGCGAGCAACTCAGTCGCGACGAATTGATCCAGGAAGCGCTCTATGCGGCCCAGGATTTGCGCCTGTACTGGCTCGACCATGCGCCGAAGCCGCCCCCTCGCCGGGTGGATGCGCTGCCGGGGCGCAACGACCCTTGCCCGTGCGGAAGCGGCAAGAAGTTCAAGAAGTGCCACGGCGCGCAAATGCAGTGATCCGCTCTGCAACACCGTGACATTGATCGACCGATGAGCACATCTTTGCTGCGGGGCCGGCACATCGTGCTGGGGTTGTCGGGCGGCATCGCTTGCTACAAGTCCGCCGAGCTGGTGCGCGAGCTGGTGAAGGCCGGCGCCACCGTGCAGGTGGTGATGACGCAGGCGGCCGAGGCCTTCATCACGCCCGTGACGATGCAGGCGCTGTCGAACCGGCCGGTGTATGCCAGCCAATGGGATGCCCGCGAGCCGAACAACATGGCTCACATCAACCTGACCCGCGAGGCCGACGCGGTGCTGGTGGCGCCGGCGAGTGCCGACTTCATGGCGAAGCTGGTCCAGGGGCGGGCCGACGATTTGCTGTCACTGCTGTGTCTGGCCCGGCCGATCGGCCGTTGCCCGCTGCTCGTGGCGCCGGCGATGAACCGGGAGATGTGGTCGCATCCCGCCACCCAGCGCAACGTGGCCCAGCTGCGCGCCGACGGCACCACCTTGCTGGGCCCCGACGCGGGAGACCAGGCCTGCGGCGAGGTGGGCGATGGCCGCATGCTCGAGCCCGAGGCGATCGCCGAAGAGCTGATCGCATTTTTCGAGCCGAAGGTGCTGGCCGGGCGGCGCGTGCTGGTCACGGCCGGGCCGACGTTCGAAGCGATCGACCCGGTGCGCGGCATCACCAACCACTCCAGCGGCAAGATGGGTTTTGCGCTCGCGCAGGCGGCCCGCGAAGCCGGTGCGGAGGTGACGCTGGTCGCCGGGCCGGTGAGCCTCGCCACACCCCGCGGCCTCACCCGCATCGACGTCGACAGCGCACAGCAGATGCATGATGCGGTGCTGCCCTTGGCGGCTGCCCACGATGTGTTCATCGCCACTGCAGCGGTCGCCGATTGGCGGCCAGCGGCGGTCCAGACCCAGAAGATCAAGAAAGACGGTACCGGCCGCCCCCCCGCCATCGAGATGGTCGAGAACCCCGACATCCTGGCTGCCGTGGCCCGCTTGCCCGTGCCGCCCTATTGCGTTGGCTTCGCTGCCGAGAGCCACGATCTGCTGGCTCATGCGCAGGCCAAGCGGCAACGCAAGGGCATTCCATTGATCGTCGGCAATCTGGGCCCGGCGACCTTTGGCCAGGACGACAACACCCTGCTGCTGGTCGACGAGGCCGGCCATCGCGAAATCCCCACCGCCAGCAAGCGCCAACTGGGTCGTGAGCTGGTGCGCGAGATTGCCGAACGACTTCAACACCGTTGACTGTGAACACGACCATCGACATCAAGGTGCTGGACGAACGCATGTCCAGCCAACTGCCGGCGTATGCCACCCCGGGAAGTGCCGGCCTGGATCTGCGCGCCTGCCTGGACGAGCCGATCGAGCTGGCGCCGGGCCAGACGGCGCTGGTGCCGACCGGCTTGGCGATCCACATCGAAGACGCTGGCCTGGCAGCGATGATCCTGCCGCGCTCAGGCTTGGGTCACAAGCACGGCATCGTGCTGGGCAACCTGGTCGGCCTCATCGATTCTGACTACCAGGGCCAGCTCATGGTGAGTTGCTGGAACCGTGGGCAGACGGCGTTCACCATCCAGCCGATGGAGCGCATCGCCCAGATGGTGATCGTGCCGGTGGTTCAGGCGAGCTTTCGACGTGTCGACAGCTTCGAACAGAGCCGCCGCGGTGAGGGGGGCTTCGGCTCCAGCGGCACGCGTTGATGCGGCTCGCCCTGCACGTCAGCTGCCTCAGTGCAAGGGTTCGCCAGGTGGCGGGCCGCTGACCACCGCGAACGGCGATTCGCCCACCGTGCCAGCCTCGACTTCTTTGTCGGTGGCCGCGCGAATGTCGACCACCTTGAGCTGGATGCGCAGCGCCATGCCAGCCAGGGGGTGGTTCGCGTCGAGCACCACATGGGACGGGTACACCTCCGTCACGGTGTAGATCAGGTCGTCCGGCATGCCATCGGTGGCGGCACCTTCCGGCAGCCCTTCGAACTGCATGCCCGGCTCGACGGCCTCAGGGAAGAGCGATCGCTCTTCGAAGCACACCAGGTCGGAGTTGTAGTCACCAAAAGCCTGTTCGGGCTCGAGATGCAGCTGGGCTTCGAAGCCCACCGTCTGGCCGGTGATGACTTCTTCGACTTTGGGCAGCAGATCGTCGCCGCCAAACAGAAATTCGACCGGCTCGCTGAGCTCGTCGATGAGTTGGCCCTGAGCGTCCGACAGCGTCCAGATCAGCTTGACGACGCAGGGAGAAGAGATATCCATCAAGGAATGATCGCATGGTTTGGCAGGCGACAATCTCGCGATGAATGTGGATCAGAAACTCACGCTGCTCGGTGGCTTGTCGCCCGCGCAGTTCATGCGGCGCTTCTGGCAAAAGAAACCCTGCCTCATCCGCCAGGCCATCCCAGGCGTGGCCGCACCGCTGGCCCGTGCCGACTTGTTCGACCTGGCCTCGCGAGACGACGTGGAGTCGCGCGTCGTGTCCAATGGCCGAGGTGGCTGGAAGCTGCGCCACGGGCCCTTCACGCGCCGGCAGTTGCCGCCATTGGGCCAGTCGGGGTGGACGCTGCTGGTCCAGGGCCTCGACCTCCATGTGCCTGCCGCTCATGAGCTGCTGTCGCAGTTTCGCTTCGTACCCGAAGCCCGGCTGGACGATCTCATGATCAGCTATGCCAGCGATGGCGGCGGCGTGGGCCCGCATTTCGACTCGTACGACGTGTTCCTGCTGCAGGTTCACGGCCGGCGGCGTTGGCGCGTGGGCCCGTTGACGGACGATCGATTGATCGACGGCATGCCGGTCAAGCTGCTCGCGAATTTCGAACCCACGGAAGACTGGGTGCTGGAGCCGGGCGACATGCTCTATGTGCCGCCGATGTGGGGGCACGACGGCGTGGCCGTGGGTGGCGACTGCATGACCTGCTCGGTCGGCTTCCGCACGCCGCGGCCCACCGAGCTGGCGCGTGATGTGTTGCAGCGGATGACCGACGCGCTGGAAGCTGCACCGGCAGAGCGCCATTACCGTGATCCGGCGGGGAGCGCCACGGCGACGCCCGGATTGATCCCTGCGTCCTTGCAGAACTTCGCCGCGAAGGCAGTGATCGACGCGTTGAACGATGCGAACAGCCTGGCCTGCGCATTGGGCGAGTCGTTGACGGAGCCCAAGTCGATCGTCTGGTTTGAAGGCGGCGGCGCATTGCTCGAAGGGCAGGGCGTTCGCCTGGATGCACGCACACGCATGATGTACGACACTCGACATGTCTTCATCAATGGCGAGTCCTTCCGCGCCGCGGGCCGTGATGCCCAGCTGATGCACCGGTTGGCCGATGAGCGAGGGCTGGATGCTCGATCGGTGGCCAAGCTCAGCGGGCCTGCCCATGAGCTGCTGCGCGACTGGGTCGAAGCCGGCTGGATCCATGGCCATGAGCAACACGACGACTGAAGAGCAGCGCCGGCACTTCCCTGCCGGCCCGGTCACCTCGCGCGCCGAGTTTCAGGCGGCGGTTCGAACGTTCATTCGCGAGGCCTCGCCCGCGGGTGTGAGGCACATGTGGTGGGTGTCGCCCGATTTCGCCGAATGGCCTCTGGATGAGCCCGAGTTGCTCGATGCCTTGATGCATTGGGCGAGGGCGCCGGGTGTGCGCATCACCTGGGTCTGCCAGGATTTCGAGAGGGTCCGCCGCGCCATGCCTCGCCTCACGCGATGGCGTCAAACGTTCTCGCACGTGCTCAGTTGCCGCATGCCGGAAGAAGTGGCCGTCACCGACATGCCCACTTTGCTGGTGTCGGATCAACTCGCTGTCTTGCGTTTGATGGACCGAGAGCGCGTCCGCGGCTACGTGCGTGTCGAGCCGGCCGATGTCCAGCATGCCCACGAAGAGATCGATGTAATTTTGCAACGATCGTCTGATGCCTTCCCTGCCGTCACGCTGGGACTCTAGGGATCCCCCTAGGATGGCTATAATGTAAGGCTGGGCACAGGAAACGTCAGCTCAGGTGTCTCGAGTGCCTGGGTGTTTTCTGGTCTGTCTCGAGGAGGAGGTCCGCACGAACAGCGGCTTCCAAAATTACCGGTAATTGTTCGATCTTTGTTTTGAGGACATTCATGAACAAGTCGCTCCTGTTGGCTTCCGTCATCGCCGTTGCTGCCCTGGCCGCCTGCGGCAAGAAGGAAGAAGCGCCGGCTCCCGCCGCGCCGACCCCGGCTGCCGAGCCCGCCCCGGCTGCTGCTTCGGCTGTTGACGCCGCTTCGGCTGCCATGCCCGCTGCTTCGGAAGTGCCGGCTGCTGCCGCGCCCGCTTCGGAAGCTGCCAGCAAGTAATGGGAGCTGGGCATCCTGGCCGCGAGGTCAGGGTGCCGCGACGAGAAAGCCGCCTTCGGGCGGCTTTTTTGTGGGCGCTTCAGGCGCGTCTTTGCAATGGTGTTGGAAGCGTCCACACGCCCGGCATGTACAGCGCTCCGGGTTGGATGTCCCGATGGGATCACTGGGTGGCCTTTCGCGGCCCAGTCGCTTGACGACGCGCTTCGCGCCATGAAAAAAGGCCTGTCCGAACGCGGGCAGGCCTTTCTTGAGGGGCGGCGAATCACTCGCCGCCCAGGCTTCGTCACTGCTTCAGTTCATCGACCAGCAGCGTGATGATCTTCTGGGCGCTTTCCGAGTTGTCCGGCTCGCCCTTGAAGCTCAGCACCGAGACCAGTGTGCCGGTGCCATCGGCCTTGACCTGGATCCGGTAGCGGTTCAACGCTTTCTTCGCCGGATCGTCGTTGGTGAACCAGCGCGTGAAGAAGTTCGGCTCGTCCTTTGCGGCTTCCTTGGTGTCGACGAAGCGAACAAAGTACAGACCCTGGTTGCGATCACGGTCTTCCACCGTGAAGCCGCCGCGATCCAGGGCCAGGCCGATGCGGCGCCAGGCGCGCTCGAGGCCGTCGTCCACCTGCATGGTGGCGCCAGGCTTGCCGCTGACCACGCGCGCCTTCGGCGCTGCGGTCGGCCCACCGGCGGCGCCGGGTGCCGAGGCCTCCGCGCGGGCCGCTTCTTCGCGGGCGCCCAGCGCAATCATCAGACGGGTGAGCACTTCGCGCTCAAGCTGAACATCGTTCGGGCGGGCGGACCACACCACCTCTTCACTGGCATTGCGGCCGAGCACCTTTTCTTCGATGCCGTGGTGCGCCACATAGATCTCGGTGCCCTTGGCGCCGCGCTCGATGCGCATCATGAAACGATCGCGTTCACCGCTGTCGAACAGGCCGCTGACCACCGTGCCCAGCGTGCGGCGCACGATGTCGTTCGGCAGCTTCGCGCGGTTCTCGGCCCAGCTGGTCTCCAGTGTGCCCGCCTCGGCATCTTCACGGGCGATGGTGAAGCCGCGGTCCAGCCAGAACTGGCGGGCTTTCGGCCAGACCTGCTCAGGGGTCTGCGGGGTCACGATCCAGCGCTGCTCGCCGGCCCGCTCCAGCCGCACTTCGCCGGCCTCGGTGATGGCCACGGAGGGCCCGCCCGCGACGGTGGGCCGCGCCGCGGCGCCGCTGGCCAGCGCCGAAGCGCTCACGGTGCCGCTTTGCGGCAGGTAGCGGCCGTCGCGCGACAGCGAGGTCAGGTCAGGTGGCACCTCGAGCGTTGGCGTCTTGGTGGCGCTGCTGCGGTAGTCGAGCGAATCGGTGCCGGGCGTGGTGTCGCTCAGCAGTGAACAGCCGCCCAGGCCGAAAGCCAGCAGGAGCACGCCGGCACGCAGCGGCGTGATCGCGAAATCAGGATTCTTGGAATGCATGTCGTCTCGCCAGCCGCTACGTGCGGCGGCTGTTCCAGTGGTTTCGGTTTGAAGGGACGGGCGGAAATCAGACAAGGCCACAGTCGCGCAGCGCGCTGCTGACGAGACCTTGACCGGCCGGGGTGAGTTCCACCAGCGGCAGGCGAACCTGAGGTCGGCAGCGGCCGAGTTGCGACAGGGCCCACTTGGCCGGCGCCGGGCTCGGCTCGCAGAACAACTGGCGGTGCAGCGACAGCAGGCTCATGTGGATCTCTCGGGCGCGCTTCACATCGCCCTGGATGGCGGCCATGCACATCTCGTGCATCTGCCGCGGGGCCACATTGGCGGTGACGCTCACATTGCCGTGGCCACCCAACAGCATCAGCGTCACAGCGGTGCCATCGTCGCCCGAGTACACCGAGAAGCCCGCAGGCACGTGCTTGATCAACCAGGCGGCGCGTTCGATGTTGCCGGTGGCTTCCTTGATGCCGATGATGCCGGGCACTTGTGTGAGCCGGATCACCGTGTCGTGCTGCATATCGGCCACGGTGCGGCCGGGCACGTTGTAGAGCACCATCGGGATGTCTACCGCTTCGGCGATGGCCTTGAAGTGGCGGTAGATGCCCTCTTGCGAGGGCTTGTTGTAGTAGGGCACGACCTGGAGCGTGCAATCCGCGCCGGCTTCCTTGGCGAAGCGGGTCAGGTGGATCGCCTCGGCGGTGGAATTCGCCCCGGCGCCGGCCATGATGGGCACGCGACCGGCTGCGTGCTCGACCGCAACGCGGATGATCTCGCAATGCTCTTCCACCGAAACGGTGGCTGACTCGCCGGTGGTGCCCACGACGCCGATGCAGTCGGTGCCTTCGGCGATGTGCCAGTCGATCAGGGCGCGCAGACCATCGTAGTCAATGCTGCCGTCCTCATGCATCGGCGTCACCAACGCGACGATGCTGCCAACAATCGGTTTCATCAGGGTTCCTTGCAACCGGCCGATTTTAGCCACCTGCCGGAGGGCTCCCGAACAGGGGTGGCGCGCCGGCCTCGGGCGCTGGGGCAGGCCGGCGGGCGATCACGCGCTGGACGATGCGTACAGGCTCGCTCAACTGGCCGCTTTCATAGGCCACAACGTCCAGGCCCAGCGTCTGGCTGACGCGAAGCAACTCGCCGGGCTGCAAGACGAAATCCGGTCGCGAAGGGCGGCCGATGCGTTCGTGTCCGGCAGAAAAAGTTTCGTAAAGAAGCCAGCCGCCGGGCGCCACCGCCTCGCCAATCTCGCGCCAAAGGGGGCGCCACAGGTAGTTGGTGACGATCACCGCGTCGAAGCGGCGCCCCGGCAGTGGCCAGGGGCCGCCTTCGATGTCAGCGATCACGACTTCGGCGACGTGGGCCAGGGGTTCGGCGGCGGCAGCATCCCGGTCCACCGCGGTGAGCCGGCAGCCGCGGGCAGCCAGCCACTTCGTATGGCGCCCGCGGCCGCAGGCCAAGTCCAGCACGCGGGCCGCTGGCGGCAACACATGCGCCCATCGCACCAGCCAATCGCTGGGCGGTGAGGTGTCGTGCATCAGAAGCAGGCCCAGACGCGGTCGGCCACGTCCAGCATCAATTCAGGGCTGCGGTAGGCCACGAAGACCAGCGCCAGTGCAGCGGCTGCGCCCGCCAAGGCAGCGCGGCGCAGCCAGAGTTGGCGCGAGGAAGGGGGCATACGGCGGGGGTGAGTCAGGGGTGCGTCAGCAGTGCGTCAATGGCGCGACGGGCATGCGGCGCTCATGCCGTGGTCGGGCGGGGCGCCGTTCGGATGATAGGCGTCTCGCGCACGGGCTGATTGGCAAGGGCCGCGAACACGCCGAGCGCGATGGCGATGTACCAGACGATGTCGTAGCTGCCGGTGCTGTCGTACAGACGGCCGCCCAGCCACACCCCCATGAACGAGCCGACCTGGTGGCTGAAGAAAACCAGCCCGCCCAGCATCGACATGTACTGCACACCGAAGATCTGCGCGACCACCGCATTGGTGGGCGGTACGGTGGAGAGCCACAAAAAGCCCATGACCGCTGAAAACACGTAGACGCTGGCGGGCGTCAGGGGTACCAGCAGGAAGATGACGATGGCCACCGACCGCAGCAGATAGATCGCCGACAGGATGTGCCGCTTGGCCAGGCGTTGCCCGAGTACGCCCGCAATGTAGGTGCCGAAGACGTTGAACAGCCCGATCAGCGCGAGGGCGGTGGTGGCCACGTCGGCGGGCAGGTGCTTGTCTTTGAGGTAACTCGGCATGTGCACACCGATGAACACCACCTGGAAGCCGCACACGAAGTAGCCCGCCATCAGCCACCGGAAGCTGGGGTAGGCCATGGCCTCTTTCAGCGCGGCGCCGATGGTTTGCTGCACGATGTTGGCCGCGCCGGTGCGCCGCGGCTCGCGCAGGCCGAACGCCAGCGGTGCGATCGCCAGTGCCATGCAGCCCAGGATGAACAGTGCGTTCTGCCAGCCCCAGCTGGAGATCAGCCAGTTTTCCAGCGGCACCATCAGGAACTGCCCGAACGAGCCGGCGGCCGCCGTCACCCCCATGGCCCAGGAGCGTCTCTCGGCGGCGACGTGCCGCCCGATCACGCCGTAGACCACGGCGTAGGTGGTGCCTGACTGCGCCATGCCCAGCAGCAGGCCGGTGGATCCAGTGAACCCGAGCCCCGAAGTGGCCAGGGCCATGCCCACCAGGCCCAGCGCATAGAGCGCGGCGCCGATGATCAACACCCGAAATGCGCCCCACCGGTCGGCCAGCACGCCGGCGAACGGGCCGGCCACGCCCCAGGCAATGTTCTGGATGGCGATGGCAAACGCAAAGGTCTCGCGCGTCCAGCCGCGGTCCATCGTGATGGGCTGCAGCCACAGCCCGAAGCCGTGACGGATGCCCATGGACAGGGTGACGATGGCGGCGCCGCAGACCAGCACCTGCGTCATCGACAGCTTTTCAGTAGTAGGCTGCGCGGTCATCGCCGCAATTTAGCGGAAGCGGCTTGGCCCCGTGGGGCCCAAGGCCGAACCCGCAGGAAGCCGGTGGGACGTTCGACCAGGAGGAGAGCTTCGATGGCAAGTGTGTTGGTGCTGGGCAGCGGCGTGATCGGAACGAGCATCGCCTACTACGCCGCCAAGGCGGGCCACCAGGTGACGGTGGTTGACCGCCAGCCCGGGCCGGCGCTGGAGACCAGTTTCGCGAATGCGGGCGAGGTCTCGCCGGGCTATTCATCGCCTTGGGCCGGGCCGGGCGTGCCGGTGAAGGCCATCCAGTGGATGCTGATGAAGCACAGTCCGCTGGTGATCTGGCCCTTGCTGGATCCGGCCATGTGGCGCTGGGGCCTGCGCATGCTCGCCAATTGCACCGAGAAGGCCTATGCATTGAACAAGAGCCGCATGGTGCCGATTGCCGAGTACAGCCGGGACTGCCTCAAGGCCCTGCGCGCCGAAACCGGCATCGCCTACGACGACCGTGCCATGGGCACGCTGCAGCTGTTCAGGACACAGAAGCAGGTCGACGGCACTGCCAAGGACATCGAGGTGCTGAAGCAATACGGTGTGCCGTACGAGGTGCTCGACCCGGCCGGGTTCGTGAAGGTCGAGCCGGCCTTGCGCCTGACGCGGGACAAGTTCGTCGGCGCCTTGCGCCTGCCGGGCGATGAGACCGGCGACTGCCAGCTCTTCACCACCAGGCTGGCCGACATGGCCAAGGCGTTGGGGGTGCGTTTTCACTTCGGCACCCGCATCGACGGCATCGAGCACGATGGCCGCCAGGTCACGGGGGTGCGCACCAGCGCCGGCACGCTGGTGGCCGACCGCTACGTGGCGGCACTCGGCAGCTTCACGCCGCAGATGGTGCGCCCATTGGGGTTGCGCTTGCCGGTCTACCCGATCAAGGGCTATTCGATCACCGTGCCCATCACCGACCCGGCCGGGGCGCCCGAATCGACGGTGATGGACGAGACCCACAAGGTGGCGGTGACGCGGCTGGGCGACCGCATCCGCGTGGGGGGCACGGCCGAAATCGCGGGCTACAGCCTGGCCCTGCGCGAGCCGCGGCGTGAGACGCTCACCCATGTCGTGACCGATCTGTTCCCAACGGGGGGCGATGTGTCCAAGGCCAGCTTCTGGTGCGGCCTGCGGCCGATGACGCCGGACGGCACCCCGCTGGTGGGCCCTACGTCGGTGCCCAATCTGCTGCTGGCCACGGGTCACGGCACGCTGGGTTGGACGATGGCGGCGGGCACCGGGCGGGTGATCGCCGACCTGATCTCAGGGCGCCAGCCCGAGATCTCGCTCGATGGGCTGACTTTGTCTCGGTACCGCTGATGCGCTGGGGGCCGGTGGCCCGGCGGTGGGCCCTCGCACTGATCCTGGCGCCGGTCATCGCCCGAGCCGATGCCTTCGAGAGGATCTCTCCCGAAGACGCAGGCTATTCGTCCGAGAAGCTGCAGGGATTGAAGGCGTTTCTCCAGGCCTCGGGCTCGGATTCGCTGCTGTTGCTGCACGACGGCAAGGTGTTTTTCGAGTGGGGTGATATCCACCGCAAACTGCTGGTGCATTCGATCCGCAAGGCGTTGCTGAGTGGTTTGTACGGCCACCTGGCGCTCAGCCGCGATCTCGATCTGTCGCAGACGCTGGACCAACTGGGCGTTGACGACGAACCGCTGCGGCTGAGTCCGGCTGAGAAATTGGCCACCGTGCAGGATGTGCTGCAGTCGCGTTCCGGCGTCTACCACCCGTCGGCGGCCGAATCAGAAGGCATGTCGCAGCGCCGGCCAGAGCGCGGCAGCCACCCCGCCGGCACCTTCTTCTACTACAACAATTGGGACTTCAACGTCGCTGGCGCCGTGTTCGAGCAGTGGGCCGGCAGGCGCCTGTACGACGTGTTCAACGAAGCCATCGCCCAGCCGCTCGGCATGCTCGACTACCATCACCGGATCGGCGCGCTGGAGGGGCCCGCCGACGTCCCCACGGCCGAGGACGATGGCTTCTACCAGTTCGAACGCAGCCAGTCCCGCTTTCCGGCCTACCACTTCCGGCTGTCGGCGCACGACCTCGCGCTGTACGGTCAGCTCATGCTCGCCGAGGGTGCCTGGAAAGGGCGGCAACTCGTATCGGCCGACTGGATTCGCCGCAGTACCCAGCCACGGTCTGTCGTTCAGGCGGAGTATGGGCTGGCCTACGGCATGCTGTGGGATGTGGTGGTGCCGGCCCGGGCTGGCGAGAAGCCGGCCTTCTTTCACACCGGCGTGGATGTCCACCTGCTGGCCGTCTATCCGGAACGGAAGCTGGTGATGGTGCACCGGGTCAATACCGATGGGCCTTACAAATTCAATGAGGGCGACCTGTATCAGGTGATTCGCCAGGTACACGGTGCGCGCGGGCCATGATGGGCTCGGTGGGGCCTCGTCCTGAGCGGGCTGCGAGGGAAGGGGCATGGGTCGCCCGCTGCCGGCGGCGCCCGCACTCAAATTCGGTCAGAACGCGCGGTCTGGCCGGCGATCGGTAACAGACTTTCGGGTTTTCCCTGGCTTTTCTCAGCGGGGCGGGAAGCCGTCTCCCTAAAATCGCGCCCCTATGGCTCAGACACCCGTGAATTACGGTGAGGCGTCGATCCGCGTGCTGAAGGGCTTGGAGCCCGTCAAGCAGCGGCCCGGCATGTACACCCGCACCGACAACCCCTTGCACATCGTGCAAGAAGTGATCGACAACGCGGCCGACGAAGCGTTGGCCGGTTTTGGCAAGCGCATCGCCGTCACCCTGCATACCGATGGCTCCGTCAGCGTCGACGACGACGGCCGCGGCATTCCGTTTGGCCTGCATCCGGAAGAGAAGGTGCCGGTCGTCGAGATCGTCTACACCCGGCTGCACGCTGGCGGCAAGTTCGACAAAGGCTCTGGCGGGGCGTACAGCTTCTCGGGCGGGCTGCATGGCGTGGGCGTGAGCGTCACCAACGCGCTGGCCAAGCGCCTGCAAGTGGCTGTGTGGCGCGAGGGCCAGCATGCGGCACTGGCCTTCTCGGGCGGTGATGTGATCGAACCCTTGGTCACCCGCAAGGCCCAGTCGGGCGAGCGCAAGCAGGGCACCTCGGTTCGGGTGTGGCCCGATCCCAAGTATTTCGAAAGCGCTGAGCTGCCTAGGCACGAGTTGGCGCACCTGCTGCGCAGCAAGGCTGTGCTGATGCCGGGTGTGACGGTGACCCTCACGACAGAGAAGACCGGCGACACCGTCACCTGGCTCTACAAGGGCGGGCTGCGCGACTACCTGCAACAGTCGCTGGCCGCCGATCCGATGATTCCGCTCTTCGAAGGCGAGCACTACGCCGACAAGGGCGAGACCGAAAACTTCGCCGAAGGCGAGGGCGCTGCCTGGTGTGTGGCCTTCACCGAAGAAGGCAACCTGCTGCGCGAGAGCTACGTCAACCTGATCCCGACGGTGGCCGGGGGCACGCACGAGGCCGGCCTGAAAGACGGTCTGTTCGGCGCCATCAAGGGTTTCATCGAGCTGCATTCGCTGCTGCCCAAGGGCGTGAAGCTGATGCCGGAAGACGTGTTTTCACGCGCCAGCTTCGTGTTGAGCGCCAAGGTGCTCGACCCTCAATTCCAGGGCCAGACCAAGGAACGCCTGAACAGCCGCGACGCGCTGCGCCTGGTGTCGGCCTATGTCAAGCCGGCGCTCGAGCTGTGGCTCAGCCAGCATGTCGATTGGGGCAAGAAGCTGGCCGAGCTGGTGATCAAGCAGGCGCAGACCCGCCAGCGCGCCAGCCAGAAGGTCGAAAAGCGCAAGGGCTCGGGCGTGGCGGTGTTGCCCGGCAAGCTGACGGATTGCGAAAGCCGCGATCTGGGCATGAACGAGCTCTTCCTCGTCGAGGGCGACTCGGCAGGCGGCTCGGCCAAGATGGGCCGCGACAAGGAAACCCAGGCCATCCTGCCGCTGCGCGGCAAGGTGCTCAACGCCTGGGAGGTCGAGCGCGACCTGCTGTTCAAGAACAACGAGATCCACGACATCTCGGTGGCCATCGGCGTCGATCCGCATGGCCCGAACGACTCGCCCGATCTCTCAGGGCTGCGCTACGGCAAGATCTGCATCCTGTCTGATGCGGATGTCGACGGCTCGCACATCCAGGTGCTGTTGCTCACGCTGTTCTACCGCCACTTTCCCAAGCTGATCGAGGCCGGGCACATCCACGTGGCCAAGCCGCCGCTGTACCGCCTGGACGCGCCGGCCCGAGGCAAGAAGCCGGCGACCAAGATCTACGTGCTCGACGACGGCGAGCTCGAAGCCGCGCTCGACAAGCTGCGCAAGGAAGGCGCGCGGGAAGGCTCCTGGAGCATCGGCCGATTCAAAGGCCTGGGCGAAATGAACGCCGAGCAGCTGTGGGACACCACCTTGAATCCCGATACCCGGCGCCTGCTGCGCGTGGGCTTCGGCGTGCTCGATGCCACGGCCACCACCGACTCGCTGACCAAGCTGATGGGCAAGGGCGAAGCCCAGGCCCGGCGTGAGCTGATGGAGCTGCACGGCGACAAGGTCGAGATCGACATATGAGCCCCCACGCCCGCTCCGGCGGGATGCCTTGCAGGGCCCCCGGTGGGGCTCGCGCAGCGGACCGGCAGAGCCGGATCCGCGTACGCCGCTGGGTGAGCGGCGGCGCTATGTGCGCCTGTTCCTGTTCCAGGTCGGCTTCAACATTCAATCGACACATCGCATGAGTGCCAAGGACGTCATCAAACCACTGCTCAGCAACGGCGTGCAGTACATCGCCGAAGTGGCCAAAGGCATCGTTGGCGGTTTCGTGCTGAGCCTCGCCGTCCTGGTCGGGCTGTTGTCGATCGTTCCATCCAGCCGGGCGGCGGGCGCGCTGGCCACGGTGGGCTTCGTGCTGTTCCTGGTGCTCTACGGCCTGGCCGGGCACCAGCGCGGCATCGCGCGGGTGCTGTCCAACTTGACGCGTGCGCACGGTGGGCTGCTGTTCGACCAGACGCTGGGCCGGTTCGTCCAGGCCTGCGAGTCGCGCAAGCCGGGGTCGATCGCGAGCGTGCTGGGTGCGCCCGGCAAGCTCACGTCGGCTTTCAAGGGCTACCTGGGGCACGAGGGCTCGTCGATGCCGCGGCCGCTGCGTCGCATCGGCACCCACTACGTCGGCAAGGTCGACGACAAGCTCAGCAGTGGCTCGTTGCCGACCGGCGCAGTGGTCGATGGCGCCTTGCGTGTGGACGCGCTGAAGGACTGGGCCGTGCAACAGATGCGCGAGCAGTTCGAGCCGAGCTGGACGTTCTTCGGCATCCTCTTCGTGGCGCAGCTGGCTGTGGCCGCACTCACCTGGGCATTCTTGCGATGAGCTCTGCTGCCGGCAGCTCGGTGGTCCTGTTGCGGCCGACGATGGCATCGGACCTCGACGCGGTGGTCGAGATCGAGCGCGACCAGCAGAACCTGCCGTTCATCACACCGTGGGATCGCACCCAGCATGAAGGGGCGATCCGGTTCCCGGACTTTCGCCATTTCATCGTCGAGGCGGGGGACAGCCACGAGCGGCTCGGCTTCGTGATCTTGCAAGGCTGCCGCAACCCGCACCGCAGCGTGGAGCTCAAGCGCATCGTGTTGCAGGCCAAGGGCCAAGGCCTGGGTCGCGCGTGTGTGCGTCGACTCAAGGCCATGGCCTTCGGCGATCTGGGCGCGCACCGCTTCTGGCTCGATGTGAAGTCGCTCAACACCCGGGCATTGGCGCTGTACGAGAGCGAGGGCTTCGTCGTCGAAGGCCGGCTGCGCGAGAGCGTGCGCGTCACCATCGACGGTGCCGATGGCTACGACACCTTGGTCGTGATGAGCCTGCTCGACCGTGAGTACCAAGCCCGGCGGGCCATGGGCCTCGAAGCGCCCCTGGGGAGCCTGGCGTGATCCGGTGGCTGCTGCGCTGGGGGGCGTCGCTCGGCATCGGCCTGGCGACGGCTTCGGCACAGGCGGGCACTGGCGAGGTGTGGGGCTTTGTCGATGGCGCGGGCGTGGCGCACGTGGCTGACCATGCGGTCGATTCGCGCTACTCGCTGCTGCTCAAGGGCGGCGAGGCCGATGCCAACGACCGGGTGCCCGGCAAGACGATGAGCCGAAACCGGCTGCTCACCTGGCTGGAGTTCGCTCCGGAGGTCAAGGCGGTGCAGCCCTGGCTGCGCGAGGCCGAGCAGGCCACCGGCATCGACGCCGAGCTGCTGAAGGCGTTGATCACTGTGGAATCCGGCTACAAGGGCGACAGCGTCTCGCCGCGCGGTGCGGTGGGCCTCATGCAGATCACGCCGGCGACGGCCCAGCGCTATCTCACCCGCGAGGAAACGACCGCGCGGCCGATCGATGAACACCTGCGTGATGCGCGCAGCAACATCCTCATCGGTGCGCGCATGTTGGCCGACCTGACCCGCCGCTTCGGCGGCATCCACCTTGCGCTCGCCGCCTGGAACGCAGGCGAGGGCCGCGTGCGGCGAAGCAACGGCGCCTTGCCCGAGATCGAAGAAACCCGCTCGCACGTGCACATGGTGCTCGAGCTCTACTGGGCGTTGTTGCAGCAGCGCCAGCTTGGGCGCGCGCGCGAGTTGCGCGTGGCCGGCCCGGTGGCCGACACCAAGGCTGGCACGCCTTGAACACTGGCCGCGCGCGATCCGCGTGGCCGTATGAATCCTGACCAATCATGACGATGGAACAAACCCCTCTGACCTTCACGCCCGATGGTGGCGACGGTGGCCACGGCGATGCGATCACGCTGGCGCACTACGCCGAGCGGGCCTACCTGGAGTACGCGCTCAGCGTGGTCAAGGGCCGCGCCTTGCCCGATGTGTGCGATGGCTCCAAGCCGGTGCAGCGCCGCATCCTTTATGCGATGGACCGCCTGGGTCTGGGCTTCACCACGGCCAGCGGCCCCAAACCGGTGAAGTGCGCCAAGGTGGTGGGCGACGTGCTCGGCAAGTACCACCCCCACGGTGACCAGGCGGCCTACGACGCCTTGGTGCGCATGGCGCAAAACTTCAGCCTGCGCTACCCGTTGATTGACGGGCAGGGCAACTTCGGCAGCCGCGATGGCGACAACGCCGCGGCGATGCGATACACCGAAGCCCGCCTGGCCCCGATCGCCCGTCTGCTGCTCGACGAAATCGACGAGGGCACGGTCGACTTCATGCCGAACTACGACGGCAGCGAAGAAGAGCCCAAGCTGCTGCCCTCACGGCTGCCGTTTTCGCTGCTCAATGGCGCATCAGGCATTGCGGTGGGCCTGGCCACCGAGATTCCCAGCCACAACCTGGGTGAGGTGGCCGCGGCAGCGGTGGCCCTGATCCGCAACGACGGCCTGAGCGACGACGAGCTGTATGCGCTTTTGCCGGGGCCGGATTTCCCCGGTGGCGGGCAGATCATCTCGAGCCCGGCCGACATCCGCGCGGCCTATGCCACCGGCCGTGGCTCGTTGAAGGTGCGCGCCTGCTGGAAGATCGAAGACCTGGCGCGCGGCCAGTGGCAGTTGGTGGTCACCGAGTTGCCACCAGGCAGCAGCGCGCAGAAGGTGCAAGAAGAGATCGAGGAGCTGATCAATCCGAAGGTCAAGGCGGGCAAGAAGGCGCTGACCGCAGAACAGACGCAGCTCAAGGCGGCGGTGCTGGCCGTGCTGGACGCGATGCGAGACGAGTCGAGCAAGGACGCGCCGGTCCGCCTGGTCTTTGAGCCCAAGAGCCGCACTGTCGAGCAGCAGGACCTGATCAACACGCTGCTGGCGCACACCAGCCTCGAATCGAGCGTGACGGTGAACCTGACGATGGTGGGCATCGACGGACGGCCGACGCAGAAGAGCCTGCGCCAGATGCTGACGGAGTGGATCGCCTTCCGCCAGGCGACGATCCAGCGCCGCACACAGCACCGCTTGCAGAAGGTGCTCGATCGGATCCATGTGCTCGAGGGCCGGCAGTTGGTGCTGCTGAACATCGACGAGGTCATCCACATCATCCGCAATTCGGATGAGCCCAAGGCCGCGTTGATCGAACGCTTCAAGCTCAGCGATCGGCAGGCCGAGGACATTTTGGAAATCCGCCT
The DNA here is from genome assembly GCF_038066555.1 of Ideonella lacteola. NCBI lineage: Bacteria > Pseudomonadati > Pseudomonadota > Betaproteobacteria > Burkholderiales > Sphaerotilaceae > Ideonella > Ideonella lacteola. The sequence goes on along the minus strand of NZ_JBBUTG010000005.1, from coordinate 216,024 downwards.
GCGGCAGCTGGCGCGTCTCGAAGCGATCAAGATCGAGCAAGAGCTGAAGTCGCTTCGTGAAGAGCGCGCCAAGCTGGAAGAGATCCTCTCCAGCCCTTCTGCCCTGCGCCGAACGATGATCAAGGAGATCGAGGCCGACGCCAAGCAGTATGGCGACGAGCGTCGCACCTTGATCCAGGAGGAAAGGCGCGCGGTCGCCGAGGTGAAGATCATCGACGAGCCGGTGACGGTGATCGTGAGCCTGAAGGGCTGGGTGCGTGCGCTCAAGGGCCACGAGATCGATGCGACGACGCAGAGCTTCAAGGCTGGCGATTCGCTCTACGGGGCGTTCCCGTGCCGGTCGGTGGACACGCTCTACGTGTTCGGCAGCAACGGCCGTGTCTACAACGTGGCGGTGGCGGGCCTGCCCGGCGGCCGCGGCGATGGCCAGCCCATCACCGCGTTGATCGAGCTGGAGGCCGGTTCGCAGCCGGCGCACTACTTCGCCGGATCGGCCGAGACGACGCTGATGCTGTCGAACACGGGTGGCTTTGGCCTGCTCGCCCGATGCGGTGATCTGGCCACACGGCAACGCGGCGGCAAGAGCTTTCTCACGCTGGAGGACAAGGAGCACGTGCTGCCCCCCGCCGCCGTGGCCGTCACCCACGGCCAAGTGGCCTGCCTGTCGCTGAGCGGCCGTTTGCTGGTCTACCCCTTGAGCGAGCTCAAGCTGCAATCGAAGGGCGGCCGAGGCCTCACGCTGATGGATGTGGACGCGAAAGACCCCCTGCTCTCGGTGACGACCTTCAGCGAATCACTGCGGGTGCTGGGCACGGGCCGCGGCGGCAAGCCGAAGGATGAAGTGATCAAGGGCGCTGCGCTGGCCGCCTACGTGGGCAAGCGGGCACGCAAGGGCCACAAGGTCGAGGGCATCGTCAAACCGCTGCGCGTGTTGGCGGGTTGATGCACGAAGGGGCGCGAGGGGATCGCCCGCGCGCCACTGGGCGGGGCGAGCCTGGGCCCCGTCAGGCGGTGCGGGTGCGGAGCGTGGCCAAAGGCGCGGGTTCGCTCGCCGGGTCGCGTGGTTCGCGGCCCAGCAGATCGCGCAGCGGCGTCGCGTCGGCGGTGTTGTCCGTGCCCAGCAATGCCAACGTTTGCTGGCCCCAGGGCGTGATCGGAAAGCGGTCGCCCCAGGCGGCGCTGGCGATCGTCAGGCGCTCGGGCAGCGCCATCACACGAGCCGGCGCGTGGCCGCGGGCGGCCCGCAGGCGCTGGATGAAGGCCGACAGGCTGGACACCTGCGGCCCGACCACCGGCAGCACGCCCTTCGGCACGGCGCTGCTGGACAGCGCCGCCACCACGGCCGCGGCCAAATCCTCCACATGCACGGGCTGGATGCGTGACGTCAGTGCCGCCTTCGGCAGCGGCAACCAGGGCAGCAGGGACAGGCGGTCGAACAAGGTGGCACTGGCACCGCCCGGCCCGTAGACCACGCTGGGACGAAGCACCAGGCCATCCAACTGCCCGGCTTGCGTGCGCTCGATGAGGTGACGATCGGCGGCGCACTTGGTACGCGCATAGGGCGTGGTGCCGTGGTCGATGCCCAGCGCGGAGATCTGAATCACCCGCCGCACCCCGGCCTGTGCACAGGCCGTGAACAAGGCCATGGGGGTCAGCAGGTGCACGGCCGACATCGGCCGTCGGGCGCTGTCGCGCAGCACGCCCACGGCATTGACCACCGCATCCACCCCATCCAGGCGAGGCAGCCAGGCCCCGGGGGTGGTGTCGCGCGAGAAGTCCACGAGGTGTTCACCCGAGCCGGGCTGGGTGGACGTGGTGCCCGCCACCTCATGCCCGGCCTGTCGCAACGCCCGGGCGATGTGCGCCCCGATGAAGCCGCGGTGGCCGCAGACGAGGACCTTCATGATGCGCTCGCTGCTTCTGCGGCGGTGGCCCGGGCCCGCTCGGCGGGCGCCATCGGCAGGCGCACATCGATGCGCATCATCTGCGAGACCTGGTGCCAGACCCGGCTGGCGATGAAAGCCACAGTGACGAAGATGCCGGCGAGCACCAGCCACAAGGTGCGGCGCAGCACGTCGACGGGGTCGGCGCCGTCTTCGAACCGGCCGAAGGTCAACTGCAGCACCACCGTGCCGGTCACCGCCAGCAGGTAGGCCGACCTTATCCAGAACTCGGCGCCGCCATCCGCATCGCACAGGCCGCGCAAGACCTTGGCGAGGATCGGCTCCAGATAGCGAACGGCGACGATCGGCAGGCACACCGCGAGGGTGAGCGACGAGGCAAAGATCAAGAGTGTGTTCATGAGAGGCTCCTTGGCGCGCTACCGTTGGCAGGTTCCATCGGCTTGGCAGCGTTGGGCCGAAGCACGTTGGGCCGCGCGGCGCGCGGTAGTTTCAAACAACAGGTGACTCAGGGCGCGCGGAATGCGGTGCCGGTTTCGGGCGACCACCGGATACAGCTTGTCCGCCAGTGGGCGAAGCACCGGCCAATTCGTGGGGGCCCACAACCAGCCCAGGCCCACCGCGCGGTAGGCGAGGCGAAACACCTCCACCCCGTTCAGCAGGCGCGCGTCTGCGGTCTGTGCGTGGATCAACTCCATCAGCGTCGACACGGTGGTGCCAGGCGGCGGCGCGTCGAAACCAGGTGCCGACACGTCGACAAAACGCAGCAGGCCTTCGGTGTTGCGGAGCATGAGGTTGGTCATCTCGGCGTTGCACAGCGCACACGAAGCGTCGTAGTAGATCGTCATCGGATAAGGGCTGGCGTGGTCCATGTTCTCTCCTTCTGAAATTTCGGCAAACACAGAAACTTTGAGTCAAAAAAAGGGGCTCAGAACGGTGGTGCGGGCAGCGGAGCGGGCGCCGCCGCATCGGCCTCGGTGGTGGGCTGCGCGCTGTCGGAGCCACGCAAGAATTTCTGCACCTTGGCACCCAGGCCCATCACCTTTTCGAGGGTGGCCGGGGTGAGGCGGAGCATCTCGTCCGACCAGGCTCCGAGCGACTCCATGAAGCGCAGGGTTTCGCGCAGGCGGTCCTGCACGTCGGGCGGCTCTTGTTGGAAAGATGGTTGCGCCACCAGTTGAGCCAGCATGCGCGTGGTTGGGTCGAACTCTCGCTCCTTGCGCTCGCGGACGATGGTGCGAAAGAGCTCCCACACGTCGTGCGAGGTCTCGAAGTAGTCGCGCCGGTCGCCCAGAAGGTGCGTCACCCGGATCAGTTTCCAGTTCTGCAGCTCTTTCAGGCTGGTGCTCACGTTCGACCGAGCGGCCCCGAGCGTGTCGCTGATCTCTTCCGCATGCAAGGGCTTGCCGTGGAAGAAGAGCAAGGCATGAATCTGGGCCACCGTGCGGTTGACACCCCAGGCCGAGCCCATCTCTCCCCAGTGGACGATGAAGCGGCGGCCGGTTTCGCTGAGTTCCATGGCGCCCAGCGTACCGCTTCTGTAATTTCTGTCAAGAGAGAAATTGGTGTCGAGCCAAGAGAGCGGCGTGGTGCCACGCCGCGCCCGCTGCCTGCCCACGGCGACGCTGGCCGCCGGTCAGGGTTTGGCGAGGCGGGTGATCTGCACCTGCACGATCTTCCAGACACCCTGCTGTCGGGTGTAGATGTCGGTGTATCGGTAGTGGGTGCTGAAAGGCTTGCCGTCCCAATGGCCAGTGATCTTGGTGCGGCCGGTCAGCAACGCGGTGTCGCCGTACTGGCGCACCTCGAATTCATCGACGGTGTAGGGGTCGATCTTCAGCTTGGGTGACATCAGGCCGTCGACGAACGACGCCTTGTCTTCGATGTCGGCATCGCCGTCGATCTGACGGAAATCCTCGGCCATGTTGGCCTCGATCGCCACGCGATCCTGCCGGACGATGGCCGCATCCCACTCGTTTGATTGGCGCGTCAGTTGCGCCATGTCCTCGGGTGTCGGTGCGGCAGCGTGGGCCCACGGCAAGCTGGCCGCCAGAAGGCCGGCGACGCCGACGCGAGCACAACGGATTGCCGCGCGTGCGAGGAAGGGGAGCAGACGGTTCATGAGGTACCGATGATCATGGTTCGGGCATTCGGGTGGATTGGGCCGACACACACCACCACTGCCCGTCACGTTGGATGTACACATGGGCGAATCGCGAGACCTCGGTCACCTGGCCCGTTGGTGCCCGAGCTGTCTGGCGGCCAAAGACCACGGCGGTCGCGCCCAGATCCAGCACGCGGATGTCGTCGGTGCTGAATCGCTGTGCCGATTGGCCCTTGGCCAGGGCCTGGAACAGTTGTGATCGGTCTATCACCTCACCCTGTGGCGAGACTGCCAGGAACTCCGGGGCGTAGATGCGGCCCAGCGTCCCGAAATCCTGAATGCGTACGGCTTCGACGCGTTGGTCTTCGATGGCGGTCAGCGTCTCTTCGGTGGTCGCTGCGGCAGACCACGCTGGCCACAGGCTGAGCACGGCGAACGCCGCGCCTGCAGTGCGGCGGACGAGGCGTGCCAAGGGCGAAAGGCGAGGCGACATGAATGCGCACCGGGTGGGTGACAAGGCGCGAACTATAGAGCGAGGGTGGGCAACCCTGGCCCGCCGAAACCGAAAGCGTCAACAGCGGCGATCAGCCCAGTGCCTGCCCGTGCAACTGCTTGCGCTCGGCGGTGTAGGCCCACCAAGGCTTGGGGGTGGCACCGTTCATGAAATCGACGATGGCCATGAAGGTATCCAGCACGCAAGGGTCTTGGCGTTGGCCGGTGGCTCGTTCGAGCTGGCGATACAGGGTGAAGGCATCTTGCCCGCGCAGGTCGGCCGGATGCTGGAAACCCAGCAGGCGCAGATCACCGGCCATCGCCGGCCCCACGTTCGGCAACTGTTCCAGCGTGTGGCAATCAGCCGCCGAAGCAGCCTTGGGCGCCTTGATCGGGCGGATGGGAGACAGCGTGCGGCCCATGTCGAGCAAGACCAGCGAAAGGCGACCAGCGAAAGGCGATCAGAACAGCATGTTCTGCCGCACCAGCCCGACAGCAATGCCCTCGATGGCGAACTCGACTTGGCCCGGCGCGATCACGATGGGCTCGAAGTCAGGGTTCTCGGGCAGCAGCTCAATCGTTTGCTTGGTGCGGTGCAGGCGCTTCACGGTGACCTCATCGTCCAGACGTGCGACCACGATCTGGCCGTTGCGCGCCTCGGCGGTCTTCAGCACGGCGAGCAGATCGCCGTCCATGATGCCGGCGTCTCGCATGCTCATGCCCTTCACCTTCAGCAGGTAGTCGGGGCGGCGTGGAAACAGGCTGGCCTCAAGCACGTAGGACTGCTCGATGTTCTCCTGAGCCAGGATGGGGTTGCCGGCGGCCACTCGGCCGACCAGGGGCAAGGTGAGCTGCGCCAGGCTGGGCAAGGGCAGCGAGAATTGCTTTCCGCGAGCCTCGTTCAGGGCGCGCAACGTGCTGGACTGAAGACGGATGCCTCGTGAGGTGCCGCCCACCAGCTCGATGACGCCTTTGCGAGCCAGCGCCTGCAAGTGCTCTTCGGCGGCGTTGGGCGAGCGAAAGCCCAGTTCGGCAGCGATTTCGGCACGCGTCGGCGGAGAGCCGGTGCGCTCGATGGTGGTTTGCACCAAGTCGAGAATCTGCTGCTGGCGGGCGGTGAGCTTCGGGCTGTCGATCATGGCGGCTGAGGCCGTCGGCGGGTGCTGAGCAGGGGTGCTAGCAGGCCAGCGTGACGGCTGAGGTTGCATCCAGTATCTGTATTTTTATCCAGACATGCAAGAAATGCAAAGCAATTCACTCGAAGAGCGCTTGGTGGTGATCCTCGCGACCGGCGGCACCATCGCGGGTTCGGGCGACGACGTGGGCTACGTGGCCGGGCAAGTGGGGGTGAAGGAGCTGGTCGCTGCGGTGCCCGCCCTGGGGCCGCGTCGGCTCGAATCGGAACAGGTGGCGCAGGTCGACAGCAAGGACATGAGCCACGAGATCTGGCAGGCCCTGGCGCAGCGCGTGGCCCACCACCTGGCGCGGCCCGAGGTGGCCGGCCTCGTGATCACGCACGGCACCGACACGCTCGAAGAAACGGCGTATTTCCTGCACCGCGTGCTCTCGCCGACGAAGCCGGTGGTGCTCACGGCCGCGATGCGACCCGCCACCTCGTTGCAGGCCGACGGCCCGCAGAACCTGCTGGATGCGGTGACGGTGGCCGCTTCGCCCCAGGCCAGCGGCGTCACCGCTGTGCTGAACGGCCGGGTGCACGGGCCGGTCGAAGTGCGCAAACACCAGCCTTTCATGCTGGACGCGTTCGAGTCGGGCGAAGCCGGGCCGGTCGCCTTGATCCAGGAGGGGCGCCTGCGGGTGTTGCGGGCCTGGCCGTCTTGTGAGGCGGTGGGCGTGGCACGCGTCTTGGGCCCGGTGGCCGGCTGGCCGAGCGTGGCCGTGGTGGCCAGCCATGCAGGGGTGGACGGCGCGGTGGTCGACGCGATCGTCGCGACAGGCGTTCAGGGCCTGGTCATCGAAGGCACCGGCAATGGCACGGTGCATGCGTCGCTGTTGGCGGCTGCCCAGCGCGCCCAAGCGCGCGGGCTGCCCGTGTGGCGCGCCACGCGCTGCCCTGGCGGCGCGATCGTCGGCGCGCCGGATGGTGCATTGCCCTCAGCGGGTGAGTTGTCCGCCTCGAAGGCGCGCATCGAGATGCTGCTGGGCCTGATGGCTGCCGTTTGAAGCGGCAGCACACCGCGCCCGATCGGCCTCGCACGCCGCACGGGCGTTGCCAGTGCTGCTGTACCCCGAGAGTTGGGCGTGGGCTCTCAAGCTCTCAGAGCGCAGGCTTGAACTTTTGCGGCTCGTAGGCCGAGCCGTTCAGGTCCGCGTCGTCGAAGGCGAAGACGAAGAACTGGTTCGGGTTGGGCAGGCCGCCCGGCGCCACCGAGAGGAAGTCGTTGTCGTTGGCGATGTAGAGCGTGTGCTTGACGGCGCCATCGATCACCACGTCCTCGCCAAATGCCATGCCTTCGAGCTTGGCGGGGATCGCGGTGTCTGCCAGGCCCGCCGCGTTCAGCGCGGCGCGGATGTCGAGGAACAAGGTCTTCGCGGGCGCCTTGGCCAGCAGGTCGTTCGCGCCTTCGAGGGCGCTCACGTCTTCAGCCTGCGCCAGATCCACCTTCCAGACCTGCTTCACCACCGCGGCCGAGTTGTCGCCCAGGCCCTTGCCATCACGCTCGAGCACCAGGAACTCGTGGCTGTTCAGCGCCAGGATTTCGCTGCTGTTGTAGGCCTTGTTCAGCGACGGAATGAAGTTGTCGTAGGCGTACTGGTTGACGGCACCGGTTTCGATGTCGATCTTCACGATCCGGTTGGCACGGCCACCGTCACCACCGTCCTGGATCAGCGGGCTTTGCATGAAGCCGAACAGCGTCTTGCCGTCCGGTGTGATCGCCAAGCCTTCCATGCCCTTGTTGGCCACGCGGCCACGCGTGTTGCCACTGATCTCGGTGGCGCCGATCGCTGACTTGGCCGCGACTGCGAAGGTTGATTCCGGCAGGCTGAACACGCGGGTGCGTTTGCCCGTTTCGCGGTTGAATTCGTAGACGTAGGGGCCGTACTCGTCGGAGATGTAGACGCGCTTTCCGCTGCGCGACACGCGCACGGCCTCGGGGTCGAAGCGGGCGTCCATCGGGCTGAGCGAGCCGGTGTCGCCGTCGAAGTTGTCGGAGCGGCCGCTGAAGTAGTGCCGGTTCTTCTGGTTCACTGGCGGAACGACCGGCCCGTAGACCAAGGCGTCGCGAGAGAACAGCGTGGTGGTGCCGATCAGTGCGGGCGTCAAGGTGAAGGGCAGGTTGCCGTCGGCCACCGGTGTGAGAGACAGCGTCAGCGTTTGCAGGCGTGGCACCCAGCTGGTGGTGTTGTCGACGTTGGTGTTCCACGCCGTGGCGTTCGGCCCGCGATCGGGGACCGCGACAAACGTTTGGCCGCCGGCCCAGGCCAGGCCCGACCCCAGACCGCCCAGCATGTTCGCCGGAGCACCGTTCTCGAGGGCATAGGTCAGTCCCGACAGGTCGCTGCCATCGCCGGCCAGGCTGCCCTTGGCGATCAGTGTGACGGCGGCATGGACGGGCGTGAGGGCGGTGGCGCAGGCCAGCGCCAGCGCGCTGAAAACAAGACGGGACATGAAAAAAGCTCCTCGGGTCGATACAACCCGAGGAGCTTCGCGAGGCGAGGTGACGCTGTCATGACCCGTCGATGACGGGGCGATGACAAGGCCGCGCCGCGGGCGCTCAGACCACCGTCAGCGACACGTCGATGTTGCCGCGCGTGGCGTTCGAATACGGGCACACCTGGTGGGCCGCGGCGACCAGCTGCTCGGCAGCAGCCTTGTCCATGCCGGGGATGCTGATGCTCATCGCGACCTGGATACCGAAGCCGTTGGGAATCGGGCCGATACCGACGTCGGCGGTGATCGACACGTCGGCCGGCAACGCGATCTTCATCTTGCCGGCGACGGCCTTCATGGCGCCGATGAAGCAGGCGGAATAGCCCGCAGCGAACAGTTGCTCGGGGTTCGTGCCCGCGCCACCGTCACCGCCCAGTTCCTTGGGCGTGCTCAGGCTGAGCGAAAGGCGGCCGTCGTCAGACTTCGAGGTGCCGGTGCGGCCACCGGTGGAGGTGGCGTGGGCGGTGTACAGAACCTTTTCGAGGGCCATGATGTCTTCCTTGGTGTGGTGGAGGGAGGGTCAGCATTTCGCTCAGGCGGCTGCCTGGGCGATGTTGTCGCGCAGCGCCTTCAAGCGCCGCGTGAGGGAGGAAATCTCGTCGAGCTGGCAGTCCATCGCGCACAGCACCTGCTTCGGGATGGATTCGGCCTGGCCCTTCAGCGTGCGGCCTTCGGCGGTGAGTTGCACCAGCACCCGCCGCTCGTCGGCGGCGTCTCTCAGCCGCTGCACCAGACCGGCGGCTTCCAGCCGCTTGAGCAGCGGAGTGAGGGTGCCGGAGTCCAGCGTCAACCGCTCGCCGATCGCGTTCACCGGCTGGCCATCTTGTTCCCACAGCACCAGCATCACCAGGTATTGCGGATAGGTCAGGCCCAGAGGCGCCAGCAGCGGCTTGTAGAGCTTGGTCATCGCCAGCGAGGTGGAATACAACGCGAAGCACAGCTGCATGTCGAGCGCCAGCCAGGAGGCCGTGGCGGCTTTCGTGGAGCGGGGCGTGCGCGTGTTCGACATGGGCTGAACTTTAGCGGGCAATTTAATTGCACACAATTGAAATGGTCTTTCGGCGCCCGGCCGATGTATGGGGTCGAGCGTGCGATTCCGGCCACTCGGGCGGGCCACTCGGGCGGACCGCTCGGCGCAGGAGCGGCCGCGACAGTAGTCCGCCGGCAGTGGGCGAAGGGTTCGTCAGCGCACGACCTTCAGCACCCGCTGGTCATCTTCACTCGTGTAGCACTGCACCGTGACTTGCCCCAGGTCTCGGCCTTGGGAATCGACTCGGGCAATCTGCACCGAGTACAGGTGCGCCGCGACGGGTTGCTTGGCGTACTGGATGACTTCGGTGCCCGCCGTCTGGACGCCGACGATGCGGGCGCTGCCGCCTTGGGCCGTCGTCGCGGCGATGGCCTGTTGGGCGCAGGCCTCACCCGGCCGCTGGCTGCCCGACGACGGCACGCCGGCCCCAGGTACCTTCACCGTGGCCGTGTCGGCGCCGCAGGGCGTCTGGCTGAACGTATTGCCGCAGCGATACAGCTGCTGCGAGTGGCCGACCATGGGCCACAGTGCCAACAGCGTCACGCCCACCCAGCGATGTGCGAGTTTCATGAGATCCCCTCCTTGGCGGCAGACGATAGCAGCGCAGAGGTGGCCGTGGCTTCCCTCTGATGGGGGGCACGGGCAGCGATGGATTGGCTGGTTGAGAGGCCCTATGCCACCACTCGCGCGGCGCGAAGGGCGCTGATCTCACCGTCGAGGTAGCCCAGCCCGCGCAGCAACGTGTCGGTGTGCTCGCCCAGCGCGGGTGGGTTGCGTCGCACGGGCAGTCGATCACCATCAAGCGCCAGGGGCAGCAGGGCCGTGTGGGTGTGCACGGCGTGGCCGGCGCCGCTGCCGTCCGCCGGAATGGTCATGGGCGCGAGGCCCCCTGTGGCCTGCAGATGGGGATCGTCGAACAGGTCGTGCGGTTTCGTGATGGGGGCATAGGGCAGCCCCACACGTTCGAAGCGGGCGGCCAATTCGCCGGCGCTGTGCAGCGAGAAGCGGTCTTTCAACAGGGGCAGCAGCCACTCGCGGGCGCGGACGCGGTCGTTGTTGCTGCCCAGCCGAGCATCGGCGCGCAAGTCGGCAAAGCCGAACTCGTCGCACATCAGGCCCCATTGGGTGTCGCTCACGGCCGCGAGGAAGATCTGTTCGCCATCCTTCACGGTGAAGACGTCGTACACGCCCCAGGCGGAGATGCGGCTGGGCATGGGCGCTGCCGCTTGCCCGGTGACGGCGAACTGCATCATGTGCTGTGCCACCAGGAAGATGTTGTTCTCGAAGAGCGCGCTTTGCACCTGTTGGCCGCGGCCGGTGCGTTGGCGCTGTTGCAGCGCCGCCAGGGTGCCGATGGCGCCGAACATGCCACCCATGATGTCGTTCACGCTGCTGCCGGCGCGCAATGGGCGGCCCTCGGGCCCGGTCATGTACGCGAGGCCACCCATCATCTGCACCACCTCGTCGAGCGCCGTGCGGTGGTCATAGGGGCCAGGCAGAAAGCCTTTGTGAGAGACGTAGACCAGGCGCGGGTTGAGCTGCGTCAGCGCTTCGTAGCCGAAGCCGAGCTTGTCCATCGTGCCGCTCTTGAAGTTCTCGCTGAAGACGTCGGCCTGCGCGGCGAGCTTCAAAACGATCTCCTGACCGCGCGGGTCTTTCACATCCACCGCGAGGCTTTGCTTGTTGCGGTTGAACAGGCCGTAGAAGCCAGCCCCCGAGCCCAGGAGCCGCCGGGTGTTGTCGCCCGACAGGGGTTCGACCTTGACCACGTCCGCGCCCAGGTCACCCAGGATCAGGCCGCAGGTGGGGCCCATCACCATGTGGGTGAATTCGACGACGCGGATTCCGTCCAGCGGCAGTGGGGTGGTAGGGCTCATGCGAAGGTGTGTTCGTTGGTGGGCGCTTGGGCGAGTGTGCCGTGGTTGCGCTCGGGGGCGCTTGGTGCACGGGCTGGGCGGCGCTGAATTCAGGCTGGGCTGGGGCGGCGGCCATCGGCGTAGGTGAAGCCCAGGGGCAAGCCGGCCTCGGGTGTCATACCGTACAGGGATTCGCCTGGCAGCCCGGCCGCGAGCACCGCCCGGGCCACCAAGAGCGGTTCCAGGTCGACGCCAGTGCGCACGCCCATGGCCTCGAACATGAAAACAAGGTCTTCAGTGACGACGTTGCCCGAGGCGCCTGGTGCATACGGGCAGCCCCCCAGGCCGCCCTGGCTGGCATCGAAGGTGCGCACCCCGGCCTCGTAGGCGGCCAGGCAGTTGGCCAACCCCAGGCCGCGGGTGTTGTGCAGGTGTGCTGCGCCAGCGCGCTCGCCGAGTGCGCGGCGCAGGCGGGTGAACAGGCGCCTGACCTGGGCGGGGTTGGCCATGCCGGTCGTGTCCGACAGGCCCACTTCGTCAACCCCGGCGTGCGCGAGTGCGTCGGCCAGGCGAATGACATCGTCCTCGGGAACGGCGCCTTGCAGCGTGCAGCCGAACGCGGTGGACACGCCCACCTCCAAAGGCACGTGCGTCGGTTGACACCGGCACAGCGCGGCCATCTGGCGAACCTCTTCGAGCATCTGTTCGCGCGTCTTGCGCACATTCGCCATGGAGTGGGCTTCGCTCGCGGACACCGGCACGGTCAGCTTGCGTGCGCCGGCTGCGAGAGCTGCTTCGGCTCCGCGCACATTCGGCACCAAGGCCATCACGGTGATGCCTGGGTGGCGGGCGGTCGAATGGCGCACCACCTCGGCCACATCGGCCATTTGCGGCATCAGGCGGGCCGGCACGAAAGAGCCGACCTCGATCTCCTTCAGCCCCGCTTGGGCCAGGGCGTCGATCCAGGCCAGCTTGGCCTCGGTGGGCATGGTGCGGCTGATGCTTTGCAGCCCGTCACGTGGCCCGACCTCGCTGATCAGCACCTCAGGGGTGGTGCCGCGGTTCACCGTTGACATCTGTTGCTCGTTCTGTAAGATAGAACGTAGTTCCAAAAGAAAGAATATTACCCGGACCTCACATGCCTCGCAAGCCTGCCCAACCGGCCGCTGCCGATGAAAACGCCGCACCTGGCGGGGCGGCCGCCGTCGACCGGGCTTTGAGCTTGTTGACCGCCTTCCGCCAGGGCGACGAGGGCCTGCCACTCGCTGAGTTGGCGCTCAGGACGCGCCTGTACAAGAGCACGGCGCTTCGCCTGCTGGCGTCGTTGGAGCATGCCGGCTTGCTGCGGCGCCGGGCCGACGGGTGCTATGCGCTGGGCCCCGAGGTCGCGCGGTTGCAATCCATCCGCGCCGCCTCGTTCTCGCTCGAGGCCGAGGTGATGCCGGTGTTGCAAGAGCTGGTCGACCAGACACGCGAGAGTGCCGCCTTCCATGTTCGCCAGGGTCAAGAGCGGCTGTGTCTGTACCGGGTGGATTCGCCTCAGGTGCTGCGCGACCATATCCGCGCCGGTGATGTGCTGCCGCTCGACCGGGGCGCGGGCGGCCGGGTGCTGTTGGCCTTTGATGCGGCTGGCGGCGCGCGGGGCAAGCTGTACGAGCAGATCCGGCGCGATGGCGTATGGGTGGCCAGTGGCGACCGCATCGAGGGCCTGACCGGCATTGCCGCGCCCGTGTGGGGGGCGACCGGCGAGTTGCAGGGGGCGTTGACGTTGACGCTGCCGGATGCGCGCCTGAAGAGCAGCTTCTCTCCGGCGGTGCGCCGGGCGGCGCAGAAGCTGTCTCAACGCCTTGGTGCCAACCCGGCTTCCCCCGCTTCTGATTGACAGCCATTGTCGGCAGGCGTAAACCTTCGCTACCGCGCGAAGACGCTGTCAGCGTATGAGGCGTGGTGGAGGAGGCCGTATGCGTAGACGCCTTTATGTGGTGTTGCCTGACGTGGCCAGTGCGCGCCAGACCGCCAACGATCTGTTGCTGGCCCGTATCGAGGACCGGCACATGCACTTCCTCAGCCGGCGCGACATGTCGCTGGAAGAGCTGCACGAGGCCAGCTTTCTGCAGAAGACGGATGTGCGCCACGCTTTCTTCCTGGGCGCTGGCCTGGGGGTGCTCGGCGGCGCGGCGCTCGGCGTCTTCCTGAAAATGACGGACCTGGGCAACGGCTACACCTTCGATGTGGGCACGCTGCTGCTGTGCACCGCGGGCGGGCTGGTGTTGGGGGCCTGGGCATCGACGCTGATCGGCGTGTCCACACCGAGCGTGGCGCTCAAGCCCTTCAGCAGCGACCTCGAGGCCGGCAAGATTCTGCTGATGGTCGATGTGCCGAGTTCTCGGGTGCAAGAGATTCAGCGTCTGCTCGAATCTCGCCATCCCGAGGCCGATCACAAGGGCATCGATCTCACGATGCCGGCGTTCCCGTAGGCCGCGCGCCTCCATGTAGGACGCCGGCTACAGCGCGCGGCGACAGCGTCTGGTAGCCGCCGGGTGCAGCCGTCTCCACGATACGCACAGATCCCACACCCTCTGTGCAGCTTCTTGGAGATGACGATGAGCACCACTTTGAAGACGGCGTTGGTCTTGACGGCCGCAGCCATCCTCGCCGGCCACGCCGCTGCTGAGGCGACCTTCTACCAGCGCGAATCGTTCAACGGGCGCGCCTTCAGCACGTACAGCCCAGTGTCCAACCTGGCGCGCTATGGGTTGAACGATCGGGCGTCGTCGGTGATCGTCGACCGCCAGCGCTACGAGGTCTGCGACGACGCGAACTACCGCGGCCGCTGCGTGGTGCTGCGGCCCGGCAGCTACCCTTCGCTGTCGGCCATGGGCCTGAACAACAGTGTCAGCTCGGTGCGCCCGATCAGCTGGGACACCCGCATTGATGATGGCCGCTACGCGCCTCCGCCCGTCGTGGTGCACGACTATCGCCGCCGCGGGGGCGAAGCCCTCTACCAAGCCAGGGTGGTGGCTGTCAGGGCGGTGGTGGGCCCCCCGGAGCAACGCTGCTGGATCGAGCGCGAACGGGTGCCCGATGGCCCCAACGTGGGCGGCGCGGTCGTGGGCGCGGTGCTGGGGGGCATCCTGGGCCATCAGATCGGCGCGGGCACCGGGCGAGACGTGGCCACGGTGGGCGGCGCAGTGGCGGGTGCGGCCATCGGGGCCCAGGTCGACGATGGCCGCCCCAACACGACGCGTGTCCAGCGCTGTGCCACCGTTCGGGCCGATGAGCGGCCTGACTACTGGGACGTGATTTATGTATTCCGCGGCACGGAGCACCACGTCCAGATGCAGAGCCCGCCCGGCCGCAGCGTGACGGTCAACCGGTACGGCGAGCCCCGCGAGGCTTGAGCCTCAGCGGCCGGCCGCCGTGCCGGCCGTCAAACGCGCGCTTCGCGGATCACCTGAACGCAAGCTGCCGCGCACAGCAGGAAGACCAGCAGGCTCCAGATTGCGTAGGGGACGCCCAGCAGCGACACGGCGGCTTCAGCGCAGGACGCCATCGGGGCAAAGACCTCGGGCGCCACGTCGTACAGACCGAGTGATTGCATGATGCGATCGGCCAGCGTCAGGTCGCAACTGGCGCTCTTGGCGGCCACGAACTGCTGCCACAGTGCCGCGGCCATCCCGCAGAACGTGAACAAAAGGCCACCCAGCGCCAGGACACGGCGCACCCCGCTGGAGCCAATCAGCAGCCCCAGCAGCGCAAACACCCCGATCACCAGAAAGATCAGACGCTGCAGCGTGCACCAGGGGCACGGTTGCATGTCGAACTTGTACTGCGAGACCAGCGCCAACCCCACCGAGCCGAAGCACAGCAAGGCGATCAGCCCGAACAACACGGCTGGGCGACGAAGCAAACCATCCATCGTCAACTCACTTCACGGCTTCAGTTCAGCGATCATCTCGATCTCGACGCAGGCGCCCAGCGGGATCTGGGCCACGCCGAAGGCGCTGCGCGCATGGGCGCCGACCTGCGGACCGAACACCTCGCCGATCAGCTCCGAGCACCCATTGGTCACCAGATGCTGTTCTGTGAAGGTGGGCGCCGAGTTCACCAGGCTCATCAGCTTCACGATGCGCGCCACACGATCGAGGTCGCCCACGGCGGCCTTCAGCGTGCCCATCAGATCGATGGCCACGGCGCGTGCGGCGGCCTTGCCTTCTTCGGTGCCCATCGTCAGGCCCAGTTGCCCCACCCAGGGCTTGCCGTCTTTCTTGGCGATGTGGCCCGAGAGAAAGACCAGCGAGCCGGTCTGGACGAAGGGCACATAGGCGGCAGCGGGCACGGCGACGGGTGGCAGCTCGATGCCAAGCGCCTGCAGACGAGCGGCAACAGACATGGGTTTCTCCGGTAAGTCATTGATTCGGCGGGCATCCTACACTGGGGCATGCAGGGGGAGGCGATCGCGGTGCTGGCGCTGGCATGGCTGGCGGGCAGTGCCTTGCAGTTGCAGCAGGCCAACTTGTGGCCTGCCGGCCTTTACCTCGCCATCGGCCTCGCCGGATTGCCGTTGCTGGTCATCGTGCTGTGGGCGTCGCGCCGATGGTGCTCGTCTGCTCACCGAGTGCGGGGCGCCGCCTGTCTGGCACTGATGGCCGTTGCCACGGGCGCCGTGGCGTTCGCGCAGGCTGGGTGGCGGGGCGGTGAGCGCGTGGCGCAGATCCTGCCGGCCGACCTGGAGGGCCGAGACCTCATCGTCACCGGGCGCGTGGTCGGCCTGCCGCAGATCGATGCCGAGGGTGTGCACTTCTTGTTCGAGCCCGATGCTGCGGGCGACACCGGGGCTGCCCGTGTCGAGTTGCCGCCCAGAATTCGGCTCGCATGGCCACGTGATGGGTCCGGCTTGGCACCGCGCGTGCAGGCGGGCGAGCGTTGGGAGTTGCCCGTCCGGCTCAAGCAGCCGCATGGCGCCGCCAACCCGAACGGCTTCGATGCGGAGCTCTATCTCTTCGAGCAAGGCATAGGCGCCACCGGCAGCGTGCGGGCTGCCGCGCCCACCGACCCTCAGCGCATGGATCGACCGCGCTGGTGGCGGCCTGAAGAGCAACTGGATGCCGCCCGCCAGCGTTGGCGCGATGCCGTGCTGCTGAAGGTGGACAGGCCCGATGTGGCCGGCGTGCTGGCCGCGTTGACGGTCGGCGACCAGTCGGCCATCGACACACCCGGTTGGGCGCTCTTCCGACAAACCGGTGTGGCCCACCTGATGAGCATCAGTGGCCTGCACATCACCTTGTTCGCCTGGCTGGCCGGTGGCCTGATCGGATGGGCCTGGCGGCAGAGCGGGCGGCTCGTCTTGTGGTGGCCGGCGCCCCTGGCCGCGCGGTGCGGCGGGGTGCTGGCGGCCTGGGCCTACGCCGGTGTGGCGGGCTGGGGCGTGCCGGCGCAGCGCACGGTGTGGATGTTGGCGCTGACGGTGGGGCTGCGCCAACTGGGCGGGGGGTGGCCACCCCTGCTGGTGTGCCTGCTGGCCGGCGCGGTGGTGATCGCGCTCGATCCTTGGGCGCTGCTGCAACCGGGGTTCTGGCTGTCGTTCTTTGCGGTGGCGATGTTGATGGCCAGCCAGGCGGCGCCCCTTGGCGAGGCAGAAGACTCGGGCTGGCGCGGGCGAGCGTGGGCGATGGCCAAGGGCGCGTGGCGGCAGCAGATGGTGGCCACGCTGGGGCTGGCGCCTTTGACCTTGCTGCTGTTCCAGCAGGTGTCGCTGATCGGGTGGGTTGCCAACCTGGTGGCGGTGCCGTGGGTGACGTTGGTCGTGACCCCGCTCGCCCTGGCGGGCCTGGTCTGGTCGGGCTTCTGGGTGGCGGCTGGTGGGGCCTTGCAGCCGCTGTTGGCGACACTGGAATGGCTGAGCGGGTGGCCTTGGGCCGTGTGGTCGGCGCCCGCGGCGTCGGCCTGGGCTGCGGCCCTGGGGTTGTGGGGTGGCGCACTCATCGTGCTGCCACTGCCTTGGCGCGCCCGGCTGGCAGGGTTGCCCTTGCTGCTGCCCTTGATCTGGCCGGCTGTCCAGCGGCCGGCCGAAGGGGCGTTCGAGCTGGTGGCGGCCGACGTGGGGCAGGGCAGTGCCATCCTCGTGCGCACGCGGCAGCACCTGCTGCTGCACGACACCGGGCCGGCCTACGGCCAGGACAACGACGCCGGGCAGCGGGTGCTGCTGCCCTTGCTGCGGGCCCGCGGCGAGTCGCGAATCGACCGGCTGGTCATCAGCCACCGCGATACCGACCATGTGGGGGGCGCCCAGGCCATTGTCTCGGCGGTGCCGGTGGTTGAGCTGCGCACGGGTCTGGAGCCCGGTCACCCCTTGCGCCAGGCGCGGGGCGTAGGCGGCGAGGTGGTGCCTCATGTCGATTGCGAGGCGGGTCAGTCCTGGCACTGGGATGGGGTGACGTTCGAGGTGCTTCACCCCCCGGCGGGTTGGTGGCGGCCGGGCATCAAGCCCAATGCCATGAGCTGCGTGGTCAGGGTGCAGGACGCGGCTGGCCGAAGCGCTCTGCTCACCGGCGATATCGAGGCCGACCAGGAGCGGGCGCTGGTCGAGCGCTACGGCAGCGCGCTGCACAGCGACATCCTGCTCGTGCCCCACCATGGCAGCCAAACGTCGTCGACCGCGGCTTTCCTGGCCGCCGTGCGGCCCGCCCAGGCGGTGGTGCAGGTGGGTTACCGCAGCCGATTTGGCCATCCCCACCCCGCCATCCTGGCTCGTTATGCGGGTGAAGGCATCTCCGTGGTGCGAACGGATCACTGCGGTGCATGGCAATGGCAGCCAGACGGTGCATCATGCACACGGGCCGTGCGCCAGCGATACTGGCACTGGCGGGCCCCGGCATCGTTGCCCGCGGGTGGTGCGGTTGTTGCTAGTCCTTGAGCCGAGGAGAGCTGGAATGACGAGACCGAGCTTCGACGAGATGCATGCGACCAGCGCCACGGTGCGCGAGCATTACAAGACCTACGACCGCTGGCTGGCGCAGCAGCCGCGCGACATGATGAAGCAGCGGCGCGAGGAGGCCGAAGTCATCTTCCGTCGGGTGGGCATCACCTTCGCCGTGTATGGCGACAAGGACGACGGCGAGGGCACCGAGCGCCTCATTCCGTTCGACCTGATCCCGCGGGTGATTCCCGCGCACGAATGGCGCGAGATGGAAAAGGGCCTGCGCCAGCGGGTGACGGCGCTCAACCGTTTCATCCACGACGTCTACCACGATCAGGAGATCCTCAAGGCCGGCATCGTCCCGAAAGACCAGATCCTGACCAACGCGCAGTTCCGCCCCGAGATGATCGGCGTGAATGTGCCGAACAACATCTATTCGCACATCGCCGGAATCGACATCGTGCGGGCGGCCAATGCGGACGGGACGGGCAGCTACTACGTGCTGGAAGACAACCTGCGCGTGCCCAGCGGCGTGAGCTACATGCTCGAAGACCGCAAGATGATGATGCGGCTGTTCCCCGAGCTGTTCAGCGAGAACCGGATCGCGCCGGTGGCGCACTACCCCGATCTGCTGCTCGAAACCCTGCGCAGCGTGGCGCCACAGGGCGTGAACGAGCCGACGGTGGTGGTGCTCACCCCGGGCATGTACAACTCGGCCTACTTCGAGCATGCCTTCCTGGCGCAGCAGATGGGGGTCGAGCTGGTCGAAGGCCAGGACCTGTTCGTCAAGGACAACTTCGTCTTCATGCGCACCACGCAGGGGCCCAAGCGGGTGGACGTGATCTACCGCCGCATCGACGATGATTTCCTCGACCCGAAGGTCTTCCGGCCCAACTCCACGCTGGGGTGTGCCGGCCTGCTCGAAGCCTACAAGGCAGGCAACGTCACGCTGTGCAATGCGGTCGGCACGGGCATCGCTGACGACAAGTCGATCTACCCCTACGTGCCCAAGATGATCGAGTTCTACCTGGGGGAGAAGCCGATCCTCAGCAACGTGCCGACTTACCAGTGCCGAGAAGCGGGTGACCTGCAGTACGTGCTCGCCCACCTGCCCGACCTGGTCGTGAAGGAGGTCCACGGCGCTGGCGGTTACGGCATGTTGGTCGGCCCGGCCGCCACCAAAGATGAGATCGCCAAGTTCCGCGAGCACCTCATCGCGAACCCCAGCAACTACATTGCCCAGCCGACCCTGAGCCTGTCGACCTGCCCCACCTTCGTCGAATCGGGCATCGCTCCGCGGCACATCGACCTGCGTCCCTTCGTGCTGTCGGGCACCGAGGTGCAGACGGTGCCTGGTGGCCTGACCCGTGTCGCGCTGAAGGAAGGCTCGCTCGTCGTCAACTCGTCTCAAGGTGGCGGCACCAAGGACACCTGGGTGCTGGAGGACGGCCCCAGCTGGCAGACCCAGAGCCAGAGCCAGAGCCAGACCGGGCAGAGCCAAAGCCAGAGTCAGAGCCAAGGCGGCCAAAGCCAAAGCCAACGCGCCTGATCGGGAGGACAAGACATGCTTTCACGCACGGCAGACCATTTGTGCTGGATGAAGCGGCACGCGCCAGCGTGCGCGGTGTTTTCGGCCATGGGGAGGGACGAGTAATGCTTTCGCGCACGGCAGACCATTTGTTCTGGATGGCCCGGTATATGGAGCGGGCCGTTCTGGCGCGCAGCGCCAGCGGCGAAGCCAACATAACGCGGCACGCGCCAGCGTGCGCGGTGTTTTCGGCCATGGGGAGGGGCGAGTAATGCTTTCGCGCACGGCAGACCATTTGTTCTGGATGGCCCGGTATATGGAGCGGGCCGAAAACACCGCGCGGATGCTGGATGTGAACTACCAGACGGCCTTGCTGCCTCAATCGGCCGCCGTGGCCGAGCAGGGCTGGCAGGGCTTGCTGAGCATCAGCGAGTTGACCCGCGACTACACCGAGCGCTATGGCGCCATTCATCCGCGGCAGGTGATGTCGTTCATGGTGAAGGACGAACGCAATCCGTCGTCCATCCTCAGCTGCCTGCGCGCGGCGCGTGAGAACGCGCGCGCCGTGCGCGGCACCTTGACCACCGAAGTGTGGGAGACCACCAACCAGACCTGGCTCGAGTTCAACCGCATGCTGGTCGACGGCTCCCTCACGCGCGATCCGGCGAGCCTGTTCGAATGGGTGAAGTTCCGCTCGCACCTGAGCCGCGGCGTCACGGTGGGCACCATGCTGCAGGACGAGGCCTTCCACTTCATCCGCATCGGCTCGTTCCTCGAGCGGGCCGACAACACCGCCCGCTTGCTGGATGTGAAGTTCCACGCCGTGCAGAGCGACTTCTATGGCGCCGCCGACGAGCGCGACAGCGAGTACGACTTCTATCACTGGTCGGCGATCCTGCGATCGGTCTCGGGCTTCGAGGTCTACCGCAAGGTCTATCGCAATGTCATCCAGCCCGAGAAGGTGGCCGAGTTGCTGATCCTGCGCCATGACATGCCTCGGTCGCTGGCGGCTTGCATGAACGAGGTGGTCACCAACCTGAAGCTGGTGGCCAACGAGCAGTCGGCAGACACCCAGCGCCGCGCGGGCCGGTTGCAGGCCGATCTTCAGTACGGACGCATCGACGAAATCCTCTCGACCGGGCTGCACGCCTACCTCACCCAGTTCCTGGATCGCGTCGGCGATCTGGGCATGGGCATCAGCCGCGACTTCCTGGTGGCGGCGCACTGACATCGGCGACAAATGTCGTGCCGCCTGCGCCGCAGCGCGCGGGTGGCCCGAGCGTCTGCCAACGATCCTCTCACGCCAGGCTCGGCCGCAGCGGCCGTGCCACCCAACGGGTGATGCGGCGCGGTTGCCGCGCACTTGACCCACACCGACTCTGAAAGGGACGGACCGTGTCGATCCACGTCGCTCTGAAGCACGTCACGCACTACAAGTACGACCGCCGCGTGGGCCTGTCGCCGCAGGTGGTTCGTCTGCGGCCGGCACCGCACTGCCGCACACCGATCCTGTCGTACTCGCAAAAGATCGAGCCGGGTGATCACTTCATCAACTGGCAGCAGGATCCGTTCGCCAACTACCTGGCTCGACTGGTCTTTCCCGAGAAGACGACGGAGTTCAAGGTCACCATCGATCTGGTGGCCGAGATGTCGGTCTACAACCCGTTCGACTTCTTTCTCGAACCCGGCGCCGAGACCTTTCCGTTCGGCTACGACGAGGGTCTGGCGCGTGAGCTGGCACCGTATCTCGTCACCGAGACACCGACGCCCGCCTTTGAGGCGTTCCTGGCCACGATCGATCGCCAGCCCGCGCGCACGATCGACTTTCTGGTCGGGCTGAACCAGCGGCTGCAGCAGCAGATCAGCTACCTCATCCGCATGGAACCGGGTGTTCAGACGCCGGAAGAGACGCTCACCAAGGCCAGTGGCTCATGCCGGGACACCGGCTGGCTGCTGGTGCAGACCTTGCGGCACCTGGGCCTGGCGGCGCGCTTCGTGTCGGGCTACCTCATCCAGCTCGCGCCGGATGTGAAAGCGCTCGATGGGCCGAGCGGCACGGAAGTCGATTTCACGGATCTGCATGCCTGGTGCGAGGTCTACCTGCCGGGCGCCGGTTGGATCGGCCTGGACCCGACCTCCGGCCTGCTGGCCGGCGAGGGCCACATCCCGCTGGCCTGCACGCCGCAGCCATCGAGCGCGGCGCCCGTCAGCGGTGCGGTGGATGAGTGCGAGGTCATGTTCGGCCACGAGATGCAGGTGACGCGCATCTGGGAGTCGCCGCGTGTCACCAAGCCCTACACCGAAGACCAATGGGCCCATGTGCTGCGGCTGGGCGATCAGGTCGATGCCGCCCTGGTCGCCGGCGACGTGCGGCTCACGATGGGCGGCGAGCCGACCTTCGTTTCGGTGGACGATCGCGATGGCGCCGAATGGAACACCGACGCGCTCGGGCCCACCAAGCGCATGTACGCGCAAGACCTGGTCCATCGGCTGCGGGCCGAATACGGGCAGGGCGGCTTCCTGCACTTCGGCCAGGGCAAGTGGTACCCGGGTGAGCAGTTGCCGCGCTGGGCCCTTTCGATCTATTGGCGGGCCGATGGGCAGCCCTGCTGGCAGGACCCGGCGCTGTTCGCCGACGAGCGGCACCCGCACGCCTACACCAGCGCTGACGCCAAACGCTTCATCACGGCGCTCACCCAGCGACTGGGCCTCGACAGCCGGTATCTGCAGACCGGCTATGAAGACACCTGGTACTACCTGTGGCGTGAGCGACGTCTGCCCGTCAATGTCGACCCTTTCGACGCCAAGCTCGACGACGAACTCGAGCGCGTGCGCCTGCGCCGCGTGTTCGACCAGGGGCTGGACCACGAAGTGGGCTATGTGCTGCCGATCAAGCGGGCCGAGTCTGCGCCGTCGGGCCAGCCTGCGCTGGCCGGTGCACGATGGGAGACCGGTCCCTGGTTCTTCCGCGATGAGCGCATGTACCTGGTGCCCGGCGATTCGCCGATGGGCTACCGGCTGCCGCTCGATTCGCTGCCGTGGGTGAGCAAAACCGAGTACCCCTATCTGCACGAGCACGACCCCTTCGCCCCCCGCGATGCCTTGCCGGGCCACGCCAGCCTGCGTGCGCAGTACGGCGGCGGCTATGCCCCTCACCGCGAAGGCGGTGGGTTCGCTGAAGGAGGGGTGGTGGGCCTGCAGGGCACCGGTTGGAGCGAGGCCTCGGCAGGGCAGGGCGCCGCCGCTGACGATGCCACCGCTGCAGCCACCGGCGCGGGTGCCGGCAGCCGGGCCCTGGGCTTGTCGGAAGCCAGCGGCCGTGGTGCCGTCGGGCCCGGCGCCAGCACGAGCGCGATCGCCGGGCCAAGAGGCGTGCCGGATCGTCACCAGAGCGCGCACTGGATCACCCGTACGGCGTTGTGCGTCGAAGCCCGTGACCCTCGCCGGGCCAATGGCCCCAAAGCTGAAGCGGTGGGCCAAGCCACCGGCGTGCTCTATGTCT
The DNA here is from genome assembly GCF_038066555.1 of Ideonella lacteola. Lineage (NCBI taxonomy): Bacteria > Pseudomonadati > Pseudomonadota > Betaproteobacteria > Burkholderiales > Sphaerotilaceae > Ideonella > Ideonella lacteola. Next base: position 193,022 of record NZ_JBBUTG010000005.1, on the reverse strand, counting down.
TCATGCCGCCGCTGCAGGCCTTGGAGGACTACCTCGAGCTGTTGGCCGCCGTGGAGGCCACCGCAGCCGAGCTGAAGGTGCAGATCGTGCTTGAGGGCTATCCGCCGCCGCGCGACCCGCGCCTGAAGCTGCTGCAGGTCACGCCCGACCCCGGGGTGATCGAGGTCAACATCCACCCGGCACACAGCTGGGGTGAGCTGGTCCAGCACACCGAGTTCCTCTACGACGCGGCGTTCCAGTCGCGCCTGTCCACCGAGAAGTTCATGCTCGATGGCCGCCACACCGGCACCGGTGGCGGCAACCACCTCGTGCTGGGAGGCGCGACGCCAGCCGATTCACCGTTCCTGCGGCGGCCGGATCTGCTGGCCTCGCTGCTGGCGTACTGGCACAACCATCCGTCGCTGAGCTATCTGTTCTCCGGCCTGTTCATCGGCCCCACCAGCCAGGCGCCCCGGGTGGACGAGGCCCGCAACGATCAGCTGCGCGAGCTGGAAATCGCGCTGGGCGAGATCGACAAGGCCGCACAGCAGCACGGCGAGCACATGCCGCCGTGGCTGGTGGACCGCACGCTGCGCAATGTGCTGGTCGATGTGACGGGCAACACCCACCGCAGCGAGTTCTGCATCGACAAGCTCTACTCGCCCGATTCGTCCACCGGCCGTCTGGGGCTGCTGGAGTTGCGCGCCTTCGAGATGCCGCCGCATGCCCGCATGAGCATCGTGCAGCAGCTGTTGCTGCGCGCCCTGGTGGCGCGGTTCTGGAACGAGCCCTACCGGGCCGAGCTGGTGCGCTGGGGCACCGAGCTGCACGACCGTTTCCTGCTGCCGTCTTTCGTCAAGATGGATTTCGACGACGTGCTCGAAGACATGGGCCGCAACGGCTTCGAGTTCGACACCGCCTGGTTCGCGCCGCACTTCGAATTCCGCTTCCCGAAGATCGGTGAGCTCACGTCGCGCGGCGTTCACCTCACTTTGCGCAATGCCTTGGAGCCTTGGCACGTCATGGGCGAGGAGGGCGCCACCGGCGGCACGGTGCGTTACGTGGACTCGTCGCTCGAGCGCATCGAGATCCATGTGAGTGGCCTGGTCGATCCGCGGCACCGGGTGGCGGTGAACGGCGTGGCCTTGCCGCTGCAACCCACCGGGCGGGTGGGCGAGTACGTGGCCGGCGTGCGCTACCGGGCCTGGGAGCTGCCCTCGGCGCTGCACCCGACCATCGGTGCCCACGCACCGTTGACGATCGATCTCATCGACACCTGGATGAGCCGGTCGCTGGCCGGTTGCCAGTACCACGTGGCCCACCCTGGGGGGCGCAACTACGTCACCTTCCCGGTCAATGCCTATGAGGCGGAGAGCCGCCGCTTGGCGCGCTTCTTCCCGATGGGGCACACGGCCGGCCGGGTCGAGGTGCCGCCGCCGCAGCGCAGCCTGGAGTTTCCCTTCACCCTCGATTTGCGGAAAGTGTGATCGACCGCCGCCGCCTTGGCTGATCGGCCCCGCACCGACGGGCGCGAGACGCTGGGGCTGCGGCCGGTTTCGCCCCCGCGAAGGGCCGCCCCGGATGCCTGCGACCCGCGGCCCAGGCATCATTGATACCCATGTCAACGAATCTGCCACCGTCTTCCGAGCCGCTGCGCCAAAGCAGCCTGCTGCCGGACGACCTGCCGCAGCCCGCCTTGCTGGCGGCTGCGGCGGCGCTGCAGGGCACCGAGGGCCATTACGACGAGCTGCATGGCCGCCTGAATGCCCCCGGTGCGCCGCGCACCACCCTGGCGCCGCTGTGGCGCGACTTCTTCGACGCCAGCGGGACGGCCGGCTGGCAAGACCTGGGCACCCGCGCCCAGCGCGTGCAGCGCCGCGTGCAGGAAGACGGCGCCACCTACAACATCTACTCGGCCGAAGGCCCGAAGGATGCGAGCCGCCAGTGGCCACTGGAGCTGCTGCCGGTGCTGATCGGGGCCGACGAGTGGCCGATGATCGAAGCCGGCGTCGCCCAGCGCGCCAGGTTGCTCAACGCCACCTTGGCCGATGTGTACGGCGAGCGCCGCCTGCTGGACGAAGGGCTGCTGCCGCCGTCGCTGGTGCTGGGCCATCCGCAGTACCTTCGCCCCATGCATGGCGTGCGGCCGCGCGGCGGCGTGCATCTGCATGTCTGCGCGTTCGATCTGTCGCGCGGGCCGGATGGCGGCTGGTGGGTGCTGGGCCAGCGCTGCCAGGCGCCCTCGGGCCTGGGTTACCTGCTGGAAAACCGGCTGATCATCGCGCAACAGTTTCCCGAGGCCTTCCGCCATCTGCGGGTGCAGCGGGTGGCTTCCAGTTTCCAGACGCTGTTGCAGGGGTTGTTGAGGCTGTCGCCGGCCGGCGAACGCTCGCGCGTCGTGCTGCTGACGCCCGGCCCCCACAACGAGACCTACTTCGAGCAGGTCTTCCTGGCGCGCTATCTGGGGCTCACGCTGGTGGAGGGCAGCGACCTCACCGTGCGCAACAACCGCCTCTACCTCAAGACCCTGCACGGTCTGGAGCGGGTGCATGTGCTGCTGCGCCGGGTGGACGACGACTACCTCGATCCGCTGGAGCTGCGGCCCGATTCGGCGCTCGGCGTGCCCGGGCTGCTGCAGGCGCTGCGCGCGGGCGAGGTCGTGGTGGCCAACGCGCCCGGCGCGGGCTGGCTCGAGAGCCCGGGGCTGGCTGCCTTCTGGCCTGCGGTGTGCGAGAAGCTGCTGGGTGAGCCTTTGCGTCTGCCGGCGACCACCAGCTGGTGGTGCGGTGAAGAGGCCGTGTGGACCGAGCTGGCACCCCGGCTCGCCGAGTTCGTCGTGGCGCCCACCTTCCCGTCGAACAGCGGTTTGGCCAGTGGCACCCCCACCAGTGGGTTCGCGCCGCTGGTGGCGGCGGCGCTGGCCCCGGGTGCCCGCCAGACGCTGCAAGGCCGCATCGAAGCGGACCCGGCGGCGCACACGCTGCAGGCACGGGTGCGCCCGAGTGAAACGCCCGTGTGGCGCGATGGTGCACTGGAGCCTCGTGCCGCTGTGCTGCGGCTGTTTGCGATCAGCGATGGGGCCGGGGGCTGGCGGGTGCTGCCGGGCGGCCTGGCCCGTGTCAGCCATCGGCGTGACGGGGCGCACGATCCGTGGCTGAGCATGCAGCGCGGCAGCGCCAGCGCGGACACCTGGGTCCAGACCGAGGGCGAGATCGACACCACGAGCCTGCTGCCCAAGCCGCTCACCGCCGCCGATCTGGCCGGCTGGCATCGCACGGTGACGAGCCGCTCGGCCGAGAACCTCTTCTGGCTGGGCCGCTACACCGAACGTGCCGAGAACACCGTGCGCCTGGCGCGGCTCACCCTTGAATCGCTCACCGGCAGCTTCATCCACGGCGCGTCGCCGTCGGTGCTGCGGGTGCTGGATTCACTCGCGCGGCGCCACGGCCTCGTCGGCCCCGGTGTGCCTTCGCCCGAGCAGAGCTTGCGTGTCTTCGAGCGATCATTGGTCTATGCGCTGGGCGACGACGAGTCCAGCACCAGCGTCGCGTTCAACCTGAAGGCCTTGCGCGGCTGCGCTCAGGCGCTGCGCGAGCGGTTGTCTCAAGAGCACTGGACGCTGATCCACGACGTGGGCGACCAATTCCGTGAGCACTACGAGCAGGTGATGCAAAGCCCGGCCAACGAGCCGCTGGCCGATGCCTTGGCGGTGCTCGCGCGGGTCACCACACACTTGGCGGCGATCACCGGTGCGCAGACCGACCGCATGACGCGCGATGACGGCTGGCGCCTGCTGAGCGTGGGCCGACAGATCGAGCGCCTGGACTTTCTCGCCAACGCGCTCGCCACGGCCTTCGAGAATGGCCTGCACAAGCGCGACGATGGCTTCGCGCTGCTGCTGGGCCTGTTCGACTCGACCATCACCTACCGAGCGCAGTTCCAGGCCCGCCGCGAAGTGCCGCCGTTGCTGCACTTGCTGGTGCACGACACCGACAACCCTCGCTCACTCGGGTGGGTGGCCCGCACGATGCGCGAGCGCTTCGTGAAGCTGGCCCGCCACGAGCCGTTGTGGGCGCACGAACTGGCGCAGACCCTGCCGCGCCCGGAAGACTGGCCGCTGGATCTGATGTCTGCCCCGGATGATGCGGGCGGGCATGGGCCACTGGTCGCGGCGCTGCGCGATTGCAGCGTCCAGGCGCTGGCCCTGTCCGATGCGCTGGGCCGGCGGCTCTTCTCGCATGTGGGTGCGGTCGATCGGGCGGTGTGGCAATGAGCGGCGGCGAAGGGGCCCCGGTGGCAGAGACCGGGATGACATCGGCCCTGCCGTCGGCGGGCGAGCCGGGAGGCGCGCCGATCGCTGCCGACCGCGTGTGGCTCAAGGTCACCCACGACACTTGCTACAACTACGACGCCTCCGTCGAGCTGGCGCACCACATGGCGCACCTCTCACCGCGCGACACGCCCGCCCAGCAGGTGCGCGGCTGGCGGCTCAGCATCGACCCGCCGCCGGACGAATGGCTGCAAGGCCGCCCCGTGGACGACGGGGGTGTGCCGATGGGGCAATCGAGCCTGGATTGCTGGGGCAACCGGCGGGTGGCGTTCAGCCACGCCCGGGTGCATGAGCGGCTGCAGGTGCGCAGCAGCTTCGAGGCAGGGATCCTGCCCGCGGCGCCGCCTGATCCGGCACGCAGCCCACCGTGGGAAGAGGTGGCGCAGCAACTGCGCTACCACGCGGGCTCGGTGCGTTCGGAGGCGGTGGAGTTCACCATCCCGTCGGCCTATGCGCCGCGCGATCCTTCGCTCGCGGCGTTGGGTCGCGAAGCCTTCTCGCTGGGTGTGTCGGTGGCGGGCGGTGCGCTCACGCTGATGCAACTGATCCACGAGCGCTTCACTTACGAGCCCCATGCCACCGATGTGGCCACCCGCGCGCCCGAGGCGCTGGCCGAGATGAGAGGGGTCTGCCAGGACTTCGCCCACGTGATGATCGGCGCCTGCCGGTCGCTGGGTTTGTCGGCGCGCTATGTCAGCGGCTATCTGCTCACTCAGCCGCCGCCGGGGCAGGCCCGCCTGGTGGGGGCCGATGCCAGCCACGCGTGGGTGCAGGTGTGGTGTCCCCTCCAGGGCTGGATCGCACTCGACCCCACCAACGCCGTGCCCGCCGGCACCGGCCACGTCACGCTCGCATGGGGGCGCGACTATGCCGATGTGGCGCCGCTGCGCGGCGTGATCCGGGGCGGTGGCCGCGCGCTGCCGCGTGTGGGCGTGACGGTGGAGCCGTTGTCGTCATGGGCTCCCTCGCCATCGGGGGCAGCGCCGGCCACCGAGGGGTGACCTGGGCACCATCGCCGCTGGCCGGCGGCGATGGTGCATCAGCCTCAGTTCACGGGTTGCTGGTCGCGGTCGGTCGGCTGTGCCAGTGTGCCGTCCTTGCGGTAGCGCACCGGGGCGGCTTCAGCTTCCTTCATCGCGGCCTGCTTGGTTTCTTCCCAGTCGGCCAGGGCTTTTTCGGCCAGGCCTTGCGGCAAGCAGGTGCCGAGCTTGGCGATGCGGGTGTTGCCCTTGGCGATCCAGTTGCCATAGGCGCCGTCTTCGACCCACTCATTCCAGTGACCGAAGCCCTCGTCCTTGGTGGTCACCAATTCCACCTGCATCGCATCCTTGCCCTGGCCCTTCCAGAAGTCGCCGATCATGAAGATCTGATCGCCCTCTTGCCGCCACAGGCCGATCCAGCGGTTGTAGGTGGTCGAATACCAAAGCCCCGTCGTGTTGCTGCCCTGGACGGGCCCCTGCACAAAGCAAATGTTCTGAGTGGCCCATTGGTTGTGCGTGTTCGAGGTGTCGTCGTAGAAGGTGATGGAGTAGAGCGTGCCCGGCGCGGCCACTTGGTCGACAGCCGGGAAGTGCTGCGGCGTGGCGTGCGCCACCCCGACCGTGGCGCCGGCGAAGGCCAGGCAACCCAGGATGCGCTTCAGGGCGAAGAGGCGAAGATCAGCTTTCATGGTCGTGTCCCTTGTGTCAGCGCCGGTGTGGCGCGATGTCCCCATGGGAGTGACACGGGCCGATCTGGGCGGGGATTCGTCCACGATCGCGACTGCCGTCACTCCCTGCTTGAAAGGACGGCATCGGGATCACGAAACCGGACACGGCCCCCTAACGATGGGGGGCAGGGGAAACCAGCGGTGGCGGCCCACGCGAGGCCCCGCCGGCATCCCGTGCGGTGCCCTGTCAGTGCGGGTAGCGCCTGAACGAGCCGACCACCACGCCCAGCACCTCGAAAGGGGGCGGGCGCTGCAACTCGATCGTGTCGCCCGCTGGCATGGGGGCTGGTGGATCGTCCATGTCGTCGTGGGCCAGGTAGCGCACCGAGGTGCGGCCATCGACCATCGCCACCACGATGTCCCCCGGCCTGGGCCGCCGTGTGGCTTCGAGGACGACCACATCGCCATCCAGCAGGCCGGCGTCGCGCATGTCGTCGCCTTGCACCACGCAGTAGCAGGCGCGGTCGGCGTGTTCGAGCAGATAGTCTTCCAGGTTCAGCGTCGGGCCTGTGCCGGCGCGATAGGCCTGCATCGAGCGGTCGACCGAGTCGTGCGACAGCACCGGTCGCGCGAAGAAGCTCGGCGTGGGCGCGACACGTCCATCGATCTGCTCCAGATAGCCGGCTTTGGTCAGCCGTCGCAGCACCTTGAGCACACCACTGGCCGATGCCAGGCCCAGCACCTGGGCCAGCTTGGCCATGGGCGGAAACACCTTGTGCCGGCGCCAATGCGCACGCAACGCGGCGAGGTGCCTGTCATCGGTCTTCATGGCGCCGCCTCCATCGGGGTGGGGCGGGTGGGCAGGGGGCGGCACCCCGGCGCTTCGGCGCGCCGTCGGGCGATCAATGCATCAATTTTTGTCATCAGGGCACCCATCACGGGCCTTTGGGCAGGACGGGTGACGTTCGCGATGCGCACGCGGCCCCGAGCCGAGTGCAACGGGCCGTCATGGCATCGTGGTCGTCACCCAGGGCGATGGCGCGAGAAGGGCGCCATGCCCGATCGACAGGCCGCCCGCAGGGGCGGCACGCAGTCCGCGCGTCGCCTCAGCGGCACGCGGCCCACAGCGCAGGGCGAGCAGGGCTGCGCCCGCGGTCGTCAGGCCTTCAGTGGTGGGGCGCGGGCTTGATAGGCCGCCAGCTCGGCGAGGGCGTGTCCCTCGGTGAGCGGGGCTGATGGTGTGGGTGTCCCCGGGGGAACGAAAACTGCCACCGGCGATGCCGTCGATGCCGTGGCATGCGCCAGTTGATGCATCAACCGGCACAGTGCGGAGCCGGGGTCGTGTGATGCACTGGCCTCCAGCACATGGCGGCCCCAGGTGTTGTCGGCGGCAGCGGCCACCGCCGTACCGTGACCCCCGGCGCGAGGCGCCAGGCCCTCTGCCTCGCCGTGTGCCACTTCGTGCAGCAACGCCAGCCCTTGCGAGGCGAGCATGGCCCACAGCGTCAGGCTCAGCAGCCAACGCAGGGACCGGCTTCGCAAGGTGAGGGTGGCGGGTTGGGCACGCACGGCGCGATCATACGGTGCGGGTCGGCGCCGGGGCAGGTGACGGACCCTGGTGCGTCGCGTCGGGCGCGCGACTCAGGGCCTCGCATGCGCGTCTGCGCTGCCCCTTTGCAACGATCGGTTCAAACTCGGGCCGTATGATGGCGGCGTGAGCAGTCGACGATTCGGTGCCGCCCTGGCGCCCTCCACCCACAGACCATGGCTGGTGGCCCTGGTGCTGTCGGCGCTGCTCAGCACGCAATGGCTGGCCTTGCTGCACGACCTCGGTCACGCCAATGGGCGGCTCAGCGACGGGCCCGGCGCAGTGTCGGCGTCGTCGTCGTCGCCTGGCGTGCTCCGCTCGGTCGTCGAAGCCGCTTCGGATCACATTGAAGGCGCGGCGCTGTGCCAGCTGTTCCAACAGTTGGCACAACCGGCCCCGCCGGCGATGGTGGTCGTGCAGGCGCTGGAACGCGAGTCGTTCCCCGAGCCGAGCCTGGCGCCATCGGGCGGCCGAACCGCGCCCCCGGTTGATGCCTACCGCGCACGTGCGCCTCCCCTGCAGGCCTGACCTCGTCTGACCTCGCTGCGGGCTTGGATGGCCGCAGGCGATGGCCCTTGCTGTTCCCGTGCCGAGAGCATGCGCCTGCTGACGCGTGCCCGCACGGGCATGGCCGCCGCGTGAGCGGCATTCCTTGAACTGCGCTGGATCGGTGAGATCGCCGGTCCGGTGCGCCTGTGCGCTTTTCCTTTCTCATGAACAACGAATTCCTCACCGTGCGTCCTCGCGCGGTTGCCGTCGCTGCGGCCTGTGCCTTGGTCTCCAACACGATGTGGGCCCAGTCGGCCAGCATGACGGCCGGCGCGGCCAGCCAGACGGTGGTCGTCACCGGCAACCCGCTGGGCAACGAAGACCTCACCGCCCCTGCCTCCACGCTCAGCGGTGACAAGCTCACGCTGCGCCGCGGCGGCTCGCTGGGCGAGACGCTCGATGGCTTGCCCGGCGTCTCGGCCACCTACTTCGGCCCCAATGCCAACAGGCCGGTCATCCGCGGACAAGATGGGGATCGCATCCGGGTGCTCAGCAATGCCGGCGCGTCGCTCGACGCATCCAGCCTCAGCTTCGACCACGCCGTGCCCATCGATCCGCTGGTGGTCGAACGCATCGAGGTGCTGCGTGGCCCGGCCGCCTTGCTCTATGGCGGCAGTGCGGTGGGCGGTGTGGTCAACGCGATCGACAACCGCATCCCGAGCGACGCGATCCAGGGCGTCAAGGGCGCCGTCGAGGGCAGGCTGGGCGGGGCTGCCAACGAGCGGGGCGTGAGCGGCCTGGTGGAAACCGGTGGCGACGGTTTTGCGCTGCACGCCGATGCGTTCTGGCGCAAGACCGATGACCTGCGCGTGCCGGAGTTCGATCGTCCGCTGGACGACGGCACCACCGAACGCCGCGATCGCGTGAGCGATTCCGCCGGCGAGGCCAAGGGCGGTGCCGTGGGCGGCTCGGCGGTCTGGCAGCACGGCCACCTGGGAGCGTCGGTCGACACCTACCGCAACAACTACGGCGCGGTGGCCGAGGAGGGCATCGTCATCCACATGAAACGCGACAAGTTCGCGCTGGCCGGCGAGGTGCGCGACCTCGGCACCTTCATCACCACCGTGCGCGGCCAGCTGGGCTACACCGACTACCAGCACCAGGAGGTCGAGGCCACCGGCGAAATCGGCACCACCTTCAAGAACAAGGGCACCGACTTCCGCCTGGAGGCCATCCATGCCAAACAAGCGTTCGGCGGCGGCGAGCTGGAGGGTGTCTGGGGCCTGCAAGGCGAGAGCTCGAAGTTCGAGGCGCTCGGCGAAGAGGGCTTCGTCCCCACAACCCAGAGCCGGCAACTGGCGCTGTTCGCGGTGGAGCAGTGGGCCGTTTCCCGATCGACCCGCCTGAGCGCAGGACTGCGGTATGAAAACGCCCAGGTGGACTCGGATGGCGACCCGGCGGACGCCGTCGAGCCCAAGTTCGGCCCGGCGCGTGAACGCAGCTTCTCGCCGCTGAATGCATCGCTGGGCCTGGTGCATCAATGGAGCCCGCAGTGGCAGCTGTCGGCCAACGGCAGCTTCACCGAGCGCGCCCCGGTGAGCTACGAGCTCTATGCCAACGGCGTGCACGCGGCCACGGGCACCTTCGAGCGCGGCGACGTCGATCTGGCCAAGGAGCGGGGCCGCCACCTGGACCTGGGCTTGCAATGGAAGCGCGGTGAAGACCGCGCCAAGATCAGCGCCTTCTACAGCCGCTTCAGCAACTACATCGTTCTGCAGGCCACGGGTGAGCCGGATGTGGTGGATGGCGACGAGAGCTTCCCGGTGTATGCCTTCCGCGGCGTGCCGGCGCAGTTGTATGGCCTGGAGCTGGAGGGCCAGGTGCGTCTGCTCGACGCCGCTTCCAAGCTGGATCTCGATGGCCATGCCGATTGGGTGCGCGGCACCGACCGTGCCACGGGTGAGCCGCTGCCGCGCCTGGCGCCGGTGCGCATGACGGTGGGCCTGAACTGGCAGATGGGCGATTGGTCGGCGCGCGCCGAAGTGCAGCACGCTGAGAAGCAGACGCGCGTGCCCGATGACGACACCGCCACGCCCAGCTGGACGATCGTCAACCTCGCGGCCAGCTACCGCATTCGGCTGGGCGAGCGTGACGGCCTGCTCTTTGCAAAGGTGAACAACCTCACCAACGAGCTGGCCTACAACGCCTCGACGATCGCCACCGTGCGGCCGCTGTCACCGCTGCCTGGGCGCGCGCTGATGGCCGGGTTGCGGGTGTCGTTCTGACCGCGCAGCGGGCCGTGTGTGCCACCTCGAACGGCACGCCGCTGCAACGGGGCCAAGGGGCGGGCCGGGGAAAGGCCCGCCCCTCGCGGCGTCGAACTCAAGGAATCGAGCGATGAACAGAATCGCGTTCTCTGGCTGGGTGAGGGGCAGCGTCACCTTGGCGGCGTGCCTCGGGTTGGTTGGCCCATCGAGCCCCTGGGCGGCGGGGGTCGCCCCAGCCGACGCCGGGGCCAAGCCGGCCAGCTACCGCGAGGCCAAATGGGATGAGCTGATGCCCCCGGGCTGGGACCCGGCGAAGGACCTGCGGATCAACAACCTCGGCGTCTTGAGCGACAGTGACCCAAGGGTGGTGCAGATGATGCGCGAGCTGCGCCAGGCGCTGGACAACGCGCCCCTCAACCAGGCGATGGACGGTGCGGCCGTCCGGTTGCCAGGTTATGTGGTGCCGCTCGACGACACCCCTGCGGGCATGAAAGAGTTCCTGCTGGTGCCGTACTTCGGCGCGTGCATCCACACGCCGCCTCCACCGGCCAACCAGATCGTCCACGTCATCGTTCCGAAGCCCGCCAAGGGGTTGAAGATGATGGACGCCGTCTGGGTCAGTGGCACCTTGAAGGCGCAACGTGGCGATTCGGTCATGGGCGTCAGCGGCTACCAGATGGAGGCGGCGCAGATCGCACCGTACCAGGGGCCCGCGCGATGACCGCCGCGCTGATCAGCCCACCACCCGGCCGGCGACCATGGGCGCGTTTTCTGGCCGGCTTGCTGCTCGCCTGGATGGCCACCACCCTCGCGCCCCCAGCGTTAGCGGCCGGCCGGTCCCCGGCCCACCCCTCTGCTCACGCCCATTTGCATGGCCTGGCGCGGCTGGACGTGGCGGCCGAGCCTGGCCGACTGATCCTGCATCTTGAATCGCCCTTGGCCAGTGTGCTCGGATTTGAAAGGCCACCGCGCACCGACGCCGAGCGCGCGCTGGCCGATGCCGTCGTCGCTCGCCTGCGCAGCGGGGCGGTTTTTCGGGTCGATCCGGCGGCACAGTGCCGGCTGGCGCAGGCGGAGATCAGCTCGTCCGCGTTGAAGCTGGGCGCACCGTCCGTTCGCGACGCCGACGGCGCAGACGGCCACGCCGACATCGATGCCGATTACGACTTCGTTTGCGCTGCCGCCATCCTGCCGGCCTACGTCGATGTCGATCTGTTCGACTTCCAGCCCCTGCAGCAACTGCAGGTGCAGGTGGCCACCCCGCGCGCCCAGTTCCAACACGATTTGCGCCGCCCCAGCCGGCGGATCGAGCTGTCGCGATGAGCGCCCCGGTCATCGAGCTGCGTGGGCTGCGCTATGCGTGGCCGGGCGCGGGGCACGACTGCCTGGCCATCGACGCGTTGTCGCTCGATGCGGGCAGCACGCTGTTTCTGCATGGCCCGAGTGGGTGCGGAAAGAGCACGCTGTTGGGCCTGCTCGCGGGTGTGCTCCTGGCACGCGAGGGCACCGTGAGTCTGCTTGGCACGCCCTGGTCAGCGTGGTTAGGCGCCCGGCGCGATGGCGTGCGTGCCGACCATGTGGGCTACATCTTTCAGCAGTTCAATCTGCTGCCTTACCTGAGTGTGCTGGACAACGTGCTGTTGCCGTGCCGCCTGTCGTCGCTGCGCCGCGAGCGTGCCGTGCAGCGCAGTGGCTCGGTGCACGAGGCTGCGCATCGCCTGCTGCGCGACATCGGTCTGCCCCGCGGGCACTGGCAGCGCGCGGCGTCCCAACTTTCGGTGGGCCAGCAACAGCGGGTGGCGGCGGCACGCGCATTGATCGGCCAGCCTGACCTGGTGATCGCCGACGAGCCGACCTCGGCGCTCGATGCGGCGCTGCGCATCGACTTCATGGATCTGCTGCTCGGCGAATGCCGCGCGGCCGGCCGCGCGCTGGTGTTCGTCAGCCATGACGAGCGCCTGGCTGGTTTGTTCGATCGGCGCCTGTCGCTGCCCCACGTCAATCGCGCCCTGGTCGAAGGCCCGGCGACCGAAGGCGCCGTGTCATGAAGGCGATGTTGTTTCTAGCCGCCCGAAGTGCCTGGGCTCGCCGGGGCACGCTGTCGCTGGTGGTGCTGTCCGTGGCCTTGTCGACGCTGCTGCTGCTGGGGGTCGAGCGGTTGCGCGGCGATGTGCGGCAGAGCTTCTCGCAGTCGGTCAGCGGCACCGATCTGATCGTCGGCGCGCGCACCGGCCCGATCCAGTTGTTGCTGTACACCGTCTTTCGTGTGGGCGGCGCGACCCACAACATTCGCATGGACAGCCTGAAGGCGATCGCACAACACCGCGCGGTCGCCTGGGTGGTGCCGGTATCGCTGGGCGATTCGCACCGCGGCTACCCGGTGCTGGCCACCACGCCCGAGTACTTCGACCGGTTTCACTATGGCGATCGACAGCCGCTGGTGCTGTCGCAAGGGCGGCCGTTTGGCGGCGGCCATGGCCATGGCGACGCTGCGCAGGCCGAGCCATTCGGCTGCGTACTCGGTGCCGATGTGGCCGAAGTGCTGGGCTACCGGCTCGGGCAATCCGTGGTCTTGAGCCATGGCGATGGCGTGATCCCCGGCGCGGAGCACGGCGACCAGCCTTTTACCGTGGTGGGCATCCTTCGTCGAACGGGCACTCCGGTCGATCGCACGGTGCACATCAGCCTGCAAGCCATGCAGGCCATCCACATGGACTGGATGGCGGGCGTGCCCATACCCGGCGCGAAGCCCCAAGAGCTGCGCGCTGCCGATCTTCATCCTCATGAGGTGACGGCCGCGCTGGTGGGGCTGAAGAACCGCGTCGCGGTCTTCGCCGTGCAGCGAGCCGTGGCCGAGATGAGTGAAGAGCCGTTGATGGCCGTGTTGCCAGGGGTGGCGTTGGATGAGCTGTGGCAGGTGGTGGGTGCAGGAGAGCGGGCCTTGCTCGGCGTCTCTGCCTTGGTGGCCGTGGTCAGCCTGATGGGCTTGGTGGCGGTGGTGCTGGCCGGGTTGAACGAGCGGCGACGCGAGTTGGCCGTGTTGCGCGCGCTCGGCGCGGCACCTCGCCACATCTGGCTGATTCTCGCGGCCGAAGGCATGGGTGTGGCAGCTCTCGGTGTGGGCCTGGGCGTGGCCCTCACGGCGGCAGCCATCGTGGGCGGTCGCGCCTGGCTGCAGACGCACTATGGCCTGGGCCTCAGCATGGCAGCACCAACGTCCACCCAGTGGGCGATGCTGGCGGCCATCCTCGGTGCAGCCTGGGTGGCCAGCCTGATCCCCGGTTGGCGAGCCTACCGTCTGTCGCTGGCCGATGGGCTGACGCCGCGCTGTTGAGGCGTCAGCGGGCTCGGCGTGCGGGACCCTCCTCACCCTCCCAACCCGTCTTACGGCGACTCGTATTTGCAGCAGGGGCATGTCGCCGATAGATTTCTCCTCCGTTGCGATCGCGAGCGGGCCGCCTTTTTCGGGCCGGTTGTCGATGTCGTTACCCCGAGGAGAATGAGATGGCCTTGCCGTGGTGGAAGCGTGTGATGTGGGCCGCGGCCTGGTGGATGAGCGGGTGGGTGGCCCTGTGCGCCTGGGCCCAGCCGATCCGCGACGACGGCGCGCGTGCCCGCACCACCGGCGAGGCCGCCGCCCTGGTCGATCCTTCGGTGGCTGTTCCCTTGGCGTTGAACTGCGCAGCCCGCCCTTCAGCCTGCGGCTATCCCGATGCGACGAACACCGGTGTGCCCGTGGGCACGAAGCTGAAGCGCGTGCCGCAAGACATCACCTCGGGCCCCGGCTGGCACTACGACAGCCGCGGCTGGATCACGGTCGATACCGATGGAGCCGACGTCAACGGCATCGATACCCAGTTGAGCATCGATGTGACCGCCGACCATGTCGTCATCCGCAACAGCCGCATCCGGTTCGCCGGGGAAGGCTGGGGCGTGGGCGTGAGGCACGCCAAGAAGGTGACGATCAAGCACTGCGAGATTGGCGGAGTCGACATAGGCTCGGGCCGGATGCTGGTGGCCATCAAGGACATCTATGCCGATTCGGTGAACTTGCGGGTGCTGCGCAACAACATCTCGATGGTCTCGACCGGCGTGCAGATGGATGCGGGCCTGATCGCGGACAACTACATCCACGACTTGGGCTACATACCCGGCGATCACCTCAACGGCACCACCAGCAACGGCACGTCTGGGTTCTTGACGATCCGGCACAACACCGTGTTCAACCCGTTCGACCAGACAGACGCGATCAGCCTCTTCGAGGACTTTGGCGTTCAGAAAGACCGGCTGATCGAAGACAACCTGATGGCCGGTGGCGGCTATTGCCTCTACGGTGGCCAGAACGCAGGGGGCCCGCCCACGAGCCAGATCACCGTGCGCAACAACCGCTTCGCCCGGCTGTTCTACGGCCAGTGTGGCCGGTTCGGCCCGGTGGCGGCCTGGAGCTCAGGTGGCGGCAACTTGTGGACCGGCAACATTTGGGACGACACGGGTGCGCCGGTGAACCCATGACCGTCTGGGCCGCCGAGGGTTGGCTCCTTCCCGGCGGTCAGTGCGCGCGGGCTGGCCTCAGTTCGGCGTGCGCCTGCCGCCAGACCGTCCAAGCACCTGAAATCGCCAGCGTAGCCATCAGGCTGGCCACGATCCAGTCTGGCCATGCCGTGCCTGTTCCGAAAACACCCAGCGCGGCCAGGCCCACCGCCACGTTGCCGATTGCGTCATTGCGCGAGCAGATCCACACCGATCGCATGTTCGCGTCACCACTGCGGAAGCGATACAGCATCCAGGCGACGCCCGCATTCGCGGCCAGTGCCGCCACCGCCACCGAGCCCATCGTGATGGACTCTGGCGGCGTACCCGATTGCATGGCCCACGCCGTGCGGGCAAGCACGAATGCCCCGAACGCCCCCATGCAACCAGCCTTCACGACGGCGGCAAGCGAACGAATGTGGGCCGACATCGCCAACACCGCCAGGGACAGCGCGTAGTTGGCAGCGTCCCCGAAAAAGTCCACCGCGTCGGCCAGCAGCGACACCGAGCCCGAGTGGGCACTGGCCACCACCTCGCCGACGAACATCGATGCATTGACGATCATGGCCGCCCACAAGGCGCGGCGAAAGCGGGGGTCTGTGAAGGTGACATTGGGGGTGTGGGCGCAGCAAGAGGCGGACATGGCAGGTAACGTGGCGATGTTGATGCCGCCATTGGAGACCCTATAGTTGGTACAGGGTCAAGCACCCGATGGAAGGTGCTCACGAACGCTCTTTTTCTCAGTCTCTCTCCGTTTCACTGGACCAAGGGCATGCAATGAAGATCGGCGAGTTGGCCGCCCAGGCCGGATGCGATGTGCAGACCGTTCGCTTTTACGAACGAGAGGGCCTGATGGAAGCCCCCGACCGGGAGTCGTCAGGCTATCGGCGCTACGCGCAGCGCCACCTGACGAGGCTTCACTTCATCCGTCACTGCCGGACGCTTGACATCCCGCTGGCGGACATCCGGCAACTGCTCGAGTACGCTGAGACGCCCGGCCCTTCTTGCCACGAGGTGGATGCGCTGCTGGACGAGCACATCGACCGGGTGCGCCGCCAGCGAGCGGCACTCAAGGCGCTGGAGGGGCAACTCGTGGCGCTGCGGCACCAGTGCCAAGGCACCGATGGCGACCGCACCTGCGCCATCCTGCAGGCGTTCATGAACGCACCTTCAGCGCACGATTGCGCCTGCCATCCCCGATAGGCGCGCTGTGCGGCGATCAGAAGTCCTGGACGGTCGGGCGCAGCACGATCTCGTTCACGTCCACTTCGGCGGGCTGTTCGATGGCGTAGGCGATCGCCCGGGCCACTGAATCGGCGGGAATCTGATTCGCCTGGTAGAAGGCCTTGACACCCGCGGCGGCGTCGGGGTCGGTGCTGCCCAGCTGCAGCTCGGATTCCACCGCGCCGGGTGACACGATCGTCGTGCGAACGCCTTGAGGCGCTTCCGCCCGCAGCCCTTCGGAGAGTGCGCGCACCGCGAACTTGGTGGCGCTGTAGACGCTGCCGATCGGCGTGAACACCTTCAGGCCAGCCACCGAGGCCATGTTGATGATGTGGCCGCTCTTCTGCTCTGTCATCGTGGGCAGGACTGCAGCCACGCCATGCAGCACGCCCTTGATGTTCACGTCGATCATTCGGCTCCACTCGTCGACCTTCAACTTGGCCAGCGGAGCCAGCGGCATGATGCCGGCGTTGTTGATCAGCACGTCGATCCGGCCGAAGCGGGCCAGCGCCTGCTGCGCCAGCGCCTGTACCTGGGCTGCATCGGTCACGTCGGTGGCGACGGCAATGGCTTGGCCGCCAGCGCGTTCGATGTCGGCCACCAGCGCCTGCAGCCGCTCGGTGCGGCGAGCGGCCAGTACCAGCCGCGCACCGCGTGCCGCCAGGTGGCGTGCCGTGGCTTCGCCCAGGCCACTGCTGGCGCCGGTGATGATGACGACCTTGTTCTGGATGGCGTTCAGTTCGCTCATGGTGGTGGTGCTTTCAGGAAAGGGTGATTGGGTGAGAACAGGTGTCAGTGTGGGTGTTCTTGTGTTCTGGGAAAATTGATGAATCTCGCCTTCAGAATTCCGTCTAGAGGAATTCAATCGCCATGAGCAATCGCCTCGAAGCGCTTCGGGTCTTCACCGTGGCGGCCGACAGCCGCAATTTCAGAGAGGCGGCGCAGCGGTTGGCTGTTTCGCCACAAGTCATCACCCGCGTCGTCAAGGAGCTGGAAGACGAACTCGGTGAACCGCTGTTCCACCGCAACACCCGCGGGGTGCAACTGTCAGACTTCGGGCGTGAGCTGCTAGAGCGCGCACGCGATGCCGTTCAGGGCGTCGACCAACTGTTCCATCGCGAGGGCCGCCAGCGTGCGTCGGAACTGGCCGGCACGGTCCGGGTGGCGGCACCGGTGTCGCTCGGCCGTCGGCATGTCCTCGACGCCGCCACGGCCTGCCTGCCGGCCCATCCGGGGCTGCAGCTCGATCTGCGTCTGTCCGATGCCTTGGCGGACGTTGTGGATCAGCACATCGACGTTGGCGTGCGCATCGGCCAGATGCGCGACAGCCGTTTTGTGGCTCGGCCGGTCGGCCCGGTGCGGCTGGAGGTGGTGGGGGCGGCCGATCTGGTCGCGCGGGTGGGCCGGCCCGCCGCGCTGGACGCTTTGCAGACCCTGCCCACCACGGCGCTGATCGACCACAACTCGGGCCGTCCGTGGCCGTGGCTTTTCAGACAGGGCAGGCAGGTGTCGCCACCCAAGCCCGTGTTCACCACCGATGATGCCGACGCCGAGTTCTCGGCCGTCCAGGCAGGGGTGGGTTTCGGCCAGGTGCCCGACTTCATGGCCCGCGCCGGCCTGGATGACGGCCGTCTCGTGCGGGTCTTGCAGAAAGAGCAGGCCGACCCGTGGACGCTCTACGTCTACCGTTCACGCCGTGCGCCCGTTCCAGCGCGAACGCGGCTGGTGTTTGATGCTTTGGTTGAACGCTTGGGCGAGTTGTGTCGCCGCTGAGCGGCGCAACGCCGTCAGGCCAGCGCGCGCGCCAGGGCCTGGGCGTGACCGCTGGGGTTTTCTGTGGCCAGCGAATGCCCGGCATCGTTCACCACGTCGACAGCAACACCGCATGCGGGCAGTTCGGCGCGGTCGGCATCGGGCCGGCTGCGAGAGCCGAAGAGCCCCATGCGGGGAAGCGACAAGGCGAGGAGTTGAGCGCGCCAACTGGGCTGTGATCCCCGCATCAGCGAGCTGGCGTCGCGGTGCACCGCCTGTCGTGCTGCAACGGCGAGAGAGGCCGCCCAGGCGCAGCGCCCGCGTCCATCGCCGCGGCCACGTCCGCATGCGTGCCGTATCGCGCCGGCAGCCGCTTCCGATTTAAGCGCTACAGCCCACTGGGAGCCCACCATCACGCACTACAAGCGCAAGGGCAGGCCCAGCCACTGCCGGTACATCGCGTCGCGGTGGGCCAGCAACTCTGGCGCCAAGGCGGCTGCGGTGGCCTCGTCCAGTGTGCTGAAAGCTTGGCGTGTGGCCTCGTCCATCGCGCCATGCTCCGGCGGCAAAGGCCGAAAGAGGCCCATGAAGGTGGCCAGGTAGACATCCACCGCGGTGATCGATTCGCCGATCAGGCCCGGGCGCCCGGCTGCGCGCTGGCGTTTGAGCTGCTCGGCCAGGCCGTGAAGCAGCGCGACCACTCGCTCGCCGTAGTGCGGCGCTTCACTCGCCCGGTAGCCGTACTTGCGGCCGAGGTAGGCCGCGGCCTGGGGCGCAAAGCCGCCCAGAGCGCCACCGTTTTGCAGTCCCGAGTGAACGAGCTGCAAACGGCGCATCCAGCCCAGCCCACCTTCGCCGCAGATTTCGTGGGCCCATCCCATCACCAAGGCGCGTTCGGCGGCTTCAGCCGGAAGCAGGGCGGGCTGTGGCGCCAAGCGCTCGGCCAGCAGGAGGATCTGGTCCCAGGCGTGGCGCGGGGCCTCGTCGTTGTAGATGGCCACGGGGCCGTCGCGTCGGCCGCCGGTCCATTGCTTGAGCACGTCGCTGGTGTAGTCGAGCCGGACGGCAGCCCAGTCCAGACCTTTGATGTGGAAGATTCCCTTCGCCGCTTCGCCCCAAGGGCTGGGGATGCCGCCCACGACGACCATGCGCAGGCCCGGCCGTTGAAGGGCCTCGTCGATGCCGATGAACTCAAAACCCACGTGCTGTCTCCTGTCGTGGCCGGCGGCCTGCCGATCGGCCGCATCGGATTGATCGTAAGTGCTTGGCGCCCTGGGATGTGAACGTCGTGAGGTGGCAGGCTTGCCACCATGCTTGCATTCAGGCTTGCATTCGGGCCCGTCGCACCGATATGCGACGGCGTCGAAGCAGCCATACAGCCCGCCGCCGCGCTGCCCATGCCCCACGCATCATTCGAGGACCAACCATGAGCCACCCTGACGACGACCGCACCGTAGAAGACCGAGAAGAACCGGCGGTGCCGCCCGCGATGGGCGCCGCGTTGGCCGCGCGGCTGGCCGGCCGGCGCTGGGCACGCAACCTGGTGGGGCAGGCCGGGGCTTCGGTGTACCGAATTCACGCCGAAGGCCACCGAGACCTCTACCTGAAGCATGGCCGGGGTGAAGCCGCCGTTTCTGTGGCGGACGAGGCGCAGCGCCTGCGCTGGCTGGCCGAGAACGATGGCCCCGCGCCGGCTGTGCTGCACGCCGAGCACTCGGCGGGCGAGGCGTGGTTGCTGACCTCGGCGGTGCCGGGCCGGACGGCGCACGAATGGCTCACCGACCGGCCTTCGCAGGGCGCGCAGATCGCCACGGCCTTGGCGGATGCGCTTCGGCGTCTGCATGCGCTGCCAGTGTCCAGCTGCCCATTCCTGGCCGGGCATGAGCGGCGCCTGGCCGAGGCCCGCCGCCGCTTGGACGCCGGCCTCATCGACGAGAGTGCTTTCGACGATGCGCGACAGGGTTGGTCGGCCCAGCAGGTGTGGCACGAGATGACGGGCTTGCTGCCTTTGGTGGTTGACCCAGTCGTGTGCCATGGCGACTACTCGCTCGACAACATCCTGCTCGATGACCAACTGCGGGTGACCGGGCTGATCGACCTGTCGCGCCTGGGCGTGGCCGATCGCTACCAAGACCTGGCCATCCTGTGGAACTGCCTCGACGAATTCGGCCCCGAGGTGCAGCAGCGCTTCATGGCCACCTATGGCATCGACGAGCCCGACGAACGCAAGATGCGCTTTCACCTCTGCCTGGACGAGTGCTTTTGACGGCGCTACCGCTCGGGCTTCAGCCCGCCAGGTAAGGCCGGATGAGGGCGGTCGCCCGATCGACGTAGGACTCTTTCTCACCCACCGGTGCCACGTAGTGCAGCGCGGCCTGGGCGGCCTCGAGGCCCTCGGAGCGGGCGATGACCCAGGCTGCCAGGTACGGCGAGGCAAGGCAGCCGCCGGCCGTGGCCACCGAACCGCGGGCATAGAAGGGTTGATTCAGCACCTCGACCCCCGCCTCTTGCACCCAGGGCTTGGTGGTCAGGTCGGTGCAGGCGGGCACCGCGCCCAGCAAGCCCAGCTTGGCGAGGATGAGGGTGCCTGAGCATTGCGCCCCGATCGTCTGACGTTGCGGGTCCAGCCCCTTCGCCAGCCACTGCATCGTCGCCGCATCGGCCACCACCTCGCGGGTGCGGACGCCGCTGCCCACGATGACGGCGTCGGCGCTTGGCAGGTCTTCCAGCCGAGTCTGCGCCTTCAACGTCACCCCGTTCATCGACGTCACCTCGTCTGACGGGCAACAGAGGCTGACCCGCCAGCCCGGCCGCTTGATGCGATGCAAGATGCCCAGCGCCACCAGGGAGTCGAGTTCGTTGTAGCCCTCGAACGTGAGGATCGCGATGTGCATGGCGGCCCGCTGAAAGGTGGAAACAGGCACATGGTAGGGCCAGTTTCCTACCCGCAGGGGCGCTGGGGGTTGTCGTCGTTACCTTGCCGATGGCGTTATGACGGAAAAATCACGCCGGCAGCGACATCCATCCCGTTGATTCGTTAGGGATCGATGCTAACGAATCAGTTCCGTACCATCTCTTCATGTTTCAACCATCGGCGCTGACGCATGAGGCCGTCGCGCCCACTGTTCAGGAGAGGTGTTCGATGTCCCAGCCTTCGTCGCAACGCTACGTGATCCTGTCTACCCCCCGTTCAGGAAGCTCTCACCTGGTGGACGCTCTGGAGGCCCATCCGCATGTGGCGTGCCTGGGGGAACTCTTCAACCTCAATGGTGGCGCCATGCGCAGCCTGGGCATTCATTCGAGCCGAATGCTGGACCTGGCGGCGAACGAGCCGTTGGTCTACCTCAACGAGGTGATGGCGCTGTGGACACAGCGGGCAGACGCCAAGCCGGTGTTCGGGTTCAAGATGATGCTGCACCACGATCCTCGGGTGATCGACTACCTTGCCAGCCACCAGGACTGGAAGGTGATCTTGCTGCGTCGGGAGAACAGCCTGGCGCAGTGGTCGTCTTTGCAACTCGCAAAGCTCACGGGGGAGTGGGGCAGCAAGCCGAAGAAAAAGCGTGCTGCGGCCGGACTGCCCGAGCCGGACACTCGCATTGCGTTCAACCGCCGGTCCTTCGAGGCCTACTGCGAACGCATCGATTCACGCTACCGTGGCGTTCAGCGCAAGGTGGCGGGGCATGCTCTGTTCGAGGTGACCACCGAAACGATCGACGCAAGGCGCGATGCCATCCTCGGCTTTCTGGGGGTGGATGCAGCTCTCGCCCCGGTATTGCCAGGCGCGGGCGAACGGCAGAACTCGTCGTCCTTGGAGCGGCGTTTCAGCAACGTACCCGATGTGAAGCGCTATGCCCGAAAGCACGGCCTCGTGCTCTCAGCCTGAAGAGCCAGTCAGGCACGTCCTGAAAGACACAAAGGGAGCCTGCAGCCGCGGCAGGCCCTTTGTCGCTATGAGAGCGCGTCCTCGGGGTGGTTCAGCTGTTGGGCTCTTGGGTGGGCTGCGCCGGGCGCAGCTGCCCGCCTCAGCGCACCAGCCGCGCGTACAGGGCCGCCTTTTGGGTGGTGCGGTAGACCTCGCCAATGTCGAACTCGACATGCCAGGCATGTGTGGGCGTGGAGAGAATCGCCGTCGATGTCCAGTGCTTGCCGCTGGGCGCGTCCGGGAAGACGGCGGTGTCGAGCGCGGGTGACACGCGGGTGCGGTCGGCGAGCCAGGCCAGTTCTTTCGCATTGGGCAGGCGCCAGCCAGCGGCTTGCCCGTCACCCAGCGCAAGGGCTTGCCGCCAGGTGTAGGTGGCCGGCGTGCCGGTGCAATGCTCGCCGTCCCACGCTTGGCCCTCGACGCACCGGCGCCAGATGAGGCCGGAGCGCAGGTCTTTCACCTCTTGCCCATCGGCCGAGACCTCGTAGCGGGCCGGCTTGGCATCGTGGTTGTCTCCGCGGGCCAGGCGGATTCGCTTGTAGATGGTGTTGTCGCTGCGGCCGACGTAGTTGGTGTCGAAATGAACGAACCAGGAGCGGCTGTCACCATCGGCCGCATAGGTGCGAGACCAGTTGGCGCCGTAGTAGGTGTTGGGGAAGTAGGTGGCGTCGATGGTGGGCACGCCTTCGCGCGGGCCGATGCCATAGTGCACGAGCGATTGCAGGGCCGTGGGTGTGGGCAGTTGCCAGTCGTGGTGGCCGCACAGGCCCTCGGCATTGACCGCCTTGACGAAGGTGTCGGCATCGAAGCGGCCGCCATCGCCGCCCGGTTCGACCTTCTTGTGGGTGTAGCTGTGGTGCCAATCGCGCAACCCACCATCATCGGTCTTGATTTCCCAAAGAATGCCGGTCACCTCGTCGCGGGTGCATCCCCATTGGTTGACGTCGGCTCCCAGTGCGGGGTCTTTCGGGCAGTTGCCGTGGCCGGCACGCTCGCCGGAATGGCAGACCTTGGTGAAGCGAAAGCCCGCAGCACCATCGCTGTCGACGGCTGATGTGTCGCGGCCGAACTCGGCATCTTGCCCGCTGCCTTGGCACACCTGCGTGAATTCGCCGCTCGCATCCTGGCACTGCGTCAGGCCACTGTCGTTGAGTGACAGCGCCCAACTCGGCGCGGCGCCAAGGGCCGCCGCGAAGGCCAAGGCCCAAGGCGTGTACGCGGTGAGGCGGTGGGCTGAAAACGTGGAACGTGACATCGCTGGGATAATCGATACAACAGAAGGGTCAATGATACGTTCCGATAACGCGTTAGCAGGGTGACATATGAAACGAGACGTCATCGCCCGAGAGGTGAGGCAGACCGGGCTCGACGTTTGCTCGGCCTGTAAAGTTCCTCGAGGGCGCTGCGATGCGTCGCCCGGCGAGGCACCGCGACACGGATGGATCGAGAATCGGGCCCATGCATAGACGAACTTTCATTCGACGCCAGGCTGGGCGGGCGCTGCGCGCCTCGGCGGTGCTGTTGCTGGCCGGTTGCGCTGCAGGCCCTTCCTCGGCCCCCGCTGGGGGGCAGGCGGCGTCGCAGGAGGCTGCCGCTTCTGCGCCATCACCCGCAGCGTCGGGTGCGGCCGATGGCATGTCCCCCGAAGAGCGCGCCTTGCAGCAGCGGTTTGCACAGTGGTTGGCGGGCTTTCGTGCCAGCGCAGTGGCTGCCGGGGTCGGCGAGCCCACGTTGCGGACCGCGCTGGACGGTGCACGCTACCTGCCGCGGGTGGTCGAGCTGGACCGGGCGCAGCCCGAGTTCACCCGCGCGGTGTGGGACTACCTCGACATCGCCGTGTCGGCACAGCGGGTGGCGCAAGGGCAGGAGAAGCTGAAAGAAGTGCAGGCCGTGGGTCAGGCGGCTGCCGAGCGCTATGGCGTGCCACTGCCCACTCTGGTGGCCATCTGGGGCATCGAGAGCAACTACGGCGGCAACTACGGCAGCACGCCGACGATCGATGCCTTGGCCACGCTCGCGTTTGATGCCCGGCGCGAGGCCTGGGCGCGCAGCCAACTGATCACTGCACTCAAGATCGTGCAGAGCGGCGACATCGACCGCGAGCACATGATCGGCTCGTGGGCGGGCGCCATGGGGCAGACGCAGTTCATGCCATCGGCCTTCGTCGTCCATGCGGTGGATGGTGATGGTGATGGCCGGCGTGACATCTGGGGCAGCATGGCCGATGTGCTGGCCTCGACCGCCAACTTCCTCGCGCATTCAGGCTGGCAGGCGGGGCAGGTGTGGGGTGTCGAGGTGCAACTGCCTCCCGGCTTCGACCACGCGCGCGCCGATCCGGCGGTGCGCCAGACCAGCGAGCAGTGGTCTGCCGAAGGGCTGCGCACGATGGATGGCTCGCCGTTGCCGGCATTTGCCGATGGGTCCGTGTTGCTGCCTGCCGGCGCCCGCGGCCCGGCCTTCCTCGTGGGCCCCAATTTCCGTGTGATCATGCGCTACAACAACTCCAACAGCTATGCCTTGGCCGTCAGCCTGCTGAGCCAGCGCATCGCCGACGGCCTGGCCGTGCAGGCGCCGTGGCCGCGCGACCTGGTGGCGCTGACGCGCAGCCAGGTGATGGCCCTGCAGACGGCGCTGAACGACCGCGGCTTTGCCAGCGGCACGGCCGACGGTGCCGTGGGGCCGGCCACGCGCCAGGCAGTGCGGGCCTACCAGCGCAGTGTGGGCCTGGCTGCCGATGGCTTTCCGACGCTGGACTTGCTGCAGCGCCTCGTCCCGCCGCCGGAGACAGGACCCGAGACCGCGCGATAACGGCCCGGTGATACCCGCGCAGCGCCTGTGGCGGGGTTGTCAAGACGTTCGCTGGCCCTGGCCAAAGGGCGCATCGATACGGTGATTCGTAGTTGGGTTTCAAGGGGCTCGCGTCCTACCATTCACAGGCGCTCTGCGCTGTATGGGCGGCCTGCCTCTTGAACCTGACCTGGAGATCACATGTCCTGGATCAACTCCGTGACGTCGAGCGCTGGCGACTTCTTCCAGCGCGATGTCGTGCCCCAATTGGAGAAAGTGCGCGATGGCTTTGTGGACGGTGCGACATCGGCAGCGAAGCAGGCCGCGCCCGTCGTAGAGAAAGCCTGGGACAAGGCCTCGCCGGTGCTGGGCGCGGCGTGGGACAAGGCCTCCCCCGTGGTCCACGCTGCGTGGGACAAGGCTTCGCCCGTGCTGGAAACGGCATTGGAAAAGGGCGCCCCCATCGCCGAAGCGGCGTGGGACAAGGTTTCGCCTCCGTTGTATGCCGCCCGCGACGGAGTGCGTGACGGCGCAGTCGCCGCCTGGAACCACGTCCCGGGCCACGACCAGGCAGAGAAGACCGTTGCCGATTGGACCGACAAGCTGCCGTTCAACAACGTGGCCAAGGCCTCGATCGAGGCGCTGTTCGGAGCCGAGCACGTCACGCTGGACAAAGACGCGACCGACGGCATTCAGAAAGACCCGGGTTTCCTCGACGCTGAGAAGAAGATCAACGTCGATGTCACCGCGGCAGCAAAGGCCGACCCGCGGTACGGCAAGACGGACTTCGACATCTCGCTGTCCGACATGTACAAGGGCCAAGGCTTGTACGCGGAGTCTGATGGGAAGGTGCCACTGACGTTGGGCGGTGAAAGCGGCGAATCGGACAAATGGGATCAGGCCAAGCATTTCTACGACCTGTCTGACCCCAACGTCAAAAAGACGTGGCAGGTGGCGGGCAACGAACAGACTTGGCTGCTGCGCCATTGCCAATTGGACGGCACCGCCCACGTGGCCAAGGACGGCACCATCACGATCGACTACAAGGTGAACGACCGTCTGGACCTCACGCCCCACGGCAAGGTTGACGACGCCTACGACGTCGTCAGCAAGGGCATGGGCTCCGTCTGGCACGGCCTGATGGGCGCTGAGATGCCCGAGGTCACCGGCAGCTTCACGCGCACGGTGCCGCAGGGCTGAGCGGCAGCGTTCACCGTTGCCCCAGCGGCCCCGGGGTGGTCACCGCCATCCCGCTGCATGGCCGACGGATGCCGCCGGATGCAGCAGTGCGCGCGGCCGGCCGCGGTCAGTCCGCCGGCACCTTCGCGGCGGCGAGCAGCAGGCCAACCCCGTCTTCGTTGCTGGCCTCGTCCTTGTTCCAAATGGTGTGGACGGCGTTCTGCACGGCCGCTTGCTGTGCGCTCGAAATGGCCATCTTGTGCGCCACCGAGGGCACGAGCGCGTGGATCATGGACGTGGCAACGAAGTAGGCGCTCGACTCTTGTGCGCAGTGGTCGAAGTTGTCCAGATTCACCGCGGTGGCGACCGGGATCGACCCCTTGTTGAGATTGAAGATGCTTTGGAACTCGGGGCTCATCACGGCTCTCGCCATGGCCTTCTGCGCTTCGACTGCCTTGGGATCCTGCAATCGAAACATGGCAAAGCTGTCGATGTTGAAGATGAACGCGCGGCTGGTGCCGGGTGCGGAGGCACAGTAAAAGTCCTTGAGCGGTTTCTGGCCGGCGGCCAGGAACTCGCCCTTCGCCCAATCGCCCATGAACTGCATCGCGGCTTCGCCTTTGATCACCATGGAGGTGGCGCGATTCCAGTCGCGGTCATTGGCGCCTGCGTCGGTATAGCCCTTGAGACGACGAAACGTGGAGATCGCCTTCAGCATCGTGTCGCTCTTGATGGCCGTCGGGTCGAGTTGAATGAGCGCCTTGCGATAGAAGTCCGGCCCACCCACACCGAGCACCACGATCTCGAAGGTCGTGAAGTTCTGCCAAGGCTGGTTGCCATGTGCGAGTGGAACGATTCCCGCCTTTCTCAGCCGATCGCCCAGGGAAAAGAACTCTTCCCAGCTTTGAGGGCTGCGGCCGCTGACCTTCTGCAGCGCGTCTCGGCTGATCCAGAGCCAGTTCACCCGGTGCACGTTGACAGGCACCGCCACATAGTGGCCCTGATACTTCATCAGCTCAGCCACGGCGCTGGGCAACTGAACATCCCAACGCTGCTCTGAAGCAACGTCATCCAGATTGGCCAGGGCACCTCGTTTTCCCCAGGCCTGTATGGAAGGGCCTTTGATCTGGGCTGCAGCCGGTGGGCGCCCTTCTTCAACCCGCTTGCGCAGCGCCTCCAACGCCTGGTCGCCGCCGCCGCCGCCGACCGCGAAGTCGCGCCATTTGTGGCCCTGCGCGGCCAGCAGTCGCTTCAGTTCCTGAATGGACTTGGCCTCGCCCCCGGATGTCCACCAATGCAGAACCTCAACCTCCGCAGCGTTCAGGCTCGTTGTCAACGCGCATCCAAGCAGAGCCAGCACCAGTTTTCTGCGAACTTTGGGATAGAGCATCGTTGTCCTTGCTGTCGAGACGTTGTTCGAGAGATGCAGGCTTGAGTCGACCACCCTGCGATGCAACTTCGGCCATGCACCGTTCACGTTGAGGATGGCCCGCGCAGCACACGCGGGCCATCCTGGTGCGCAGGTTTGCAGGGAATGCGCCGCCGCACCAGCAGGACTTCCCCAAGTTGCACCAGTCTCGTGCAAAAAGTCGGCTCGATGTTCCTCGGTCGCTCGTTCTGGCCTTTGGGCCTTTGGGCCTCTTGGCCTCTTGGCCGTTTGGCCCTTCGACAGGCGGCCTTGGCAGCGTTGCCCTGAACGGGGCGCGTCGGGCCCCGGGGGGCGGCGGGGTGGTGAATCAGTTCACGTCGATGTCTGATGCGGCGTCGGCTGGCGCGAGCGCTCCCACAGCGTCTGGCCGATCGCGACCGCCGCCAACGCGATCGCGATGGCCGCCGACTCGCGCGCGCCGGGCATCGGGTTGGACCACTGCTTGACGGCCACACCGGTCAGCCCCCAGATGGCCGCCACGGTGTAGGCCCAGTGGCCGCGCACACGATGGATGGCGAACGCCAGGATGGCAGCGGCCGCGGCCCACAGGCCAAGGGACCACGGCAGCTGGTGGTCGATCGACGCCAGGCGATAGGCCGCGATGACCTGCGCCGTGTTGAGCAGCACCGCCAGCGAGATCCAGCCCGCGTGCAGGCCGACGGCCCAGTGGGCCAACGGCGTGGCGAGCGAGCCGGAGCCGGCGCTCTCGTCGGCCATGTGGAAGGCGGCGTAGAGCAGCGCCAGCAGCGAAGCCCAGATCGTGGCCAGCGCGAGCCAGAACTGCAGCTGAGGGAAAAGAATCATCCACGCCGAAGCGGCACCGAAGGCGATCACGAGCGCGCCCTGCACGCGCGGCGGCAGGGCCGTGCCACGCTTCCACTGCATGGCGGCCAGTGCGATGTCCAGCAGGAAGATGACCCCCCAGATGCTGAAGGCATAGCCCTCCGCGATCAGCAGCGTCGGGTAGGCGTCGGAGATGGTCTTGTTGTCGGGCCCGAAGGCGCCGCGCTGCGACAGAAAGCCCACCACGGGCATCAGCAAGGCGGACAGGAGCAGCAGGACACGGAGCATCAGCGCATTCTCAAAGGGACCGTTGCCGGCCGGGCTGCAATCGGTGTTCCCGCTGCCGCCGCGCAGCGCCGCTCAGGCGACCGAGGCCGCCGAACGATGTGCATTGACCGCGACGGCCAGTGCCCGCGCGTCGGCATGTGGCAGTGCCAGGTAGCGGGCGCCCATGGCTTCAGCCAGGTCGCGCGCGGCCCCGCCGGGCTGGGGGGCCGAGTCGAGCACCAGGGCACCCAACCCGGTTCGGCGCACGGCCTGGGCGGACGAGATCGCGTCGGCCTGTGCCTGGGCCCGCCCGGCTTGACCTTGTCGGGTCACATTGGCCTTGCCATCGGTGAGCAGCACGATCAGCGGGCTGCCGCCCAGACGTTGCACCGCCTCTGCGACGCTGCGTGCACTGTCGATGCCCGCAGCAAGCGGCGTGCCGCCACCGCCCGGCAGGCCCGCCAGGCTGCGCTTGGCCCGCACCAGCGAGCGGGTGGGCGGCAGCAGCAGATCGGCCCGGGTGCCGCGAAAGGCGACCAGCGCCACCCGGTCGCGCCGCACATAGCAATCGGCCAGCAGCAACTCGACGGCACCCTTTGCCTCGGCCAGGCGGTGCAGCGCCTGCGAGCCTGAGGCGTCGACGGCGAAGATGGTGGTGCTCTCGGGCATCTGCGAGAAGCGCCGGATGCGAAAGTCTTCGCGCCTCACGAGAATCGCCGCGGTCGATGACCGCTCTGAGGCTTCACGCCGGCGCAAGGGTTGCCAGGGGGCGGCAGCGCGCAGCGTTTGCAGCAGGTCCATGCGCGCGCCGCTGCGCAGATCGGCCCGCACCGCCCCGACGGGCCGGCCGTGCACCAGCGACAGCCGCGCCGGGCCGTGGCGGCCGCCCGTGCTGGGGGGAGCCCGCTGCGAACTCCCTTGGGCCACGGTCCAGAGCAGGCCCGGTGGCAGGCTGCACACGGCCGCCTGCAGCAGGCGGTCTAGCATGGTGGCGTCGTTGGCTTCAGCCTGCGCCGGGGTGGGGTCGCTCCGATCGGCTGTGTGCTCGTTCAAGGGTGATGTGTCTGGCGACGTATCGGGCGACATATCGGACGACGTGTCGGGTGAGGGCGGCGAGGACTCGGTGGGCGGCGCCTCCGGTGGGCAGGGTGCGCGGGTCGCCCGCGGGCCCAAGACCAGGCGCGCCGCCAACTCGATGTCGCTCGTCTTGATTTCCGGCGCCGAGCGCAACGCCGCCGCGCCGCGCGCCACGCGCAGCGCCAGCCACGGCGCGCGGGCCGAGCCGATGCCGAGCGACAGCGTGGCTTCACACAGCGCCTCAACGAGCGCGTCGGGCGTCGCCACGTGGGGCAGCCGGGCCCGCGCACCCGGAATGTCGAACGAGGGCCAGGGTTGGGGGTCAGCCCGGTCGGGCAGTGTCAGTTGGATCGCCAGCCGGTCACCCAGCGTCTTCGGCACCCGCTCGTCTTCGCTGTCGCCTTCGTCGAGCGCAACGATGCCCAGCCGCGCTGGCAACTGGCGCGACAGGCCTTCGCGTTGCAACGTGACGGATTGCTGGTCGAGTGCGGCCGCCACGCGTGCGGCCTGCGCGGGAGCGAGTCGCTCGGCCATCGCCAGCACCAGCAGCCCGCCGTCGGCTTCAGCGAGCAGGCCCCGGCGCAGCACGGGCTGGCCCTGGCGCAAGGTCGCGGCGAGGTCGAGCCCGCCCAGCAACCGCTCGTCGTCGATGTGCGCCGGCATGCGGCGCAGGGGAGTACCCGCCGGCAGCAGTGGCGCGAGACGCTGCAGCCACTGGTCGCGCGCCGGGCCAGGCGCTGCCCGAAGCACCACGCCGCCGAGGCCACACGGATCGAGGGCACACAGGGCCGCAGCCCAGGCGGCATCCTCGTGCGTTCCGGGCATGGATTCAGCCTTGCTCAAGCGTCGAACAGGTCGGCCATCGCCCGCTCGACCCGTTCGGCCGATCCGGTGTCGTCGAGGGGGTCGCGGCGCAGGCGATGGCGCAACGCGGCGGGCGCGACACGGCGCAGGTGCGCATCGCCTACTTCCGGGTCGCCGTCCAGCGCCGCGACGGCGCGGGCCGCGCGCATCAGTGTCAGCTCACCGCGCAGGCCGTCGGTGCCCAGGTTCATGCACAGCTGCGCGGCACGCTCCAGCGAGGCATCCGGCACGCGGGTTTTGGCCAGGCGAGACTTGGCGGCCACCACGCGGCGGCGTACTTTCGCATCCTCTTCGCGCCATGTCGCGCTGAAGCCTTCCGGGTCGCGCTCGAAGGCATCGCGCCGCTTCACCACCTGCACGCGCGCGGCGATCTCGCCTGGCGTCTTCACGTCGACCGACAGGCCGAAGCGGTCGAGCAGTTGCGGCCGCAGTTCCCCTTCTTCGGGATTGCCGCTGCCCACGAGAACGAAGCGGGCCGGATGGCGAACACTCAAACCCTCCCGCTCGACCACGTTCTCGCCCGATGCGGCGACGTCGATCAGCAGGTCGACCAAGTGGTCTTCCAGCAGGTTGACCTCGTCGATGTACAGAAAGCCCCGGTGCGCGCGGGCCAGCAGGCCCGGCTCAAAGGCGCGCACGCCTTGCGTCAAAGCGCGCTCGAGATCGAGCGCGCCCAGCACGCGGTCTTCGGTGGCCCCCAGCGGCAGATCGACCACCGGCACCGGCACACGCTTGCTGCGGGCGCGGCCCGCGGTCTTTCGGCCCCGGCATGCGTCGCAACCGTTGTCGTCGCGCGGATCGCAGCCGTATTGGCAGTCGGCCACCGCGCTCATCGTCGGCAACAACGCGGCGAGCGACCGCACCGCGGTCGACTTGCCGGTGCCGCGGTCGCCAAAGACGAGGACACCCCCGATCGCCGGTTCCACCGCGGCAATGAGGATGGCGAGCTTCATCTCGTCCTGCCCGACGATGGCGGAAAACGGGAACGCGTGGCTCATGTCCGCTCCGTGCGACGTGCGTTCAGGCCTTCTTCACCCAGGCGCTGCACCAGCCCTTGGCCGCGACCTGCCTGTTCTGGTAGATCGGGCAGGGGCCTTGCGCACTGCCGGCCGCGCCTTGGTACAGCTGGCAATTGCTGCAGGCCTGGCCCCCCGCGTACTTGGGGTATTTGGTCTTGTTCACCTGCGCTGCGTCGACGACGTAGCCGAGCGAGACAGCCTGCGCATCCTTGGGGTCGAGTACCGGGCCCGGGGCTTGGGCTCGCAGCAGCGAAACGCCGCCCGCGAGCGGCAGCAGCGCAATGATGTGGCGGCGTGAGGTCATGGTGGTCCTTGGTGAGCAGGAGGGGTCGCAGGTGCCGATCCCGAAGGGCGGGTGAGGAGGGCCGGCGGCCAGCGCCGGCGAAGGTCGATGGCGTGCGCGGCACCCGCAGCGGCCAACCAGAGTGCACAGGCCGCCCAGGATGAGCCGGCCAGCACGCTGCGCAGCGCCAGCATCAGGCACAGGCCGGCCATCAGGTTCGCGACGATCGCGTTCGCGCGGGGGCCGCGGCCGGTGCGGGCGTGCCAGGCCAGCAGAAACACGCCTTCCGCCACGGTGACACCGATGACGGCGTGCACCAGCAGCAGGGCGATGTCCGGTGTCATGCCGTGGCCAGGCCCAGCAAGTGGGCGAGGTCCTTGAAGAAGATGCGCACGTGCGCCATGGGCCGCGCGCGCACCAGCCGCTTGTGCATGTAGGCGTCGAAGGTGAGCTGCTGCACGTCGCGGTCGCGGCAGATGCCGACGAAGCGCTCGCGGCGGCCATCGCTGCGGTACCAGAAGTGCTGCAGGATGCCCAGTATCCAGAAGACCCGGCCATGGGCGCGCATGAAACGACGCCGGGCCAGGCGCAGCGCGCGCGGGTCGCCGGTGCGCAGCATCTGGACGCCCGCTTCAGCGGCCATGCGGCCGCTGGCCATCGCGTAGTAGATGCCTTCGCCGGAGGCGGGTGCGACCACACCGGCCGCGTCGCCCGCCACCAGCACATCACGGCCGTTGTCCCATCGAGGCAGCGGCTTCATCGGGATGGGCGCACCTTCGCGGCGCAGCGTGGGCATGCCGGCCAGCGCAGCCTCCCGTCGCAGCGCGCTGACAGCGCCACGCAGCGAGAAGCCCTTGTCTGCGCTGCCGGTGCCCACGCTCACTGTTTCGCCGTGTGGAAACACCCAACCGTAGAAATCGGGTGACAAGGCGCCCTTGTAATGCACCTGGCAGCAAGCCGCTTCGAAGCCAGCGCCGGGATCGGTGGGCGCCTGCACGATCTCGTGATAGGCAAAGACGAAGCGGCCACGCTCGGCCCCGGCGATCGCCTGCCGCGCCACCTCGGACCGCGCGCCATCGGCGCCGATCACCAGCCGGGCCTGCACGGCTTCGTCGGCCGCGTCGTCAGCCGCGTCACGGTGCGTCTGCGCGGCGCGGAAGCGGACGATGCAGCGCCCTTGGGCATCGTGATCCAGCCGCACAAAGCTGCCGTCGCGGCGCGTGGCACCGGCCTCGGCGGCCCGGGCGCGCAGCCATTCATCGAACGTGTCTCGATCGACCATGCCGATGTAGCCGCCGACGATCGGCATGTCGACCCGGCGGTCGGAGGGCGCCACCATCCGGGCCGCCGTGACGCGTGCCACCAGCAGCGCTTCGGGGATCTCGAACTCTTCCATCAGACGCGGCGGTACGGCACCGCCACAGGGCTTGATGCGGCCCGCGCGATCCAGCAGCAGCACGCTGAAGCCCTGGCGCGCCAGGTCGGTGGCTGCGGTGGCACCTGCCGGGCCACCGCCCACCACGACCGCGTCGAAGGTGCGCATGCCGTTCAGCCTCTGGAGGCCGACCAGGCCATCGGCAATGCCGCGTGGGTGGGCGCATCGGCCCCGACGCGGGCCGCCAGCCTGGCGGACACGGCGAACAACAGCGCCTCGATGGCGAACACCGCTGCGTAGGCGGTGCCGGGCGTGCCGATCAGCGCGCGGGCCAGATCGCTCAACCCCGTGCCCAGCAGTCCGCCGAGCGCGAAGGCGATTGCCTGCGCCGCACCCCACAGTCCCATGCGCACGCCCTCACTGCCGTGGGGCCCTTCGCCGGCCAGGCGCATCATCGAGCCGATGGCTGCGATCGAGAACGCGCCGTTGGCCGCGCCGAGCACCCACACGTTGAGCTTGAAGGGCCAGTCGCCGCCGACGATGCCGGCGATGCACAGCCCGGCGAGTGCCAGCGCCGAGGCGATGCAGCCGCTGATCGTCCAGGCCCGCAGCGTGCCCGTCGACCGCCCGCGCACCCGGCGGCCGGCGAACGCTGCGAGCAGCATGCCCGCCAACACCCCGCCGTGCTGCACGCCGGACAACGAGGTCGACTGGCCCGGCGTGTAGCCGAACACGCTGCCCGCGAACGGCTCGAGGATCAGATCCTGAGCGCTGAATGCGAGCATCGAGACGAACACGAAGACGGTGAAGCCGCGGGCCGCCGGGTCCGCCCACACCTCGCGCAAGGCGGAGCCAAACTCGCGCTGGGGCGGGGCCGGGTCGCTCCGCTGTGCTGTGTCGGTTTCCTTCTCTGACCGGCCCTCCAGCCCGGCCATCGAGAGCAGGGTGACGAGCAGCGCGATGGCGCAGACGCTGGTCGCGACCAGCACCAGACGCCGCGGCGAGTAGGGGTCCAGGAAGGGGCCGGAGGTGCCTGCCGTCACGGCAAAGCCGACGATCATCATCAACCAGACCAGGGTGGCCGCCCCGGCCCGGCGCTCGGGGGCCACGCGCTTGGCGAGCAGCACCAGCAGCGATGTGCCGCAGGCCGCGACGCCCAGCCCGATCAGAGAGAAGGCGACCACCGCCAGGCCGATGCCGCCCCAGCGCGAGCTGCCCATCCATGCGGTGGCCAGCGCGGCGAGCGCGCCGCCCAGTGCGAGCACGACCATGCCGCCGATGATCCATGGCGTGCGGCGGCTGCCGATGTCCGAGCCATGCCCGAGGCGCGGCCGCGCGATCTGCACCGCGTAGTGCCATGCCACCAGCATGCCCGGCAGCAGGGCGGGCAGCGCCAACTCGACGACCATGATGCGGTTCAGCGTCGAGGTGGTCAGCACCACGATGGCGCCGAGCGCGGCCTGGACCAGGCCCAGGCGCGCGATCTGCAGCCAACCGAAGGGCGCGTTCATGAGGCCACCGCCAAGCCGCGCAGCGCGAAGGCGCTGACCAGCATGCCCGACACGAACAGAGGCACGCCGAAGCCGCTGTACCAGGTGGCATGGCGCCGCGGGTCCTGCAGGAAGCGCCGCATCATCAACGCCTGGGCGACGACCAGGCCGACGACGGCGAGCGACTGCGCTGCGCTTCCCCATGCCCACAGCAGCAAAGCAACCATCACCTGCGGCGCCAGCATCATGGCGCAGGCGGTGCGGGCGGCACCGGCGACGCCGAGTCGGACCGGCAGCGAGCCGATGCCCATCTGGCGGTCACCCTCGATGGCCTTGAAGTCGTTCAGCGTCATGATGCCGTGCGCACCGATGCTGTAGAGCAGGGCGAGCGCCAACGATCGTGGATGAGGCCAACTGCCAAGGGCCATGATGGCCGCCCCGGTCACCCAGGCCAGCCCTTCGTAGCACAGGGCGCAGGCGCTGTTGCCCCACCAGCCGTTGCGCTTCAGGCGCAGCGGTGGCGCGCTGTAGGCCCAGGCCAGCAGCAGGCCGATGGCCGCGGCGGTGAGCGCGACGGGGCCCAGCTGCGCCGCGAGCAGCAGCGACAGCACCGTCCAGGCCCATGCGATGTAGAGGCCCCAGCGGCCGGGCATGCGGCCTGATGGAATGGGGCGATGCGGCTCGTTGATGGCATCGACCTCGCGGTCGAACCAGTCGTTCACAGCCTGGCTCGTGGCGCAGACGAACGGCCCGGCGAGCAGCACGCCCGCCACCAGCAGCGGCCAACGCTCAGCCAGCGGCACCCCAGAGGCCACGACGCCGCATCCGAAGGCCCACATCGGCGGGAACCAGGTGATCGGCTTGAGCAGCTCAGCCATGGTCGACAGCGTCGGTCGTTGCATGGCGATGAGTATTGACATTGACACATGAAAGTGTCAATACTGATTTACACAACCACTGGAGACCGGCGATGAAGACGTCGACGATGCTCGCTTCCTGGCTTTACAGGCTGATGCGCTGGCTGGCCCCCTGGGGCCGCCATGCGAACCCGACGGCGCACGTCGGCTGGTACCAGTGATTGGGACGGGGCGGAAGGTCCCGCAAGGCCCTTCAGGAGCCGCTGTCGCCGCCCAGGTCGCCCATGCCGTAGCGGCGCAGCTTGACGTACAGGCTCTGGCGTGAAAGGCCCAGCATCTCAGCCGCCGATGCGCGGTTGTCGCCGGTCAGCTCGAGGGCCGCCTCGATGCACATGCGCTCGATGAGATCCGTCGTCTCGCTGACGATGTCCTTCATCGGCACACGGCCCACCAGCTCTGCCAGCTGCCCGGCTGAGCGGGGCAGTTCGCGTCCGCCCCCGGGCGTGCCACTGGCGAGACGGCGCTCGACATCGCGGATCGTGAAGCCCAGGCAGGGCGGGTCGCCCTCGGGGACCGCCACCGCCGAGATCTCGACCTTCAGCGGCGAACCGTAAGCCGGGCGCAGCGTGGTGGGGAACAGGCGCACCACGCCGTGCTGCTTGAGTGTTCCCATCATCACGTTGAGATCCACCCCCGACCGGCCGAGCCACCGGTCTAGAGACTGGCCGACGGGCGATTCGCCAGAGGCGAGCTGGGCCAGTTCGGTGAAGCTGGCATTGGCGGTCAGCACGCGGCCCTGCAGGTCGGTGACGACGAAGGCGTCCGGCAGCCGATCCAGCGCACGCAGCAAGCCGACTTCAGGCGCCATGCGTGCCGCTTCCGCGGCGACCGCCGCGGCTCGTGGCACCAATCGCAGCAGAAGCAGGGCGCCACCGTCCTGACGGAACAGCGACGCCGACAGCGCGAATTCGTGGCCGTTGGATGCCAAGCGCAAGGTCACGTCTTCGCCGCGACCGGCGTTGCGCACCGAGGAGAGCAACGCCGCCGTGGCACTTCGACTGCCTCCGTCGATCGAATCCAGGAAGCTGCGGCCGATCAGGCGCTTGGCGCCGTCGCCGAACAGGCGCAGCGCGGCCGGGTTGGCCTCGACCACCGCGAGGGTGGAGGCATCGGCGACGATCACCGCCTCGGAGACGGTCTCGAACAGCAGCCGATAGCGCGCCTCCGTCTGCCGCAGGCGCAGGTAGTCGCGCTCCATCGCCTGCTGTGCGTCGACCAGACGCTGCTGCAGCGTGGCCACAGTGCGCAGATCGCGGCCGACCGCCAACACCTTGCCCTGCTTGCCCACCGGCAGCGCCGAGTAGAGCACCGGCACGTCCGCCCCGCCGCCCGGGATGGGGTGGTTCAGTTGGCGCCAGGCCGCCGGCGCGATGAGGGCGTCGTTGCTGGCGTCCTTCAGCATGGCCAGCACTTTCGGGCGACTCTCGACGGTGACCGTCTCCAGCCAGTGCCTGCCAACCCAGCCGTCGCTACCCTCGATGGCCGATTCTTCACGGCCGATGGAGACATCGCGGATGACGCCCTGGCCATCGATCAACAGCGCCACGTCCGAGGTCGCCGTGATCAGCGCGGCTGCCGCACGGGCGTCAATGTCAGCCCCCTCGAATTGGTTCACTGG
Organism: Ideonella lacteola; assembly: GCF_038066555.1. Classification (NCBI taxonomy): domain Bacteria; kingdom Pseudomonadati; phylum Pseudomonadota; class Betaproteobacteria; order Burkholderiales; family Sphaerotilaceae; genus Ideonella; species Ideonella lacteola. The sequence continues at coordinate 156,202 of NZ_JBBUTG010000005.1, read as the reverse complement.
GAGTACGCCTGTGTCAGCCATTCATTGCCTTGGGGTGCGGCCGGTCCTGCCGGCATGCCTGGAAAGTCTTCAGGGAGACGCCGCGCGCTGGGCCACCAGCCTCTCTGCCAGGGCCACCGCCGTCGCGGCATCGGGTGCGGTGCCATCAGCACCGACCCGCGACACGAAATCGTGCAGCAGGGGCACCACCGGGCCGCCGACCATCACGACGATGGACGGGTTACGGGACACCTTTCGAAACGAGAGGATAGCCGATGACACGCTGGTGACCATGCACTCGCTGCCCACCGACAAGCCCAGCACATCAAAGCATTCCGAGGCCAGTGCGCCGGCAATGTCCGCCTCGGTGGCGGTGGGGTCGCCCCAGACATCCCAACCCGCTCGGCGGAAGAACTCGGCCACCATCACCACGCCGAAAGTGTGCTGCGAGCCGGGCGCCGGTACCAGCAGTGCACGCCGTCCCGAAAAACGGTGCCGCCGGTCGCGCTGGAAGGCAGGGCTGTGCTCGTAGACGATCTGCTGAAGCCGCCACAAGGCCACCGTGACCTGCGTGAAGTCGCAGGAGTCGTCGCTCCACATCTCCCCAAGGCGGCGTGCCACGGGGGCCAGCAGCTCCAGGTAGATGGTCTGAAGTGCCAGCCCGCTGCCGTGCCGCGCCCGCACATAGGCCTGGGCGCCGGCGGGATCGCGACGAAGGATGATCCGGGTCAGCTCCTCGACCTGTTCCGCGCCGACGCGCGGCGGCGGTTCGGCGGGACATCGGTCGTCGTTGCTGGGCCCCCGATGCGCCAACATCAACCGGGGAATGATCTCGGCCTCGATGGTTCTCAGCAGCGATGCGGCCCGGTCATCGCGCGCCTGTTCCTGAGTCATGCCGGGAGCGTCGCCTTCGCTCCATAAGCAAGGGCCGGTGTCTGCGTCCCCGCTTTCGGACACGCAAGTACCCCTTGTGAACATCTGCACCACGTGTCTCCTCGTGGGCCGAATGCGGCTGGCTCGTCGGCGGCTTGTCGCCGCTCCCCGGCGGACCTATCGGGGCACCCGGTCGGTTATGTGTCTAGTGTTTCGCTGTCATGTGAGCCGCATGCCCGTCGGGCCGTCGGAGCAAATTGACAAGCCGACTGTTCCAGCGAAGGAACCCCGGCGTCAAGGGGGACATTCGCTGAGACTTCGGTTGTGGTCAGCGTAATGTCATCTGTGTTTTACGTCAACCATGATTGACACTTGAGGACGGCGCGTCTAGATTGGCCTCATGGACCACCGCAGGACCCCGCTGTACACCCCCGAGCAACGCCGCCGTCGCGACGCAACAGGCTGGACGCTGGTTCAGGGCGTGCTGGCGCCGCTGCAGTTCGCCGTATTCCTCGTGAGCTTCGCCCTGGTGCTGCGCTTTCTCGTCACCGGCGAGGGCGAAGCGGCCGCCACGGTTTCGGTGCTCGCGAAGACGCTGCTGCTCTACTCGATCATGGTCACGGGCTGCCTGTGGGAGAAGGCCGTCTTCGGTCGCTACCTGTTCGCACCGGCCTTCTATTGGGAAGACGTGTTCAGCATGGTGGTGCTGGCGCTGCACAGCGCCTACGTCGTGGCGCTGGCCACCGGCGGGCTGAGCGCACGAGGGTTGATGCTGCTGGCGCTCGCGGCCTATGCGACTTACCTCGTCAATGCCGCTCAGTTCCTGCTCAAGCTGCGAGCCGCGCGCCTGGATGCGGCGCCCAGCCCGGATGCGGTGGTGGCGTGATGAACGCCGTGTCCATTCCGATCCGCACCGAGACCGCCGGCTGCGCCGACGCCCCCGTGCTGCGCGAGCGTGGTCAGCGCGAAGTCTTTTGCGGGTTGACGGGCATCGTCTGGCTGCACCGCAAGATCCAGGACGCGTTCTTCCTCGTCGTGGGTTCACGCACCTGTGCGCACCTGGTGCAATCGGCCGCTGGCGTGATGATCTTCGCCGAGCCGCGCTTCGCCACCGCGATCATCGACGAGCGCGACTTGGCCGGCCTGGCCGATGCCAACGCCGAGCTCGACCGGGTGGTGGCGAGGCTGCTGGAACGCCGGCCCGACATCCGCCTGCTGTTCCTCGTCGGCTCATGCCCCTCGGAGGTCATCAAGCTCGACCTGTCGCGTGCAGCGTCGCGCCTGTCCGACCGTTTCGCGCCGCACGTGCGGGTGCTGAACTACTCCGGCAGCGGCATCGAGACCACCTTCACCCAGGGCGAGGACGCTTGCCTGGCCAGCCTGGTGCCGGGCCTGCGGAGGGACGATGCGCCGTCGCTCGTGGTGATCGGCGCGCTGGCGGATGTGGTGGAAGACCAGTTCGCGCGGCTCTTTGCCGCCATGGGCGTTGGGCCGGTGCGCTTCCTTCCCGGGCGCCGTGCAGACGACATGCCGGCCGTGGGCCGCGGAACGCGTTACCTGCTCGCCCAGCCCTTCCTGGCCGACACCGCCAAGGCGCTGGAGGAGCGCGGCGCGACGCGCATCGCCGCGCCGTTCCCGCTGGGCGAGCAGGGCACGACGGCCTGGCTGCATGCGGCGGCGCGGGCCTTCGGGGTGCCTACCGACCGCATCGATGCGGCGTTGTCTCCGGGCCGGGCGCGCGCCCAGGCCGCGCTGGTCGCCCACCGCGAGCTTCTCGCCGGGCGCAGCGTCTTCCTGTTTCCAGACTCTCAGCTCGAAATCCCGCTTGCACGCTTCCTGTCGCGTGAGTTGGGGATGGTCCTGGCGGAGGTCGGAACGCCGTATCTGCACCGTCAGCATCTCGCCGAGGAGTTGGCTTGGCTGCCGCAGAACACCCGCTTGTCCGAAGGTCAGCACGTGGAGCGCCAACTCGACCGCTGTCGCGGTGCGGCGCCGGATCTCGTCGTCTGCGGCCTGGGCCTGGCCAATCCGCTGGAGGCCGAGGGCTTCACCACCAAATGGGCGATCGAACTCGTGTTCACGCCCATCCAGGGCTACGAGCAGGCGGGCGACCTGGCCGCACTGTTCGCCCGCCCCTTGCGCCGCCGTGCGCTGTTAGCGGCCTGAGGCAGATCGCACCATGCAGCTGACGTTGTGGACGTACGAAGGCCCTCCCCACGTCGGCGCGATGCGGGTGGCCACCGCCATGCGCGATCTGCACTACGTGCTGCACGCGCCGCAAGGCGATACCTACGCCGACTTGCTGTTCACGATGATCGAGCGCCTGCCGCGCCGCCCGCCGGTCACCTACACCACCTTCCAAGCGCGCGACCTGGGCAGCGACACGGCGCAGCTGTTCAAGTCCGCGGTGCGCGAGGCCTATGAGCGCTTCCGCCCGCAGGCGATGATCGTCGGCGCTTCCTGCACGGCCGAGCTGATCCAGGACGACCCGGGCGGCCTGGCCCGCGCGCTCGACCTGCCGATCCCAGTCATCCCACTGGAGCTGCCGGCCTACCAGAAGAAGGAGGATTGGGGCGCCAACGAAACTTTCTACCAGCTCGTGCGAGGGCTGGCGCGCGACCGCGCCGAGCCGCGCGCCGAGGGCGCCGCGCCGCGCTGCAACATCCTCGGCCCGACGGCGCTCGGATTCCGCCATCGCGACGATCTGCACGAGATCACGGGCTTGCTGCGCCGGCTGGGTGTGGACATCCACGTTGTGGCGCCGCTCGGTGCCGCCCCAGCCGACATCGTGCGGCTGCCCGAGGCCGATTTCAATGTCGTGCTGTATCCGGAAGTGGCCTCGCAGGCTGCCGGGCATCTCACCCGGCGCTTCGGACAATCGGCCACCCGCACCATCCCGATCGGCTCACGCGCCACAGCCCGTTTCATCGCCGAGGTCGCAGAGCTGGCGGGCGTGCCTGTCCCTGCGGATCTGGCGGACGAGCTTCGAGAGGGCCGCGCGGCCTGGTATGCGAAGTCCGTCGACGCCACCTACCTCACCGGCAAGCGCGTCTTCGTCTTCGGTGATGCCACCCACGCCATCGCCGCGGCGCGCGTGGCCGCCAGCGAGCTCGGTTTCCAGGTCGTGGGATTGGGCACCTACAGCCGGGCGTTCGCTCGCGACGTCCGCGAGGCTGCCTTGTCCTACGGCATCGAGGCGCTGATCAGCGACGACTACCTCGAGGTCGAGGCGGCGATCGCCGCCGCCCAGCCAGAGCTGGTCTTGGGCACCCAGATGGAGCGCCACACCGCCAAGCGCCTGGGCCTGCCCTGCGCCGTGATCTCGGCGCCGGTGCATGTGCAGGACTTTCCTGCGCGCCATTCGCCGCAGATGGGCATTGAAGGTGCCAACGTCCTGTTCGACACCTGGGTTCACCCGCTGATGATGGGGTTGGAAGAACACCTGCTGGGCATGTTCCGCGGCGATGCGGAATTCCACCCCGACGCTGCGCCTTCGCACCTCGGGCATGCGGCCGCGTTGCCCGCCGCAGCACCGGGCGACGCAGAGCCCGCAGGCCATCCCGCAGCCTGGGCCCGCGAGGCGGAACAGGAGCTGCGAAAGATCCCGTTCTTCGTGCGCGCCAAGGCGCGCCGCAACACCGAGCGCTATGCGCGCGAACGCAGCCTCCCCGTGATCACCCTCGAGACCCTCTACGATGCCAAGGCCCACTTCAGCCGCTGACGCGGGAGCCGCCGTGCCGCTGCGGGTGGTGCTGGTCACCATGGACAGCCACCTCGCCAGTGCTGCGCTGCGTGCCCATCGCCGCCTCGCGCGCACGCTGCCCGGCCTGCGCTTCACGATCCACGCCGCGGGCGAATGGTCCGGCGACGATGCGGCCGTCGCGCGCTGCGTGGACGACATCGGCCAGGCCGATCTCGTCATCGTCACCATGCTCTTCATGGAAGAGCACTTCCTGCCTTTGCTGCCTGCGTTGAAGGCGCGCCGTGCCGATTGCGACGCCATGGTCTGCGCGATGTGTGCGCCCGAGGTGATGAAGCTGACCCGCATGGGCAAGTTCAGCATGGACGGCGCGGCCAGCGGCCCGATGGCGCTGCTCAAGCGCTTGCGCGGCCGGCCTGCGTCCGCGGGTGACAGGCAGGGCCTGTCGGCCAGTGCCGGCGCGCGGCAGATGAAGTTGCTGCGCCGTCTGCCCAAGTTGCTGCGCTTCATCCCGGGCACTGCGCAGGACGTGCGGGCCTACTTCCTCACCCTGCAGTATTGGCTCGCCGGTTCTGAAGACAACGTCGCGCATCTGATTTTGTTCCTGGTCGACCGGTACGCCGCCGGGCCCCGCCGGGCATTGCGTGGCACGCTGCCCGTGACGGCGCCCGTCGAGTATCCCGAGGTCGGCGTGTACCACCCTCGGCTGCCGCAGCGCCTGTCTGCGAGCCTGACCGACCTCGCGCGGGTGACGCCGCACGGCACCCGCGGAACGGTGGGCCTGCTGCTGATGCGTTCTTACCTGCTGGCGGGCAACAGCGACCACTACGACGGCGTGATCGAGGCGCTCGAGGCGCGCGGCCTGCGCGTGGTGCCGGCCTTTGCGACGGGGCTCGATGCGCGCCCGGCGATCGACGCTTTTTTCTTCGACGACGGTCGGCCGGCCATCGATGCCCTGGTGTCGCTGACCGGCTTCTCGCTCGTCGGCGGCCCGGCCTACAACGATGCCCAGGCCGCCGAAGACGTGCTGGCCCGGCTCGATGTGCCCTACCTGGGCGTGATGCCGGTGGAGTTTCAGACGCTCGACCAGTGGGGCGGCTCGGCCCGCGGGCTGCTGCCGGTGGAAGCCACGATGATGGTGGCCATCCCCGAGCTCGATGGTGCGACCGCGCCCATGGTGTTCGGTGGGCGTGGCAGCACCGGGCGCGCGGCCTGCACCGGCTGTGCGCAAGCCTGCACCTTCGATGCCGCCGCCGGTGCACACGACATGCACCGGTGCCCCGAAAGGGCAGCCGCGCTGGCCGCGCGGGTGGCCCGGCTGGTCGACCTGCGTCGCTCCGAACGCGCCGAGCGCAAGGTGGCTGCCGTCATCTTCAACTTTCCGCCCAACGCGGGCAACACCGGCACGGCCGCGTTTCTCGCCGTCTTCGAGTCGCTCTTCAACACCCTGGCGGCGATGCAGCGCGCCGGCTACACGGTGGAGCTGCCGGCTAGCGTGGACGCCCTGCGCGACCGCCTCATCCACGGCAACGCCGAGCGCTTCGGCGCGGCGGCCAACGTGCACGTGCGCATCCCCGCGGGTGACCACGTCAAGCGCGAGCGACACCTGCGCGAGATCGAGGCGCAGTGGGGCCCCGCGCCTGGCCGCCAGCATAGCGACGGTCGCCACCTCTTCGTGCTTGGCGAGCGCTTTGGCAACGTCTTCGTCGGCATCCAGCCGTCAATGGGCTACGAAGGCGACCCGATGCGCCTGTTGTTCGAGGGCGGTTTCGCGCCCACCCACGCGTTCTCGGCCTTCTACCGCTGGCTGCGCGAGGACTTCGGCGCCCACGCGGTGCTGCACTTCGGCACCCATGGCGCACTGGAGTTCATGCCCGGCAAGCAGGCGGGCCTGTCCGCCACCTGCTGGCCCGAGCGACTGATCGGCGACCTGCCGAACTTCTACCTCTATGCCTCGAACAACCCGTCGGAGGGGACGATCGCCAAACGCCGCGCCGCGGCGACGCTGATCAGCTACCTCACGCCACCGGTCGCGCAGGCGGGGCTGTACAAGGGCCTGGTCGACCTGAAGGCGTCGATCGAACGTCACCGCGGCCTCGGCCCCGACGACGCGCGCGAAGCCGCCGCGATGGTCGCCCTCATCCAGGCGCAGGCCGCGTCGCTCGAGCTGTGCGCCGCCGAACCAGCCTGGGATGCCGATGCCGCTGCCCATGTGGCGCGCCTGAACGACGCGGTGCGCGAGCTCGAATACACACTGATCCCCCATGGCCTGCATGTCGTGGGCCAGGCGCCCACGGCGAGTGAACGTGTGGACCTGCTGCTGTCGCTGGCCGAGGCCTCTCACGGCACTCGCCCTGCGCGCGAGCTGGTGGAGGCGCTCGTCGCTGGCGCCACGGCGGAGCAACTCGGCGCCGGCGATTCAGCCCTGCAGGGCCGCTTGCAGACGTTGGCCGATGCCGACCGCCTGCTGGCCGAAGACCACGAGCTCGGCGGCATCCTGCATGCGCTCGACGGCCGCTTCCTGCGCCCCGCACCGGGGGGCGATCTGCTGCGCACCCCCAGCGTGTTGCCCACGGGCCGCAACCTGCACGGTTTCGACCCGTTCCGCATCCCCAGCGCCTTCGCGGTGCAGGACGGGGCACGCCAGGCCGAGCGGCTGCTCGCCGCCCACGAACATGCCGGCCACGGGCAGCCCGAGTCCATCGCGATCGTGCTCTGGGGCACCGACAACCTGAAGAGCGAGGGCGGGCCGATCGCCCAGGTGCTGGCCTTGATGGGCGCCCGGCCGCGCTTCGACGCCTATGGCCGTCTGGCCGGTGCCGAGTTGCTCTCACTGGCTGAACTGGGGCGCCCGCGCATCGACGTGATGGTGACCTTGTCGGGCATCTTCCGCGACCTGCTGCCGCTGCAGATCAAGCTGCTGGCTGAGGCGGCCTTCCTCGCTGCGAGCGCCGATGAACCGGTCGAGTCGAATTTCGTGCGCAAGCATGCGCTGGCCTTCCAGGCCGAGCATGGAGGGGATCTGGAGACCGCCGCTCTTCGGGTCTTCGGCAACGCCGAAGGAGCGTATGGCGCCAACGTGGGCAGCCTGGTCGACAACAGCCGCTGGGACGACGCCGACGAGCTGGCCGAGACCTACACGCGCCGCAAGGGCTTCGCCTACGGACGCGGCGGCCGCCCGCTGCAGCGGCCCGAGCTGCTGCACAGCGTGCTCGCCGGCGTCGACCTGGCCTACCAGAACCTCGATTCCGTGGAGCTGGGCGTGACCACGATCGACACCTATTTCGACACGCTCGGCGGCATCAGCCGCGCCATCCAGCGGGCCCGCAGGACGGGGCAGGGCGAGGGCGCGCAGGTGGCGCCTGTCTACATCGGCGACCAGACGAGCGACTGCTTCGGCGGCGGCACGGTGCGCACGCTCAGTGAGCAGGTGGCGCTCGAAACCCGCACCCGCATGCTGAACCCCAAGTGGTACGAGGGCATGCTCAAGCACGGCTACGAGGGCGTGCGCCAGATCGAGGTGCACCTGACCAACACGCTCGGCTGGTCCGCCACCACTGGCCAGGTGCAGCCATGGGTGTATCAGCAATTGACCGAGACCTTCATGCTCGACCCCGCCATGCGCCAGCGCCTGGCCGAGCTGAACCCCACGGCCTCGGCGCGGGTCGCGATGCGACTGCTCGAAGCGCAGCAACGCCAGTTCTGGTCGCCGGATCCTGCGGTGCTGGATGCCTTGCGCAGTGCTGGCGAGGAGCTGGAAGACAGGCTCGAAGGCGTTTTCGACGAAAGGGCCGCCGCATGACCGACACCGTTTCACTCCCGTTTCCGACTACCAAGGCGAGACGGCCCGATGGCGAAGGCAGCGTGCAGGTGCAACTCGACCCTGCACTGCGCATCGGCACCGCCAAGGTCTTTGCCATCTACGGCAAGGGCGGCATCGGCAAGAGCACCACGAGCAGCAACCTCTCCGCGGCATTCTCGAAGATGGGCAAGCGCGTGCTGCAGATCGGCTGCGACCCCAAGCACGACAGCACCTTCACGCTGACGAAGAAGATGCTGCCCACCGTCATCGACGTGCTGGAGACGGTCGATTTCCACCCCGAGGAGCTGCGCCCGGAGGACTTCGTCTTTCCCGGCTACAACGGCGTGATGTGTGTCGAGGCGGGTGGGCCGCCGGCGGGCACGGGATGCGGCGGCTACGTGGTGGGCCAGACCGTCAAGCTGTTGAAAGAGCATCACCTTCTCGACGACACGGACGTGGTGATCTTCGACGTTCTGGGCGATGTGGTCTGCGGCGGCTTCGCGGCCCCCCTGCAGCATGCCGACCGGGCGATGATCGTGACGGCCAACGATTTCGATTCCATCTTCGCGATGAACCGGATCGTGCAGGCCATCGGCGCCAAGGCCAAGAACTACCAGGTGCGCCTGGGCGGCGTGATCGCCAACCGCAGCGCCGGCACCGACCAGATTGACAAGTACAACGCGCGCATCGGCCTGAAGCTGGCTGCGCACTTCCCCGATCTCGATGTCATCCGACGCAGCCGGCTGAAAAAGAGCACGCTGTTCGAGATGGAACCGTCACCCGAGCTGGAGGCGGTGCAGCGGGAGTACATGCGCCTGGCCGCGAGCCTGTGGCTCGGCGGCGAGCCCTTCGAGGCGGTGCCGATGAAAGACCGCGACATCTTCGACCTGCTGGGGTACGACTGATGAATCACTGGAGCTACACGGGCTCGAGCGCTGCGCCGCCTCAGGCCGGGATCAGCACCCCTGAGGGGCGGGCCGCCTATGTCCAGCGGCGCGGTGAGATCGAGCACTACTTCGACCGAACGGCCGCGCAGGCCTGGGCGCGGCTGACCTCTAACGCGCCGCTGGGGCGCATCCGGGCCAGCGTGCGCGCCGGGCGCGACGAGATGCGCGCCACGCTGCTGGGATGGCTGCCGGCCGACCTGCATGGCGCGCGCGTGCTCGATGCTGGCTGCGGCACCGGCGCCATGGCGGTCGAGGCGGCGCGCCGGGGCGCCGAGGTGGTGGCCATCGACCTGTCGCCGACGCTGGTGAAGCTGGCGGCCGAACGCCTGCCGCGCCACCTGCCAGGCCGAGTGACCTTCTTGGCTGGCGACATGCTCGATCCCGCGCTGGGCCGCTTCGACCACATCGTGGCGATGGACTCGCTGATCCATTACGAGGCCGCTGACGCGGTGCAGGCGCTCGAACGCCTGGCGGGGCGCGGCGCCGCGTCGATCGTCTTCACCCACGTGCCCAGCACGCCGCTGCTGGTGGCCATGCGCGCGGTGGGCCGCCTGTTCCCGCGCGGCAACCGGGCACCCTCGGTGGTGCCGGTCTCTACGCCTGTCTTGCACCACCGACTCGCTGACGCCCCCGTGCTCGCGGGCTGGCGCCCGGCGCGGCAGCGTCGTGTCAGCACCGGCTTCTATACCTCGCAGGCGATGGAGCTGGTCGCGCCATGAATCTGCCTCAGGTCCGCATCACCCGGCTGTGGCAGAAGTTGAGCCCGGGCATGCTGCCCTTTGCCGATGCGGCCAGCGTCGAGCTGCCGCTGCCGCGCTTGCTGCGCCTGTCGCTGTTCCAGGTGTCGGTGGGGCTGGCCAGCGCGCTGCTGGTGGGCACGTTGAACCGGGTGATGATCGTCGAGCTCGGCGTGGCGGCATGGCTGGTCTCGGCCATGGTCGCATTGCCACTGCTGGCCGCCCCGTGGCGTGCGCTGGTGGGCTTCAAGTCGGACACCCACCGCTCGGCGCTCGGCTGGCGCCGCGTGCCCTACCTGTGGTTCGGCTCGATGCTGCAGTTCGGCGGCCTCGCGATCATGCCGTTCTCGCTGCTGGTGCTCTCGGGCGATACGCATGGGCCAGCCTGGGTGGGCACCGTGGCGGCTGCGCTGGCCTTCGTGATGGTGGGTGCGGGGCTGCAGACGACCCAGACAGCGGGCCTGGCGCTGGCCACCGACCTGGCCCCGGCCCACACGCGGCCGCGCGTGGTGGCGCTGATGTACGTGATGCTGCTCGTGGGCATGCTGCTCGCCAGCGTGGCCTTCGGCTGGCTGCTGCGCGACTTCAGCCAGATCCGCCTGATCCAGGTGGTGCAAGGCGCCGCGGTGTTGACGATGGTGCTCAACACCGTGGCGTTGTGGAAGCAGGAGCCGCGCCGACGGGAGCCGCTCTCCGATCGCGCGGGCACGCCTTTCGGCGAGGCCTGGCGCGCCTTCGCGGAGCAGCGGAAGGCCAAGCGCTTCCTGGTTGCCGTGGGCCTGGGCACCGCTGCGTTCCAGATGCAGGACATCATCCTCGAGCCCTATGGCGGAACCGTGCTGCAGCTGCCGATCGGCGCCACCAGCCTGTTGACCGCCATGCTGGCCGCAGGGGCGCTATCGGCCTTCGCATGGGCCGCACGCCGGCTGCAGCAGGGCGTCGATCCGCATCGCCTGGCCGCGCTCGGCGCCCTGGTGGGTGTGTTCGCGTTCGCCGCGGTGATCTTCGCCGCGCCGATGCAATCCTCCGCACTGTTCCGCACTGGCGCGTTCCTGATCGGTTTCGGCGGCGGCCTGTTCGCCGTCTGCACATTGATCTCCGCCATGGACCTGGCCGACCCGCTGCGCCACCCCGAGGCAGGCCCCGCGGCAGGCCTGGTGCTGGGGGCTTGGGGTGCGGTGCAGGCCGGCGCAGGGGGCGTGGCCATCGGCCTGGGCGGTGCACTGCGCGATGGGGTGGCAGCGCTGTCCTCGCAGGGCCTGCTCGGCCCTGCGCTCGAAGGGCCGGAGGTGGCCTACAGCGTCGTCTACCACATCGAGATCGCTTTGCTGTTCGCGACGTTGATCGCGATCGGCCCGATGGTTCGTCAACAGGCCGCGCCTCCGACGCTCGGCCGCAAGCTCGGCCTGGCCGAATTCCCGGGCTAGGGCATGTTCACACTACGCAACCCCGTGGCTCCGTAGTGTGAACACGCCCTTGCTCGCTCCCCGACCCCACAAGGAGTCAACATGCAAACCGGTGCCATCACACCCACCATCGACGTCGCCCAGGTCGTCCTCTACGCCTTCTGGATCTTCTTCGCCGGGCTGGTGACCTACCTGCTGCGCGAGAACAAGCGCGAGGGCTACCCGCTCGAATCCGATCGCTCCGCCCGAGCGCCGCGGGTGCCTATCCAGGGCTGGCCGAGCATCCCGTCGCCCAAGACTTACCTGCTGCGCGACGGCAGCAGCGTCAGCGTGCCGCGGCCGGCGTCGGCACCCGCTCCGTTGAGCGCCCGGCCCAGCGGCCCTTGGCCAGGCGCACCGCTGGTGCCGGACGGCGACCCGATGCAAGCCGGCGTCGGCCCGGGCAGTTACGCCGAGCGGGCCGACGTGCCCGACACCACGCTGGACGGCGCGCCGCGCCTGCTGCCGCTGCGGGTCTTGGCCGGCTTCGGCGTCGACCATGGCGACCCCGACCCGCGCGGCCTGCCGGTGATCGGGGCGGATGGCGCGGTGGCCGGCACGGTCACCGAGCTGTGGGTCGACCAGGCCGAGATGCTGTTCCGCTACCTCGAGGTGGCGCTGCCTCAGGGGCCCAGCGTGCTGCTGCCGATCAACTTCGCGCGCATCGACGACCACCGGGTGCGGGTGCGCTCGCTGTGCGCCGACCAGTTTGCTGGCGTGCCGGCCCTGCGCGTGCCTGACCGTGTGACGCTGCTGGAAGAGGAAAAGATCATGGCCTACTTCGGCGCCGGCACGCTCTACGCCACGCCCGACAGGCAGGAGCCGCTGCTGTGAACATCGGCGAACACGAGTTCGAGGCGGCCCATGGCCTGCCTGAGCCGCTGCCGCAGGGCGAGCGCCTGCTCTGGCAAGGCCGGCCCGACGCGGGCACGCTGGCGCGCGAAGCCATGCATTGGCGCCCGCTCGCGCTGTACTTTGCCGTCATCCTGGCATGGCGTGGGGTCGATGTCGCTGCCAGCGCCGGGCTCTGGCCGGCCGTCATCGCCGTGGCCGGGCTGTTGCCGCTGGCTGGCTTCGCGGTGGGCATGGCGTGGTGCCTGGCCATTCTCGTCGCCAGAACGACCGTGTACACGCTCACCGACAAGCGCCTGGTGCTGCGCATCGGCATCGTGCTGTCGCTCACCTTCAACCTGCCGCTGCGCCAGATCGCCTCTGCCGGCCTGCGCCGGGGTGGCGCGGGGGAGGGTGACATCGCGCTGGAATTGGTCGCCGGAACCCGCATCGCGTACCTGAACTTGTGGCCGCACGCTCGGCCGTGGCGCCTGAAGGAGCCGCAGCCCATGCTCCGTGCCGTGCCCGAGGTTCAACGGGTGGCCGCCTTGCTCGCCGAGGCGCTGAAAGCCAGTGCCGATCCGCAGGCCGTGGCCAGGATGCAGCCGTCGCCGGCCGAGGCGCTGCCGCCGATACGCGTGGCGGTGCGGCCAGAGGCGCGTGCCGCCTGACACGCCGTGAACACCGCCCACACCCCAACGCCGAAGCTGCCCGTGACGGCCCTGGTCGCCTTGGTTCTGGTGAGCCTGGCCGGCGTGGCGGTGGTCCGCCTCTCGGGGGTGAGCGCGTCGCAAGCGGAGCCTTCGCCGGCGATGGCCGAGCGCTGGCTGCGCTTCGAGGACCGCGCGGACGGCGGCATCGACATCAACGACGCGCCCAGTGCCCACCGCATCGGCGAGGTGGCGCCCGGCACCAACGGTTTCCTGCGCAGCGCCGTGCGGGGACTGGTCCGTGAGCGCAAGCGGCAGGGCGTAGGTGCCCAGCCGCCGTTCCGGCTTGTGGCGCTGGCTGACGGGCGGCTGGTGCTCGAAGACCCGGGCACCGGCCGCCAGATCGACCTGCGTTCCTTCGGGCCTGCCAATGCCGGCGTCTTTGCGCGCCTGCTGCCAGGCAGCGATTCGCAAGCCCACCCTTGAAGCCTGCCCCACAGGAGAATTCATGAGCCAACCCACTTTCGCCACGCCGGACGATGCCGCGGCGCACGCCGAGGCCAGCACGCTGCTCAGCCCGCGCTTCTACACCACCGATTTCGCGGCCATGGACCGCATCGACGTCAGCCCGCTGCGCGCCGAGTGGGACGCGATGCTGCAAGAGTACGAAGGCGACAACAACCACGACCACTTCCAGCGCACGCCTGCGTTCGCCGATGAGGTGGCCCGCCTGGCGCCCACCTGGTCGCCCGAGCTGCGCGCCGAGTTCATGGCTTTCCTGGTCAGCTCGCTCACGTCCGAGTTCTCGGGCTGCGTGCTGTACAACGAGATTCAGAAGAACGTCTCGAACCCCGACGTCAAGCGCCTGATGCGCTACATGGCGCGCGACGAGTCGCGCCACGCAGGCTTTTTGAACCAGAGCCTGAAGGACTTCGGCCTCGGCGTGGACCTCGGCAACCTCAAGCGCAACAAGGCCTACACCTACTTCAAGCCTAAGTACATCTTCTACGCGACCTACCTGAGCGAGAAGATCGGCTACGCGCGCTACATCACGATCTTCCGCCAGCTCGAGCGCCACCCCGAGCTGCGCTTCCACCCGATCTTCCGGTGGTTCGAGCGTTGGTGCAACGACGAGTTCCGGCACGGTGAATCGTTTGCGCTGATCCTGCGGGCCAACCCGTCGTTGCTGAGCGGTGTGAACACGCTGTGGATCCGCTTCTTCCAGCTCGCGGTGTACGCCACCATGTACGTGCGAGACCACCAGCGGCCGCAGCTCAATGCAGCGATGGGGTTCGACCCGACCGCCTACGACCGCGAGGTCATCCGCATCACGCGCGACATCTCCACCCAGGTCTTCCCCGTCACGCTCGATATCGATCACCCGGCCTTCTTCGCCGGGCTCGACCGGCTACTCCGCGCGGCACAGGGCTTCGAGCGCGGGCGGGAGCGCGGTGGCGTCATGGGCCGGCTGGCCCAGGCAGGCTGGGCGCTGGCCGGCGTGGCCGGCTTCGCCCGGCTGTATGTCCTCGCCCCCCGCCGCCGGCCGCTGCCTGCGCAGGTGCGCATGGCACCCAGCTGGTGACAGCGGTGCAGGACGCTGTGTGGCACCAGGCTGCTCCGGTGGTCTACACGCTGTTCGCGTGGTGGTTCAGTACGGGGGTGATCCTCTACCTGGTGGGCATGCCGCGCGCCACCCACAAGTGGACCATGACAGCCGCCACGCTGATGCTGATCGCGTCGCTGGCGGCCGTGGCGTTGACGGCCGGGGACACCGGCCACGCCGCGGTCTACGTCGCCTTCACCGCGGCCCTCGGCGTGTGGGCATGGCAGGAGGTGGCCTTCTTGCTGGGCTATGTCACCGGGGCGCGGCGCCAGCCTTGCCCTGAGCAGGCGCAGGGTTGGCAGCGCGCGAGGCTCGCACTCCAGACCGTGCTGCACCACGAAATCGCGCTGTTGATCCTGGGCGGCCTGCTGGCGGTGCTGACGTGGCGCCAGCCGAACCAGGCTGCGCTGGCCACCTACGCCATCCTCTGGGTGATGCGCCAGAGCGCCAAGCTCAACCTCTTTCTCGGCGTGCGCAACCTGAACGAGCGTTTCCTGCCGTCGCACCTGGCGTACCTGGCGAGCTACTTTCGCCGGCGGCCGATGAACGCACTGTTCCCGCTGTCGGTGCTGGTGTCCAGTGTGGCCGCGGTGTGGTGGTGGCGGGCGGCGTTGGGCGGTGGGTTGACCGCTGCCGCCGAGGCGGCCGCTGTGTTGAGCGCCACCTTGCTGACACTCGGCCTGCTGGAGCACTGGTTCATGGTGCTCCCCCTGCCGAGCCATGCCCTCTGGAACTGGGGCCTGCGGTCGCGCGCTTGACTCGGCGGGCGCCATTGGGGGCGCCATGAGGGCGCCGTGAGGGCGCTGGCCGGCTCACTCGGAGCGGGACACCTTGTTGATGATCCAGCACGCCGCGCCGATCAGCAGAATGGCGCCGCTTTCGTACACCAGCATCGCCGCGTCGGCCTCTTTGCCTTGCAGGATGATGAGCCGGCTGAGCGCGGTGGTCGCGATGAACAGCGGCATCAGGATCAGGTTGCGCTGCCGGCTGTAGAAGGCCGACAGCATGCCCAGAACCTCGGCGTAGATGAACATCAGCAGCAGATCCTTCAGCTCGACCTTGCGCTGCTCGTAGAGGAACAGGATCTCCTGGCCCATCGCGACCACGGTGAAGCCCGCGATCAGGACGAGAAACAGCTTTTCACCGAAGTCGATCGCTGACTTGATCATGGTTCGGGTGCCCCTGGCGAACCGGATGCAGTGACCGCGCCCCAGGCGAGCTCACCCCACGCTCCGATTGAGCTGCGATGGAATGAATAAGCCCAGGGCTGGTACACGCTGGGCATCAGGACTGTGTCGCGTGAACGGGCGCCAGGAGCACCACGGGCGCCCGTGGCGCTATGGCGACTTGGTCTCCTGGCTCACCACCGCGGCGGTGGCCGCCAGGGCATCCGCCGGAATCGGGCCCGACGATGCCTTGGCCGCAGGGGCGATGAGTTCGGGGTGGCCGGCCAGCATCGATTTGCCGTACAACGGCTTGTAGGCGCCCTGGTGGCAGGTGGCGCAGCTGACCTTCGCCACGTCGCCGACCGGCCCCTTGCGCTGCGCCGGAAAAGTCGCCGCAAGCGGGTCAAGGTAGTTGCCGTTCACGTCGCGCGCCATGCGGATGCCATGCCAGGCCGTGATGCGCTGCGGAGAGCTTTCTTCCCAGCCCGAGAACTGCCGCGTGTTGTGGCAGAAGGTGCAGTTGACGCCCAGCGATCGCGACATGTGGGTCATCAGGCCGAACGTCGCTTCCGTCTGCTGCATCGATGCGCCACGGCCCGAGGGCAGGGCGGTGACGCCCTCAACCCGGATCTCGGTCGAACCGCTCAAGTAGGCCGAGAACGGGTCGTTCGGCAAGGCGGCCAGCCCGACACTGGTGGCAGGGCTGTTCTGCCCGGCCTTGTTGCCGATGAAGTGGTTGGTGTTCTGCAGCGGGGCGAACCAGGTCTGCGTCGGCACCGGGTTGCCACGGTGGCAGGTGTAGCAGGTGACCCCGGTACTGGCGACGTGGACTTTCCAGCTCGCATTGATGTGCCGGGTCATCTCCAGCATCCGGCGGGCGACCACCTTGGTGTAGAGCGAGTCGTCGGCCAGGTTCGCGGTGTTGTGGCAGTAGGCGCAGCCCTCTTTGGGGGCGACCCACGCCGTCATCGACAACATGGTGCGCGTGAACTCGCCCACGCTCTGATCGCCGAGCACCTTCACGTTCTGGAACACCTCCTTGGCCCGGGGGCCATCCGGCGAGGCGGGCGGCTGGTCCTCGGGCACGGCATTGAGGCCCTCCTGCAGGGCCAGCAGGCGCGGGTTGTAGACCTCGGTCATGCCGGTGCCTCGGTAGCCGAGCTGCACGGTGTCCATCGGTGGCCTTTCGCAGCCAGACAACGCGGCGAGCGCGATGGCGGCGAGGCCGCCCACACGCCCCAGCGCGGCGCGATGGCGAGGCGCCGTCATGGGGTGTCTCCCGGCACAGCCGCGGATGCGCCGGGTGGATCGTAGGCCGCTGCGGTGCTCGGCGGCGGTACGAGGTGGCTGGCCTGTGCCCATTGGTAGGCCTGTGCTGCGCTCTGGCTCAGGCCGATGGCGGCCGCGGGCAGTTGCTCCCAGGCCCACGCGGCAACGGTGGCGCTGCTCAGCAGCAAAGCCAGCGCCAACAGGCGCTTCTGGCGGTGGTCGTGCTCATGCCTCATGGCTTCACCCCCACAGGAATGGTGGCCGGGTCGACCACCGTACCGAAGACTGCCGGATAGGCCGGCGCGACGTGATGCTTGACGGCCCACAGGTACCAGTTGTCGACCACGGTGCCGGTGAGCAGGATGCCGATGCCGCCGCACAGCGGACACAGGACGGCGAACCACCAGGCCCAGCGGTGCACCGATTCCATCGTCGCGTTGAAGCCCATCGTCCAGCGCCAGAACAGGGCGGCCCGCTCCGACGCCGTGCCGCGATCGACGATCTGCTCGATCTCGCGTTCGCCGCCGAAGCGGCTGACCGCGAGGATCGTGGCGCCGTGCATCGCGAAGAGCAGCGTCGCGCCGTACAGGAACGCGATCGACAGCATGTGGAACGGGTTGTAGAAGAGGTTGCCGTAGCGCAGCGAGAACGCGGCCGTCCAGTCCAGGTGCGGGAACAGGCCGAAGGGCACCGCTTCGGACCAGTTGCCCATCAACAGCGGGCGGATGAAGCCGAGCACCAGCATCAGCCAGATCGCTGCCGCGAAGGCCCAGGCGACGTGGGTGCCCATGCCCAACGCGCGGGCGCGGCGGTACATGCGTGTCCACCACAGCAGCACCGAGCTGGTCATGAAGAAGCCTGCCATCAGCCACCACCCGCCCTGGTTCAGGGGCGGGAACAGGTGCAGCCCGTTGCTGGGCGGCGGCGGCTCGAGGCCGAGCCAGGGCAACTGGCGCACGAACTGCACCGGGTCCCAGCCCACCGACGCCCACATGTTCAGTCCGATGATCTCGAAGGCGGTGAAGCCGAAGATCAGCGAGGCAATGCCGAGCCAGCCGAGATAGATCGGGCCGATCTGCGCGTCGCCCAGCTTGCCGAGCCAGTACAGGTGCCCGACGGCGCGCGAACGCTCTCGGTCATCCGCGCCGATCGACACGGAGGCCGCGCCGCCGGCGGTCGGCGCCACCTGCACGCGGGTGAAGAGATTCTGGTATTCGGCCATGTCGTGTCTCCTCGTGCGCTGGGCTCAATGCCAGATGGGCAGGTTCAACCACCAGCTCCACCACTCGGGCCAGCCGCGGGTCCAGAAGGGCCCGCTGATGACGATGCACACAGCGCTCCAGAAGACGGCAGACAGAGCCAGAAACAGGCCGAGCCGGTGGATGCCGAGCGTGCCGATCGAATAGCCGATCGTGTCGCGGAAGAAGGTGTTCTCGTGTTCGGCGGTCTTCACCGTCTCGCCAGCCTTCGGATTGGTGGCCGAGAGGATCAGCGCGCCGTGCAGCGACAGCGCGAAGGTGGTGGCGAAGAAGAAGCTCACCCCCAGCATGTGCGCCGGGTTGTAGTGGAAGTGCAGGTACTGGTAGCCGGTGTTGGACACCCAGTCCAGGTGGCTGATGATCCCGTACGGGAAGCCGTGGCCCCAGGCGCCGAGCAGCAGTGGCCGGATGACCACCAGCGTCACATAGGCCAGGATCGCGAACGAGAAAGCAAAGGGCACGTGGTAGCCGATGCCCAGCTTGCGGCAGATCTCCACCTCTCGCAGCGCCCATGAGACGAACGAGCCGATGGCGCAGATGGTGATGAGCTGCCAGAGCCCGCCTTCCATCAAGGGCGCCATGCCGAGGCCGTATTTCAGGTCAGGCGGCGCGATGCTGATCTGCCAGAGGTTCCAGGTGGGCCCCTGCGATGCGCCCCACACGATGAGCAGCGTGCCCACCGAGGCGAAGAAGGCGGTGGTGACGCCGAAGAAGCCGACGTAGAACGGCCCGACCCAGAAGTCGAACAGGTCGCCGCCCACAAGCGTGCCGCCGCGCACCCGGTACTTTCGCTCGAAGCTGAGCATGGACATGGTCGCTCCTCCTACAGCCGACGAATTGCGCGCGCGACGCGCGAGCGTCGGGCCCTGGGGCCCTGGCGCGCGCCGCGCAGTCAGTCAGGCCGGCAACTTGCCGGCCCCCTTGGCACACCGCTACTTGGTCGGTGCGGGAGCGGGCATCGAAGATGTCTGCGCCGGGGTGGCGTGCTTTCCGCCATCGAGCCAGTTGAACCGGTCGGTGCTCAGCAGGATGAAATGGATCACCAGTGCCAGCACCAGCAGGAAAGTGATCAGCGCAACCAGCGCTCTGCGCGGGTCGAATAGAAGCCATATCTTGTACATGTGAATGCTCCTCAAATCAGCAGTGGCATGAAGGTGCTCACCGCCGCCCTCACGCCTCCGATCAGTGACTTTTCGCTCTCGGCCCCCGGGAACCACGGCCGCCAACGCACCATCAGCGCTTCGGCGATCACGGCGATCATGAGAAAGAGAGCGAAGGCCACCACGAAGATGACCATGAACGACCGACGGTCGTCCGCCGGCGCCGCGTGGGCGCTGGCGGGCAGGCCGGCGGCTGTGCTCAGAGCCACGGCCGCCACGACCACACGAGCACGTGGGCAACGATCGCCACGAGCGTGAAGCCGATGAAGCTCTTCATGAAGATGCCGTGGAACTCTCGTGCTTCCTCATCCGTGAGGCCGGAAAGCGAGCCTCTCCTGTCGTCAACCATCAACATTGCTCCTAGAAAAGTGGCCTCGCGGCCGTCACCGCGCTGGACCCGCGCGGCAGGGTGGGCGCCGGCCGGACGCAAGCGGGTGCTGTCATGCGACCCCCTCCTCGACCCACGCGGCGCTGACTCGGTCGTGCCCGGCGCGGCGGGCCTTTTGCTCGGCGTGGTCGCGCAGGCGCTTGGCCGCGGAAATGCGCACCAACACAGGCTGCGCTTCCACCAGCGCGTCGAGCCTCGCTCGGGCATCGTCGTCCCACGGCAGCGGCTGGTGCTGCCGGGCGGGGGTTGGCTCGACACGGTCTAACTCCGTGCCGAGCGGCAGGATGTGGAACAGCGCGTCGAACAGCGCGTTGCACACTTCCTGCAGCACATAGGTGGCACCGGCGTAACCCATGAAGGGGGTGCCGGTGGCGCGGCGGATGATCGCGCCCGGGAACGAGGCCGGGATGTAGCTCGGCTTCATCGGCCCCTTGGCAGAGGCTTCGGCCAGGTACATGCGCTCGTTGAAACTGCCGAACATCAGCAGCGGCGTCTTGGTCTTGACCAGCTCGCGCACCGCGGCGTTGTCAGTCTTGGCGCCGGGGATGCGCGGCACCGCGAACTGGCAGGGCAGGCCCAGCTCGTCTTCGAGAAAGTGACGCAGCCCGCGGCTGTAGGTCTCGTTGGCGACCACCGCGAAGCTGGCAGTGGCGAAGAAGTCCTGCGTGACCGAGCGCCACAGGTCCCACACCGGCTTGATCGTCGTGTGCTTCTCGCGCTCGATGAAGGGCTCCGGGTCGAGCCCGGTCAATTCGCCGAGCTTGCGCAGGAAGGCGGTGGTGCTGTGCAGGCCGATGGGCGCCTGCAGGTAGGGCCGGTCCAGCGCTTCGCACAGCATGCGGCCGAACTCGCGGTACAGGCAGATGTTGACGTCGGCTTCCACCAGGCGCGCCACGTCCGCCACGTGGCTGCCGAGCGGGAACACCATGTTCACCTCGCAGCCGATGCCCTGCACCAGGCGGCGGATCTCGGCCAGGTCGCTGGGCCCGTTGAACATGCCGTAGCTCGGGCCGATGATGTTCACGCGCGGCCGCTCGCCGGGCTTGCGTACGCGGGCCGGCACCTTGCGCAGGCCGTATTGCTGCCAAAGCCAGTAGATGGCCCGGTTGGCGCACTGCCACTGGTCTTCGTCGATGGTGCGCGGCAGGAAGCGCTGGATCGTGGTGCCCTCGGGCGTCACGCCGCCGCCGATCATCTCGGCGATCGAGCCGGTCACCACCACTGAGGGCAGGTCCGGGTCCAGCACCGCGTGCGCGCGCTTCATCGCGCCTTCGGTGCCCTCGCGACCGAGCTGCTCTTCGGCCAGGCCGGTGACGACGATCGGCAGCTCGTGCGGCGGCAGCGCGTCGGTGTAGTGGAGCACCGACGTGACCGGGAGGTTCTCGCAGCCCACCGGGCCATCGATGATGACCTGCAGGCCCTTGATGGCGGTGAACACGTAGACGGCGCCCCAGTAGCCGCCAGCCCGGTCGTGGTCCAGCACCAGCATCAGATCATCTCCTCGGCCTTGCGCTTCTTCAGCAGCTTGATGACCTGGCGGCGGGTGTCGGCGCGGAACTCGGGGTGCATCTCGGGCACGCCTTCCCACACGCCGGCGCGGTCGCCTTCGCCGGTCTCGCCGAAGAACTCGCTCATCTGGTCGAAGCGCCCCTGGTTGGCGATGGCTGCGTTGATGACCTGCGCCAGCGAGCCGGCGCCCGCCGGGCCCATCAAGGGCCGCGCTGAGATCAGGTTGGTGAAATACAGCGCGGGCGTGCGCGCCTGCTTGGCGGCTTGCACGACCGGCGTGGTGCCGATCGCGAGGTCGGGCTTGAACTCGCGCATGGCGGCCAGGTCCTGCTCGAGCGAGGCGCGGAACTGCACGTGCACGCCGCGGGCCTGCAGCCAGTCGCGGTCGGCCTCGTTCCAGGCGGTGCGCGGGCAGGCGGTGCCGCAGTAGCGCAGGTCGGCACCGCTTTCCACCAGCAGCCGGGCGACCAGCAGCTCGGAGCCTTCGTACCCCGACAAGGTGATGCGGCCCTTGATCGGTGTGGCCGCCAGAGCGCCCTTGATGGCGGGCAGCATGCGGTTCTTCACCGCATCGATGCGGGCCTGCTCGACATTGCAGGCCTGGCCGATGGCCTGCAGCCAGGCCTCCGTGCCGTCGTGACCGACTGGCGCCGAGCCGACGATCGGGCGGCCGGCGGCTTCGAACTCGCGGATGCTGGCGGTGTAGAAGGGATGGATGGCGGCAACCGCCGTGCAGTCCAGTGCGGCATAGAGTTCGCGCCACTCGCGGGTGGGCACCACCGGGCCTGCCGCCAGGCCCATGGGCTCGAGCATCATGCCGATCACCATCGGGTCGGCCGGGAACATCTCGCCCAACAGGCTCACCGTGGGCTTGTCGCTCACGCCGGTGCGCGGTGCCTGCACAGGGCCCTGCTCGGCCTCATGGCGGGCGTACTTCAGCATCGCGCCGGCCAGCACGTCCTTGGCCTCGGCATGGGTGGGCACGCCGAAGCCCGGCACGTCGATGCCGATGATGCGCACGCCGTTGATCTGCTTGGGCAGCAGGCGCAGTGGCACGCCGCTGGCGGTGGGCACGCACAGGTTGATCACGACGATCGCGTCGTAGTCTTCCGGCCGGGCGTGGGCATGGACCGCCTCGCGGATGTCCTCGAACAGCTTGCCGGTGACCAGCGTCTCGCTGTTGAAGGGCACGTAGCCCACGCTGCGCTTGGCGCCGTAGAAGTGCGAGGTGAAGGTCAGGCCGTAGACGCAGCAGGCCGAGCCGCTGAGGATGGTCATCGTGCGCCGCATGCGCAGGCCCACGCGCAGCGAGCCGAAGGCCGGGCACATGCTTTGCGGCTGGTCGTGCGGGCCGCGGTCCGGGTCGGTCGGGTAGTCCTTGGCGTACTGTTCCAGCGTCTGCGTCGTGCCCGCAGCCTGCGCGGCGGCGTGCTTCAGGTCCGGCCCGGAGTGGCAGTTGCTCATGGCGTCAGGCCGCGTCGTAGATGACTTCGAGCGTGGGCTTGGCCTGCTCGCTCTTGCCGATCATGTCGAACAGCGTGGCCGGCTCCATCTGGAAGTCGCGGCCCGTGCTCTCGGCGCTGAACAGGCCGAGCAACTGGTCCTGTGTCTGCGGCGTGGGCCGCTGGGGCGGTGCCTCGGCCACGTTGGTGGCCAGCTCGGCAAACAGCGGGCCCCACTCGCCATCGGGCTTGCCGATGATCTCGTAGCTGGCGCTCTTGCGGCGGATGTCCTCGTTCGCGGGGATCGACGCCAGCACCGGGATGCCGGCGTTCTTGGCGAAGGCCTGGGCCTCGCCGGTGCCGTCGTCCTTGTTGATCACGATGCCCGCCACGCCGACGTTGCCGCCCAGCTTGCGGAAGTACTCCACCGCGCTGCACACGTTGTTGGCGACGTACAGCGACTGCAGGTCGTTGCTGCCGACGACGATGACCTTCTGGCACATGTCGCGCGCGATCGGCAGGCCGAAGCCGCCGCAGACCACGTCGCCCAGGAAGTCGAGCAGCACGAAGTCGAAACCCCAGTCGTGGAAGCCGAGCTTCTCCAGCGTCTCGAAGCCGTGGATGATGCCGCGCCCGCCGCAGCCGCGGCCGACCTCGGGGCCGCCCAGCTCCATCGCGTAGACGCCGTCGCGCTTGAAGCAGACGTCGCCGATGGCCACGGCCTCGCCGGCGAGCTTCTTCTTGCTGCTGGTCTCGATGATGGTGGGGCAGGCCTTGCCGCCGAAGAGCAGGCTGGTGGTGTCGCTCTTGGGGTCGCAGCCGATCAGCAGCACCTTCTTGCCCTGCTGGGCCATCATGTAGCTCAAGTTGGCGAGGGTGAAGCTCTTGCCGATGCCGCCCTTGCCGTAGATGGCGATGATCTGCGTGGTCTTGGCGGCCGGCGAGGTGGCCACCGGGTCCGGCTCGATGGCGGCCTCTGCGCGCAACTGCTCTTTCATCATGAAGTGGACCGGAGCCACGGCCGGAATGGCAGGTGCGTTCATGAGCAGTGTCTCCAGTCCAGAACCATCTTCAGGCAGGCCGCGTCGCCGAAGGCGGTCCGGTAGGCACCGGCGGCGTGCTCGGCTTTTTCGTGGTGGGTGATCAGCCCGTCGAGCGAGAACGCGCCGGCGCTGGCCAGCTCGGTGACGGCGAGCAGGTCGTTGCGGTGCCACTCGGCCGCGCAGCGGATCTGCACCTCGCGCATGAAGGCCGGCGCGAAGGCGAACTGCAGCGGTTCGCTGTAGAAGCCGGCCAGCACGATCTGCCCGCCGGGCGCGAGCCGCATCACGAGTTGGTCGAGCAGGGCCGAATCGCCGCTCACGTCGTAGATGGCGCGGTAGTCCCTGCGGGGATCGTCCTTCGGGTCGATCACGGGGTAGCCGGTGGCGCCTTGCGCGCGGGCGGGGTTGGTTTCCCAGACGGCGAAGTCGGTGTAGCCGGCGGCGAGGTTGAGCCTCGCCAGCAGACGACCCATCACGCCGTGGCCTACGATCAGATCCGGCGGCGTCACCACATCGTGCTTGCCGCCGCGGGCGACCGAGTGGTAGGCCGTCGCCGCCAGCGCCAGCAGCACCGCCTGCTCGCCGAGCGTGTCGTCCAGCGTCACGGCCCGGGCACCCGGCAGTACCACGCGGGAGGCCGCGCCGCCGAACAGGCCGCGCACTTCGCCGTAGCAACGCGCACCGGGCACGAAGACGCGTTCGCCCACGTCGTGGCCTGCGTTCGGGCCGGCCTGGACCACGCGCCCCACCGATTCATAGCCAGGCACCAGTGGGTAGCCCATGCCCGGGAACGAGGGCATGCGGCCCGTCCACAGCAGGCGCTCGGTGCCGGTGCTGATGCCGCTCCACTCCACGTCGACCACGATGTCGTCGTCGCCGGGGGGTTGGAGGACGAGCCGGCTCAAGCTCAAGTGCTCCGGTTGCTCCATCACCACCGCGAGGCTGTGCATGGCGCGCGTCCTTGCCGCGCGGCGTGCCGCAGGGCGTTCAAGTGTGTGGAGGGCATGCATCGAAGAGGTGCGTAGAGCTTGAATGTCATACTACGCGTACTCAATCGCGTGTCAATAGGAGTTGACACACGATTTGTCTGCCGCTGATCAGCCGGGTTTGCGGGCGACCAGCAGGCCGCATTGCAGCGGCAGCCGGGTGGTGCGGGCCTCCACCTCGGCAAAGCCCGCCTCGTGCAGCAGGCGGGTGAGTTCGGCGGCGGAGCGTGGGCGCCCGCGGCCCATGGCGAGCAGGTAGAGGTTGAAGTAGGCGTCGCCCATGGGTTCGGCGCCGCGCGTGCGGGCCATCGGCTCGGCGACGAGCAACACACCGCCCGGCGGCAGGGCCGCGAACGCCGCGCGCATCAGGTGGCGGGCGCCATCGTCTGATTGATCGTGCACCACCCGGACCAGCGAGATGACGTCGGCTCCCGGGGGCAGCGGATCGGCCAGGAAATTGCCACCCACGAAAGTGCCGCGCCCGCCCAAGCCCAGCGACCCGAGTCGCGCCCGCGCGCGCTCGACGACTGGAGGCAGGTCGAACAGGATCAGGCGAAGGTGCGGCTCGCGTTCAGCGGCCGACACGAGGAAGCGCCCCTCGCCACCCCCGACGTCCATCAGGCAGGCGTGCTGCCGCAGGCGGTACGCGCTCAGCACTTCGTCCGCCACCAGCGGCTGCGAGGCTGACATCAGCTCTGAGTACGCACCCACCCGATCGTCAGGCAGCTCATCCGGGGTGCTGGAGGTCGCGTAGGGCCAGTAGCTCGCCAAGCGGCCGACACGATCGCCGCGCAGCAGCGCGACCGGATCCTGCAAGTCGGCATAGAGGATCGCGTGGTGCCGCACGAGCGCCGCCAGACCGGCGTTGTCCACCAACGCGACGCCCAGGGGCCCCAGGCCGAAGAGATCGCGCTGGCGGCGCTCCACCAGGCCCAGCGCCGCCGCCGCATCGAGCAGCCGGTGCGTGGCGTCGGCTGGCAACTCCAGCGCAGCGGCCAGCGCCGTGGCGGTCATCGGCCCCTCGGCCAGCCGATCGAACAGCCGCAGCTGGACGCAGGCCAGCAGGGTCTGCGAGTAGACGAAGCCCGCGACGATGTCGAACAGCGCCCGCGCTCTGCGCCGCGCCACCCAGCGCGAGGGCCAAAAGCGCAAGGCCCGGCGACGGAAATCGGCACTGATCAGCGACTGGTCGCGCCAGCTTTGCCAACGCGTCAGCAGTCCAGGAGCGATCGATGGGTTGATGTTCACGGGACCAGCGATCGGCGGCGCCGACTGTCAGGCGGCCGAGGCCAGCCATTCCTCGAGCAGCGCCTTGGGCACCAGGCGCTCCGACTCTCGCTGGACCATCCGACGCAGGCCGGTGGCGCCACGGCATGGGGGCACCGACTGCTGCGCCTGGGCGATCAGGTCGGCGAAGTGGCCCAAGGCGTGGCGCAGCCCTTGCTCGCGGGTGATGTTGGGCCGGTCGAGCGCCAGGTCGCGGCCAGAGGGCTTGCCGAGCCACTGTGCCGTGGCGGCACTGTCGCGGATGTCGTCCGCCACCTGGTAGGCCTCGCCCAGCTGCTCGCCCAACACACGCCACGCGCGCGCATCGGCACCCGCTGCCAAAGCCCCGCCGGCGGCTGCCGCTGCAAACAACGCGCCGGTCTTGGCACGGTGGTAGTCGCCCAGCACGACGCGCGGCTCGCATTCCCAGGCCTGGCCGGCGGCAATGCCGCATGGCATGCCCACCCCCGCGGCGAGCACGGAGACGAGGCCGGGAAGGCGGCCGGGCGCTTCAGCCGCACCGCGCCCCAGCGTCTCAAAGGCCAGCACGATCAGCGCGTCGCCCGCCAGGACGGCCAGCCGCTCGCCGAACGCGCGGTGCACCGACGGCTGGCCACGCCGCGTGGGCGCGTCATCGAAGCAGGGCAGGTCGTCGTGGACCAGCGAGGCGCAGTGCAGCAGCTCGATGGATGCGGCCATCGCGTCGGCGAGTGCCGGATGGTCATCGCCACAGGCGGCGGCCACCGCCAGGCACAGGGTGGGGCGGATGCGCGCGCCGCCCGGGAACACCGCGTGGCGCATGGCTTGTGCGAGCTTCGGCGGGTGGCCCTCTCGTTCACCGAGGGCGAGCGCCGCGTCCAGCGCGAGTTCGATGCGAGCCGACACGTGCATGCGGGCCTCCGGTCCGATGCCGCTTGTAAATTACAAGCGACTTGTAGAGCGTAAACTAATATAGACACATGAAGTGTCGTCGTCAATGAGACCGCGTTCCGTCCTCATCGTGGGTGCGGGCGTCGCCGGCCTGGTGGCCGCGCTTCGCCTGGCCGAACAGGGGCTGAAGCTGCTGGTGCTGGAGCGCGGCGCCGCACCCGGCGGCAAGCTGCGCGAGCGGCCCGTCGGTGGGCGGTGGCTGGACAGTGGCCCCACCGTCTGCACGATGCGCTGGGTCTTCGACGAGCTGTTCGAATCGGTCGGTGAGCGTCTGGAGGCTCACCTGAGCCTGCTGCCAGCCAAGATCCTCGCCCGCCACGCCTGGAACGCCCACGACCGTCTCGACCTGCATGCCGATCTGGAAGCCACGGTCGATGCGATCGGCGGTTTCGCCGGTGCCGCCGAGGCGCGCGCCTACCGCGGCTTCTGCCGGCGGGCGAGAACCATCCACGACGCGCTGGAGCAGCCCTTCCTGCGCGGCCAGCGCACCAGCGTTCTCGGGCTGGTGCGGCGCAGCGGGTGGCGCGGGCTGCCTGGCTTGGCGCGCATCTCGCCCTTTGCCCGCATGTGGGACGAACTGGGCAGCCATTTCGCCGATCCGCGGCTGCAGCAGCTGTTCGGCCGCTACGCCACCTACTGCGGCTCGTCGCCCTTCCAGGCCACGGCCACCTTGATGCTGGTCGCCCATGTGGAGCGCCAGGGCGTGTGGCTGGTGGAAGGTGGCATGGCGCGTATCGCGGATGTGCTGAGCAAGCTCGCTCGCCAACGCGGTGCGGAGCTGCGCTGCGATGCCGATGTCGCGCAGATCCTTGTCGAGCGGGGCCGCTGCGTCGGCGTGCGGCTGCGCGACGGCGAGGAACTGCGGGCCGACGCGGTCGTCTTCAATGGCGACGTCGCCGCGCTCGCCGCGGGTCAGCTGGGGGGCGCGGCGGCCGAAGCGCTGAGCGCCTCTCGACGGCGCTGGGAGCGGCCGGAGCAGAGGTCCTTGTCGGCGCTGACCTGGCTCGCCGTGGCCCGATGCGAGGGCTTTCCGCTGGAGCGCCACAACGTGTTCTTCTCGCCGGCGTACCGGGCCGAGTTCGACGACATCCAGCGCCATGGCAGCCTGCCCTCGGACCCCTCGGTCTACGTGTGCGCGCAGGACCGCCCCGCTGCGGACGCGAGCCCCCCGCCCGAAGGCGAGCGCCTGCTGTGCCTGGTCAATGCCCCGGCGCGCGGCGACCTCGGCCCACCCTCTTTGCAGGAGATCGAATCATGCGAGCAACGCGTCTTCCAGCGCCTCTCGGCCTGCGGCCTGAAGATCCAGCCGCTGGCGCCGATCCAGCGGAGGACGCCGGCCGATTTCGCGCGCCGCTTCCCGGCGACTGGCGGGGCACTGTACGGACCGCCGAGCCACGGTTGGCAGGCCTCGTTTCGCCGCATGGGGGCCCGGCATCCGCTGCCTGGCCTGTACCTGGCGGGGGGCAGTACACACCCCGGGCCGGGGGTGCCGATGGCGGCGCTGTCGGGCCAGCGGGCCGCCGAATGCCTCTGGGAGGACCTGGCTTCGACACGCCCCTGAATCCCGGCGGGTACGTTTGGTGGTACCTGGACGCGACGAGCGACGATGGCCGCCATGGCCTGACGCTCATCGCGTTCATTGGCAGCGTCTTTTCGCCTTACTACGCTCGCGCTCGCCGACGCGGCCCGGCGGATCCGGCCGACCATGTGGCGCTGAACTGTGCGCTGTACGGCACCGGGCCGAATCGCTGGACCATGACCGAGCGCGGCCGCGGCGCGCTGCAGCGCAACGCCACCCGGCTGCAGATCGGACCCAGCGCGCTGCAATGGGACCGCGGGGTGCTCGAGGTGACGCTGGACGAGCTCGCAGTGCCTTGGCCGGGCCGGGTGCGCGGCCGGCTGCGTGTGGAGCCTTCGACGGTCATCGAGGGCGGCCCCTTCACGCTCGATGCCGCGGGTGCACACCGTTGGCAGCCCATCGCGCCACGCGCGCGGGTCTCGCTGCACCTCGATGCGCCGGCGCTGCACTGGTCGGGCGAGGGCTACCTCGATACGAACTGGGGCGACACGCCGCTGGAGGAGTCGTTCAGCCGCTGGCATTGGTCGCGTTGCGCGCTGCCTGATGGAAACAGCCAAGTCCGCTATGACGTTCACCGGCTCGACGGCAGCACGATGTCGCTGAACATGAAGGTTGGCCGCGATGGTCAGCTGAACCACGAGCCGCCCGGACCGACGCTTGCCCTGCCGCGCACCCGCTGGCGTCTCGCGCGAGAGACCCGCGGCGAGGCGCGACTGCTGCAGACCTGGGAGGATGGCCCGTTCTACGCCCGGTCGCTGCTGTCTGTGCAGCACCGAGGGCAAGCGATGCGCGCGGTGCACGAGAGCCTGTCGCTCGATCGCTTTGCCGCCCCGTGGGTGCAGGCGCTGCTGCCGTTTCGCATGCCGCGCCGCGCCGGCTGACGCGCAGGCCGCGGCGGCGTCTCTTCACACGGGCGGATCGGGCGGGGGCTTGTCGCCAGCCGCATCGCCCGCTGGTTTTCCAGCGGCCGGCGGCCGGGGCGGACGCCGCAGGCTGCGCAGCTCCCACCATGCGATGCCGAGCACGAGGCCGAAGACGAGCAGCAGTTCGATCAGGCCGAACAGATGGCCTTCCATGGCGCCCTGCCTATGGTGCTCTACCCGGGGTGGTCCACTGAGCGTGGTCTACGGGCGGCCGCGCAAGAACAGGCGCGTCACGTGGTCGGCCACCTCGGGCTCGCCGGCAGAGGCATGCAGGGCGGCCATCGGCCCGTGCAGCATCTTGCTCGTCAGTGCCCGTGCCAGAGCCTCCAGCACGTTGTCCACCGTTTCGCCACGCGCCAGACGCCGCCGTGCACGGGCGAGTTCCAGGGCGCGCCAGTCGGCGGCCTGGCCCTGCAGCGTGACGATGAGCGGCACGCTGCCGCGCTCGTCCATCCAGCGGCCGAATCGGCGCACACCTTCGTCGATGAGCGACTCGGCCTGCGCCACCGCCGCCCGGCGGCGGGCCCCGGCGCCTTCCACCTGGACGGTCAGGTCGTCCAGCGTGCGCAAGTACGCGTCAGGCAGGCGCGCGACCTCGGGCTCGACGTCGCGCGGAACGGCCAGGTCGAGCAGCAGCATCGGCCGACGGCGCCGCGCCTTCAAGGCCCGCTCCACGGCGCCCAGGCCGATCAGCGGCAGCGCACTCGCGGTGCAGGAAATGACGATGTCGAACTCGTGCAAGCGCTGCGGCAGGTCGGCCAGGGGAATTGCCGTGCCGCCCAGCTTCGCCGCCAGCGCTGCGCCGCGCGCCGGTGTACGGTTGGCGAACACCAGCGCCTCGGGCCGGCGCGCCGCGAAATGCGTGGCCGCGCGCTCGATCATCTCGCCCGCGCCGACGCACAGCACCCGCGTGCGACCGATGTCCTCGAAGAGTTGCAGTGCGGTGCGCAGGGCCGCCGCGGCCAGACTGACCGACTGCGCGCCGACGTCGGTCCGCGAGCGCACCTGCTTGGCGACCTCGAAGGTCCGCTGGAACAACTGGTGCAGCGTGCTGCCCAGGCCGCCGGCCGATTCCGCGGCGCGCATCGCCTGCTTCATCTGGCCCAGGATCATGGGCTCGCCCAGCATCTGAGAATCCAGGCCCGAGGCGACGCGGAAAGCGTGCCGCGCCGCCTCGGCGCCCGTCATCGCATAGGTGTGGCCGGCCAGTTGCCCGGCGGTCATCCCCGCGCGGCCCGCCAGCCAAGCCAGCGCCTCTCCCTTCAGCGTGTCGTCGTTGGCGGCCGCCACGTACAGCTCGGTGCGGTTGCAGGTCGAGAGGATGGCGGCTTCCGGCTCCGAGCGCGCCAGGTGCAAACGCAAGTTCTGCACGCTGCCGGCCAGGCCCTCGAAGGGGATGGCGAAGCGGCCGCGCAGATCGATCGGCGCGGTGCCGTGGTTCAGACCCACAGCGATCAAGGCCATCAGGAAGCCCTCCGGGCCATGACTGTCGTCTGCACGCGCTCGCGTTGCGACAGACGCAGGAAGAGTTCGAGGACGAAGTCGGCATCGCTGCGGCGGCACGCGTCCCGCACGGCCGCCACCAAGATGCGGTTGGCATGCAGCGGCGGCTCGTGCCGGCCGGCGGCCAGCGGCCATGGCGTGACCGCCGCGCGCGCCAGCAGCCACGCACGCCGGCCTGGCGAAACCACCGCGCGGCGCGGCCAGCCGCTCGCGCCCACACGCAGCACTTCGTGGCCGATGGCGGCATAGAGCAGGCGGGCCGCGTTGATGCCCGGGCGGCAGCCCAGCGGCAGCGCCGAGATGCCACTTGCCGCTCGCGCATACAAACCATCTGCCGCCGCCAGCAGGCGGCGCAGCACGCCTTCCAGCGCCGGGCTCCAGGCCGGCGCGGCCAACCAGGCGTCGCCATCGATGCCAGCCTCGCGCAGCCACTCGCGCGGCAGGTAGAGCCGCCCGCGGCCTGCATCTTCTGCCACGTCGCGCGCGATGTTGGAAAGCTGCATGGCCACGCCGAGGTCGCAGGCGCGGGCCAGGGCGGCGGACGAGCGGGCGCCCATCAGCAGGGCCATCATCGCGCCCACCGAGCCCGCCACTCGCGCGGCATAGTCCAACAGCTCGTCCAAGCTGTCGTAGGTGCGGCCCTCGGCGTCCCAGGTCAGGCCCTCCAGCAATTGCTCGGGCAATAGGCGCGGGATGGCGTGCCGCGCGACGACCGCGCCGAGCGCCCGGTCGACCGCGTTCGAAGTGGGCTTGCCGTCGTAGGCTGCGTCCAGCCGCGCGCGCAATTTCGCGATGGCAAGGTGCCGCCCGCCATGCTCATCGACGGTGTCGTCCGCCACGCGGCAAAAGGCATAGAGCACGGAGGCCGACTCGCGCACGCTGGCGGGCAATAGCCGCGACGCCGCATGGAAGCTGCGCGCGTGCTGCTTCAGCAGGGCTGAGCAGGCGGCCACGTCGGCGGGGTCAGGCCGCGGCAGTCTCATGGGCACGTGCCAGTTGGCGGCCGTGGGGCACCACACGGTCGAGGATGCGGGCCGACGACAGCACGCCGGGCAGGCCGGCGCCTGGGTGCGTGCCGGCGCCGACCAGGTACAAGTGCCGCACCTCTTCGCTGCGGTTGTGCGGCCGGAACCAGGCGCTCTGGGCCAGCTGCGGTGCCAGCCCGAAGGCGGCCCCGCGGTAGGACGACAAGGTGTCCTGAAAGTCTTGCGGCGTCAGCAGCCGCGAGGTCACCACCGCGTCCTCCAGGCCGGGCAGCAGGGTGGCCGACAGGCGCCTGGCGATGAGCTGACGGTAAGTCTCGGCGTGAGCGCGCCAGTCGATGCCACTGGCCAGGTGCGGCACGGGGGACAGCACGTAGAAAGCGTCACAACCCGGCGGAGCCATCGAGGGGTCGGTGGCGGTGGGGCGGTGCAGGTAGAGGCTGCAGTCGTCGGCCAGCAGGTGGCGGTCGAAGATGTCACCAAGCAGGCCGCCGTAGCGCGGGCCCAGCGCGATCGTGTGGTGGGCGACATCCGGGTACTGGCGGCGCGTGCCGAAGTA
This sequence comes from Ideonella lacteola, assembly GCF_038066555.1. NCBI lineage: Bacteria > Pseudomonadati > Pseudomonadota > Betaproteobacteria > Burkholderiales > Sphaerotilaceae > Ideonella > Ideonella lacteola. The sequence goes on along the minus strand of NZ_JBBUTG010000005.1, from coordinate 123,670 downwards.
CCAGACGAACAGGCTCATCGAGTACCGCGCCCGGTCGAGCCGGTGGTCCGTCCAGCGCTGCCGCTTCACGCCAGGCAGCAGATGCTTGTAGGTCCAGGCGGAGTCGGCGTTGCTGACGACCACGTCGGCCGCCATGCGCACGTCGCCGTCGAGCCGCACGCCGCAGGCGGTGCCGCGCTCGACCAGGATCTCGTGCACTGGCGCGTTGCAGCGAACGGTGCCGCCCTGGCCCTCGATCAACCGAACCAGACCCTGCACCAGTTGGCCGGTGCCGCCCATCGCGAAGTGCACGCCCCACCGCCGCTCGAGGAAGGCGATCAGACAGTAGACCGAGGTGGTGTCGAAGGGGTTGCCACCGACCAGCAGCGACTGGAAGGTGAGCACCGTGCGCAGCCGCTCGTCCTGCACGTATCGGGCCGCCAGCCCATAGACGCTGCGGTAGCCCTCGAGCTTCAGCAGAGCCGGCAGCGCACGCGCCATGTCGGTCCAGCGGTCGAAGGGCACGTGGGCCAGTTGCTCGAAGCCGACCTTGAAAATGGCCTCGCTCGCGGCCAGGAATCGCTCATAGCCGGCCACGTCGTCGGGCGCCACGCGGGCCACTTCGGCGCGCATCGCGGCCGCGTCGCCGCTGTAGTCAAAGGTCTCGCCGTCGTCGAAGCGGATGCGGTAGAAGGGCGCTACAGGTCGCAGGTCGACGTCGTCCTGGAGGCGGCGGCCGCACAAGGCCCAGAGTTCTTCGAAGAGGAAGGGCGCCGTGATCACGGTGGGGCCCGCGTCAAAGGTGAAGCCGTCCTGGCGATGCACGCGGGCGCGTCCGCCAGGCTGATCCAGCTGCTCCAGCACTGTGACGCGGTAGCCGCGGGCACCCAGGCGCACCGCGGCGGCGAGCCCGCCAAAGCCGCTGCCGATGACGACGGCGTGGGGACGAGGTCGACGCGCGGGCAGGGTGCTCTGGATCGGTGATGTGTCCACACAGGTTGTCAACTTGGTTGTATAGTAGTAGTGTCAATGCAAATTGACAACAACCTGGAGACCGCCATGGACCTGCTCCACCCCGGAGGTACCGAAGCCGCGTTGCGGCGCTGGGCGCGCTTTGCGGATCCCTGGCGCTTTTACGAGCTGGCGTGGCGGCCGGTGCCGGTCTTGCTGGTGATGGCTTTGGTGCTGGCCGCGACCGGCCTGCGGGCGATGGGTGGTCCGGCCCAGGCAGAGGGCCACGATGCCGAGCGTTTGCTGGCGCTGCACCTGCCGCTGGCTTGGCTGGCGCTCGCGCTGGCACTGGCGATGCTCGGGGCGGCCGTGGCGGGCCGTCTGTCGCGAGCGGCGCTGCCGCTGCTTCTGCTAGAGGCCTTGGCGCCCACCGGCGCATTGGCTGCGCTGCTGGCCCTGGCCACCGGTGCCTTGTGGCAACAAGCGAGCGGGGGTGCGCAACCGCCGTGGGACGTGCCGGTGCCTGCCGCCGCCTGGCCTTGGGCCGGGGCCTTCGCGGCGCAGGCCCTGGCGGCCGTGCTGTTGCGGGTCCGCCTGGTGATCGTCGAACTGGCTCGCCGTGACCTGGCCCTCGGGAGGCCATCATGAGCGCGCTGTCCACCTTGGGCCTGGGGCTGGTGGCGCTCGCCCTCGCCGCCGAGTGGTGGGGCCTGCATCTGCGACGCCGCGCACTGCGGCGGGCCAGTGAGGGCGAGGCCGAAGACGCCAGCGATGAATGGCAAGTCTGAGGCAGTTGCTGCGGGTGTAGTGCGTCGGTCGGGACCGCTGGCCAGCGCTGCCCGCCCACCGGGGGCTGATCAGATCTGCACCGGCAAAGCGTGGTAACTTCTGCGGATACCGCGATTTGCGGGAGCTTGGAGACAACGCGTGGCCACTGGCCCAGCCGACCCTGCAGACCTGAGCTTGTTGTCCGGGCTCGCTCCGGAGCTGGCCAAGGCATTCGTTTCCGTGGCGAGCGACATTGCCCTCGTCATCGATCCGAACGGAGTCATCCGCAACGTGGCGGTGGCCGACGCCGGCCCGAACCCGCCGGCCCGCCAATGGGTGGGTCGCCAGTGGGAGGAGACGGTCACCGGCGACACGCGCCAGAAGATCAAGCAATTGCTGCTCGAAGCGAGCAGCACCGGCGTCACGCGGCGGCGTGAGGTCAATCACCCCTCCGGCAGCGGCCCCGACATTCCCATCTCTTACGCCGCATTGCGGCTGGGCGAGCAGGGCCCGCTGATCGCCGTCGGCCGCGACCTGCGCGCCGTCGGCGCGATCCAGCAGCGCTTCATCGAAGCGCAGCAAGAGCTGGAGCGCGACTACTGGAAGCTGCGCCAGGCCCAGACGCGCGACCGCCTGCTGGCCCAGGTGGCCTCCGATGCGGTGATGGTGCTCGATGGCGAGAGCCTGGCCGTGATCGATGCCAACCCGACGGCCGACGAGCTGTTCGGCGGGCTGCAGCAACCCTTGCCGGCGCCGATCGCCGAGCTGCTGGCCATGGCGCGCAGAACGGCGCGTGCGGCCGAGGTTCGCACCCGTCTAGGTGACGGAGGCACGCAGATCGAGCTGTCGGCCACCCCGTTCCGTGCACCGGGCGAAGGGCAGGGGGCGCTGCGCCTGCTGGTGAGGGCTCGTCCGGCGAGTTTCGATGCCGAAGGGCCGGCCGGCGAGGGCGTCGTGGTCACCGATTCCAGCGGCCGGGTCCTGATGGCCAACGATGCGTTCGTGGCCCTGTGCCGTTGCGGCGTCGAGGCCCAGGTGCGCAGCCAGTTGTTGACAGACGCCTTGGGCGACCCGGATCGCCGGCTGGCCGCGTTGATGGTCGACGTGCGGCGCGACGGACTGGCGCAGGCCTCTGGCGTGAGCATCGGCCACGCCCCCGGCCAGGTCTTCGGCGTGGAGGTCTGTGCTGCGTTGCTTGCCGACGGTGATCAGGAGTGCATCGGGCTGACGCTGCGCCGAGTGGCCTTGACGTCCGGCGACGAAGCACCGTCCGACAAGCTGGCTGCGGCGCTCAGGGGCCTGATCGAGCGGGTCGGCGAGTTGCCGCTGCCTGAGCTGATGCAGCAGGCGGCTGAGTTGGCCGAGCGACATGCCATCGAGTCGGCCATGCACCGCGCGGCCAGCGAGCTGCGCGCGGCGGCGCGCCTGCTCGGTTTGAATGACCACGACTTGGCGTTGCGCCTCCAGCGGTTGGGCATCGCCGTCAGGCGCTGAGCTGTGCAATACAGCCCCCCGTTCGGTCAGGCGGACCTGACCAACTGCGAACGCGAGCTGATTCACCTCGCAGGCTCGGTGCAGCCGCATGGATTGCTCATGGTGTTGAGCGAGCCTGCGCTCGAGGTGGTCCAGGCGAGCGCCAACACCGCGGCGATGATGGGCCTGGCGGTCGACGACTTGCTCGGGCGAGCCCTGGCGAGCCTGGGCGGCACGGCGCACGAGCGGCTGCGCCGCCTGATCGCCTCGCAGGACTTGAGCGAGCCCGTGCCGCTGCAGTGCACCTTGGGCTCGGGCCACTCGCCGGGCTGCTTCGAAGGCAGCGCCCATCGCCACCCCGGTGGCGGCCTGATCGTCGAGCTGGAGCCGTCGCCACCGGCGGACCGGCTCTCGCACGACCAGCTGCTGCGCAAGGTGTCCGCCGCCGTCCAACGCTTCAGCGCGGCCGCGAGCATCGGCGCGCTGACCGATGCCGTGGCGCAGTGCGTGCACGACCTGACCGGCTACGACCGTGTCATGGTCTACAAGTTCGACCAGGACGGCCACGGCAAGATCGTGGCCGAGGTGCGCGACCCCCGGCTTGAGTCGCTGTTGGGCCACCACTACCCCGCCTCGGACATCCCGCAGCGAGCGCGTGAGCTCTACCTGCGCAACCGCGTCCGCGTGCTGGTCGACGTCCATTACGAGCCCGTGCCGCTGGTGCCGCGCCTGCTGCCGACCACCGGCCAGGAGCTGGACATGTCGCTGTGCCATCTGCGCAGCATGTCGCCGCTTCATCTGCAGTACCTCAAGAACATGGGTGTCACGGCGACGCTGGTCGTGTCGCTGGTGCGAGAAGGGCGGCTGTGGGGCCTCATCGCCGCCCACCACTATTCACCCCGCCACCTGCGCCATGCCGTGCGCGCCGCCTGCGACCTGCTCGCCGAAGTGATCTCGACCCGCATCGCGGCCATCGAGACCTATGCGCATGCCCAGGTCGCCATCCTGGTGCGGCGGCTCGAGCAGCGTCTGGTCGAAGCCACGTCGATCGAGGGCGACTGGCGGCTCGCGCTGCTGCGCAACCCGCGCATGCTGCTGCAGCCGCTCGAGGCCACCGGTGCGGCGCTGTTCCATGAGGGCGAGGTGCTGACCTCGGGCGAGGTGCCTTCCACGCCCGAGCTGCGGGCCTTGATGCAATGGATCGACGAGCAGAACCACGAGCCGCCGTTCGCCTGCTCATCCGTGGGGCAGCAGAACCCGGCGCTCGAGTCGCTGACGCCGACCGCCAGCGGCGTGCTGGCCGTCAAGCTGTCGACCACCCGGCCGGACTACCTGATGTGGTTCCGCAAGGAACAGTTGCTCACGGTCACCTGGGCGGGCGACCCCCACAAGCCCGTGATCGGCGACAGCCCGCTGGATTTGTCGCCGCGCCGTTCGTTTGCGGCCTGGTCTGAGCTGGTGCGGGGCACGGCCCTGCCGTGGACAAGCAGCGAGATTGCCCTCGCGCGCGCCATCGGGGTCGCGCTCGTCGACATCATCGTGCAGGTCCATGCGGTGCGGCTGTTGATCGCCGAACACCAGCTCGTGCAGGTGCGTGCGACGGTACAGGCCTCGCGCGAGCCGGTGGCCATTGCCGGCGTGGACGGCCGCCTGCTGTTCGCCAGCGACGCCTTCTCGCAGCTGGTGGCCGGTAGCCTGCCGCCTGCGACGTTGGACGACCTCGCTGCGTGCTTCACCGAGCCTGCTCAACTGCGCCAGGCCCTGGAAGCGCTTCGCACCGCGCACCAACCCTGGCGCGGCGAGATGGCGCTGCGACGCGCCGGCCTGCCGGACCTGCCCCTCGGGGTGCGCGCCGAGATCGTGCCCGGCCGCGATGGGACGCTGCTCGGCTTCATCGTCATGCTGGCCGATCTCAGTGACACGCAGCGTGCGGCCGCAGCCCGGCGCCAACTCGAGCTGAGCCTGCAGCCCGTGGAGCGCGATGCCGACGAAGTGATCCGCGCCATCCTCACCAATGCCAGTCTGGCGGCGATGGACATCGCCGACGGACCGGGCGGGCCGTCCGTCGCGCCGCTGCTCAACGAGGTGGAGGCGTCCACCCAGCGCGCGACGGCGTTGTACGGCCGCATGCGGCTGTTCGACGAAGATTGATCAATGAGGGAGCTGCTCGAACAGCTCCACGTGGCGCTGGAAGGCGCGACGGGCCTCGGCCACCAGACCATCGGCCTCCACTGGCGTCAACTGCATGGCATCCAATCCAGCGCGAAACGCCTGGGCCAGCGCGACCACCCGGCCCGGCGGGCCAAAGTCGTAGAAGCGGGCGCCTCGATCCTCTGGCAGGGCCAGCGTGTGGCTGATGCGGCGATGCAGGATCTGGCCGCCGTGCAGATCGCCCAGGTAGCGCACGTAGGCATGCGCCAGAAGCAGCAGAGGCTCGCGCTCGGCGAGAGCATTCAGGCGCGACACATAAGACGCGGTGGCATCTGCCAGCGGCGCGGTGGGGGCATCGGCCCATCCCAGCTCTTGCAGATCTGCGGCCAGCGCCGCGCCCCGGTACAGCGGCCCGAAATCAATCAGGGTGAGGCGCTTGTCGTGCCGCTGAAGACCCGCCTCGAGCGCAGCGTAAATGGCTTGCAGGTTGAACAGAAGGCCGGCATAGGCCGAGCGCGCCAGTTCACCCCGAAGCAAGGCGGCCATCAGCCCCGCGCGCTCTGCGCGCTGGTGCAAGTCTCGGGTTTCGAGGCGCAGTCGCGCCGACAACAGTACGGTGTGGGACGCGTCGTTCGCCGTGTGGGTCATATGCCGTTGCATCATAGCGGTGGGCCCCCCGGGAGACACGCATGAACTGGGACCGTGACGGCCTCGATTGGCCCAACCGCCAGAGCAGCGGGTTCGTGCAGGCGGCCGGCCTTCGCTGGCACGTGCAGCGCATGGGCCGCGGGCCTGTCTTGCTGCTGCTTCACGGCACCGGCTCGGCCACGCACTCCTGGCGCGACCTGATGCCGTTGCTGGCGTCTGAGTACCACGTGGTGGCGCCCGACCTGCCGGGCCATGGCTTCAGCGACCCAGCGCCCTTCGAAGCTCGCTCGTTGCCGGGCATGGCGCGTGCGGTTGCCAGCCTGTTGCAGACGCTCGATCTTCAGGCCGAGTGCATCGGCGGCCATTCCGCGGGCGCGGCCATCGGCGTGCAAATGGCTCTCAGCTCGTTGGCGACACCGCGGGGATTGGTGCTCATGGGCGCGGCGCTGCTGCCCTTCAAGGGCTTGGCCGGCTACTGCGCGGCACCGCTGGCGAGATTGATCGCCCGTTCTGCCGCGCCAAGGTGGGCGGCTCTGCGCGCCGGGCGAGATCACAACGTTCAGCGGCTCATCGACGCCACGGGTTCACGCATCGACCCGCGGGGCGTGGCCGCGTACCGCACGCTGTTGCGCAGCCCCGAGCACATCGAGGGCGCACTGGCGCTGATGGGCGGATGGGACCTGGCACCACTGACGGCCACCTTGCCGCGACTGCAGTCACCGACACTGTGGCTGCATGGGGCCAACGACCGCACGGTGCCTGAAACCCAGGCCATCGAGCTCGCCAAGCGGATACCCCAGGCCCAGCTGCGCCGACTGGCCGGCCTGGGCCATCTGGCCCACGAGGAACAACCGGAGCTCCATGCGCGGTTGATCCTCGAATTCCTCCACGGTGTTTCGCGATCACCTGCGAACCCCGCCGAACGATCCGGAGCGGAAGCGGAAGCCACGCGGCAGTAGCGCGAGCCGTGGCCCGAACCTGGCCCCACATACGGCGAAGGGGCGCTGCTGGAAGCGCTGGCTTCGGCGGCAGTTTGGCGGCGGCGACGGTGGCCCCGGGAGGCCCGGCACGCCGGGCAGCCACCCGCAACGCTGGGCCCGGCGTTCGCGCGCCGTACACTGACGCGATCCTTTCTGTCGCTCGCGCCGGTCCTCAACGTGCCTCATCTGACTTATTACGTCCGTGGTCAGTCGCTGCCCGGCAGCTTCTTCGTGATCGGTCACACGGCGGCACAGGAGTTCTGCGTTGGCAGTGTCGCGGTCCTTGCGCCGTTCTCGCGCAAGGGCGGCAACCAATGACCGCGGCCTCTGCTGCTTCGCGGCCGCTCGGCTTTCTGCGCTTCGCGTGGCGGTCTTGGTGGGGGCGAATCGCCTTGCTGCTGTTGCTGTCTGGTGCCGGATGGGCTGCCTGGGGTGCCTTCGGGCCCTCGAAGCCGCCGCCGGAGCCGCCGAATGGCGAAGCAGCGCCCGCTGACATCACCCAAGTCGTGCAGGCGGCCGGCATCTTGCAGCCCCGCACCAAGGTTGACGTGGGCGCCCAGGTCAGCGGCCAGGTGCGCAAGATCCACGTGGAGCTGGGCCAACAGGTCAAGAAGGGCGAGCTGCTGGTGAGCCTGGATTCCGAGTTGGCACGCAGCGATGTGGCCCAGGCCGAAGCCGCCGTCGCGCAACAGGCCGCGCTGATCGACAGCACCCAGGCCAGCCTCAGCCTCGCGCGCCGCGAAGCCGAGCGCCTGCACCGCCTTCTGCGCAACGAGGCCGCGGCGATCACCGAGACCGAGCGCGCTGACACCGAGCTGGCCAAGCTCGAAGCCGACCTGCGTGGCCAGAGTGCCACGCTGAAACGCCTTCAGGCCGAGCTTGATCAGCGCCAGCTGCGTCTGGGCTACACGGCGATCACCGCGCCGATGAACGGCACAGTGGTCAACCTGGCGGTGCAGGAAGGACAGACGGTGATCGCCGTTCAAGTGACGCCGGTGATGGTCACACTGGCCGACCTGGGTGAGTTCACCGTGCGCGCCCGCGTGCCGGAGGCCGACATCGCGCAGGTTCGCCCGGGCCAGCAGGCCAGCTTTGTCACGCTGGCTGGCGAGGCCCAACGCTACGAGGGCAAGCTGAGGGTGATCCAGCCTATCCCCGAACGCGTCGGCAATGCGGTGTTCTACAACGTGCTGTTCGAGGTGCCTAACCGTGAGGGTAGCCTGCTGTCCGACATGACAGTTCAGGTCAGCATCGAGACGGGCCGCGCGGCGCAGGCCCTGGCCATTCCCATGGTGGCACTGGGCCCGCGTGGCGCCGATGGCCGCTACGTGGTGCAGGCCCTGGGCACGGGCGGCAAGGTGGAACAGCGCCTGATCCGAACCGGCCTTCAAGACGGGGCCAAGATCCAGGTGCTCGAAGGCCTGAAGGCCGGCGACAAGGTGCTGCTCGCCCCCCTGCCGCCTGGCGCCGCTTCGGCCGCGTCGGCAGCCGGCTGACCGCGATGGCGCTGATCGAGCTCACCGGCGTCGGCCGGCATTACCGGCTCGCCGGCATCGATGTGCCTGCGCTCGAGGGCGTGGATCTGACCATCGAAGCGGGTGAGTTCGTCGCGATCATGGGTCAGTCAGGCTCGGGGAAGAGCACGCTGATGAACGTGCTCGGCTGCCTGGACGTGCCCACCGCGGGCCACCTGCTCATCGATGGCCGTGATGCCGGTGCACTGCAGCCCGACGAACTGGCCGCGCTGCGCCGCGAACGCTTCGGCTTCATCTTCCAGCGCTACCACCTGCTCCCACACATGGATGCGCGTGCGAATGCGGCGCTGCCGGCCGTGTATGCGGGTGTGGACATCAAGGACCGCCGCGAGCGTGCCGAGGCTCTTCTGGAGCGGCTGGGCCTGGGCTCGCGGATGCACCACAAGCCGAACGAGCTGAGCGGTGGGCAGCAGCAGCGCGTGTCCATCGCCCGCGCTCTGATGAACGGTGGCCAGATCATCCTGGCGGACGAGCCCACCGGCGCGCTGGACTCGCAATCGGGCGCCGAGTTGCTGGCGCTGCTGGCCGAACTGCACCGGCGCGGGCACACCATCATCCTCGTGACGCACGACGCCGCGGTGGCGGCCCACGCTCGGCGCATCATCGAGCTGCGCGATGGGCGCATCGTGCACGACAGCGGCGCGCCCGCCGATCATCAGTCGGCGGCGCCTGGTGCCACCGAGCGCGGCCTGGCCGGCGGCGGGTGGTGGCAGCGGCTGCGCGCGCAGTGGCGCGAGGCTCTCCAGTCGGCGCTGCAGGCCTTGCTCGGCAACCGCTTGCGCTCTGCGTTGTCGATGCTGGGTATCAGCATTGGCATCGCCGCGGTGGTGAGCATCATGGCGCTGACCGGTGCAGCACGCGGCAGCATCGAGCGCGACGTGGGGGCCTTCATGCAAGGGCGCATCCTCGTCTACCGAGGCAACCCTGCGTTGCCACCCGGCGCCGTGCCTCGGCCCTTTCGCCCGTCGGAAGTGGCGGCGGTGAGCGCCTTGCCCGGCGTGCGCGGCGTCACCTTCGAGCGTGAGGCGCAGATGACTGCGCGCCATGCCAACCGGGACAGCATGGTCAACGTGCTGGGTGCCGAGCCACAGACGTTGGCGATGCGCAAGCTGAAAGTCGTCGAAGGCCGGGCGCTGACCGATGCCGATCTCGGCACCCGCGCGCAGGTGGCTCTGATCGACGACAAGGCGCGCAACAGCCTGTTTCGGGCCGGCGAGGCGGTGATCGGCCGCACGCTGATGGTGGCGCCTCAGATGCAGGTGGCCGGCGCCGGCGCTGCCGTGCCCGAAGGCGTGGCGTTGCCAGTCACGATCGTCGGCGTGGTCGCCGCAGACGGCATGACCGATTTCGGATCCTGGCTCGGACGCGTCTTCGTGCCGCACACCACCTTCTCGCAGAAGCTGGACCTGCGCACCGATGCCGACACGTTCAACGTGCTGCTGGACAACAGCGTGCCACCCGACGAGGTCCTCAAGCAACTGACGTATCGCCTGCGGGCGCTGCATGGCGAGGAAGACTTCGGCACCTGGAGTGCCGACGAAGAGTTCCGCAAGTTCCAGCAGATCACCGGTGCCTTGTCGCTGCTGTTCGCCGGTGTTGGAGCGATCTCGCTGTTCGTTGGCGGCGTGGGGGTGATGAACATCATGTTGGTCTCCGTCAGCGAGCGTACGCGCGAGATCGGCATCCGCATGGCGGTGGGCGCGCGCCAGGCCGACGTCCGCCTGCAGTTCCTCGTCGAGGCGGTGCTGCTGTGCTGCCTGGGCGGCTTGGCGGGCGTGATGTTGAGCTGGGTTGGCTCGCAGGTGCTGAACCGGGTTCAAACCAGCCTTCACGTGGAGGTGAGTTGGGCTGCGCTCGGTGTTGCTTTCGGTGTCGCCAGCCTCGTCGGCCTGATCTTCGGCACGCTGCCGGCGCGGCGCGCCGCGGCGTTGAGCCCGGTGGATGCATTGGCGAGGGAGTGAGAACGATGACGATGAGCGGTAGCCGCTGGCTGGCTTGCGCCGCGGTGGCCTGGCTGTCCGGCTGTGCGGTGTCGCCTCCGATGGGCGCCGAATACTCCGCCGCACCGTCGGCCTGGGCCACGCTGTCTGCGTCCGTTTCGGATGAGCAATGGCGCGGCCCGACGGACCCCGCCCTGGAAGACCTGCAGGAGCGAGCGCTGGCCGCCAACCGCGACATCGGGCAGGCCCTTCTGCGATGGAAGGCCGCGCAGCGGCAGGTAGAAGCCGCAGGCCTCGCGCGCCAACCCACGCCAACACTGCAGGCCGGCGCTTCCGGCAGCCGTGCGTTCGAAAGTGGTTCCGAACTGCAGCGTTCTGTGTCGCTGAGCGTCGGCGCCAGCTATGAAGCCGACCTGTGGCAACGCCTGGCGCATGCGCAAGACGCGGCCAGCGCGCAGGCGAGTGCCGCCGAGGCGGACTGGGCGGCCGCCCGTGTGCTGGTGCGTGCGCGAGTCGCCGAGGCATGGTGGTCGTTGGCCGCGGTCGCGGCTCAGGCGCCGCACCTGGCACAGCAGATCGAAGGCGCCGAGCAGGCGCTGGCCCTGACACGCCTGCGCGTGCAGGAAGGCAAGCTGCTGCCCATCGAAATCGACAAGGCCGCCGCCACACTGCAGGAGGCGCGCTTTCAGGCTGCAGAGCAGGCTGAAGCGGCCGTGAGGCAGCGCCTCGCCTTGGGCCTTCTGGTCGCGGACCCGGCGTACGCACCGCCCACGGCACCGGCATTGCCCAACGACGTGGCGGCGGATTGGCTGGCGCGCGAGACACCCACCCAGGTGCTCGCTCGCAGGCCCGACGTGCAGCAGGCGCGCGCTGCGCTCGATGCCACCTCGGCACGGTTGGCGAGCACCGAGGCGGCACGCTACCCGCAGCTCAGCTTCAACCTGGCGGTGAGCAGCGGCGGGCCCCATTGGGGTGACTGGCTCAAGAATCCCCTGGCGACGCTGAGCAGTTCGCTGCTCGTGCCGATGGTCGACTGGCGCCGCCTGGACCTGCAGCGCCTGGATGCCCTTGACGAGCGTGAGCGCGCCGCTCTTCAACTGCGCGACACGATGCACCGCGCCCTGGTCGAGATCGAACAGCTCGCTGCCGAGCAACGGCGCTTGCAGGAAGAACACGCCGCGCAGACCCAGCGCCTGCGCGAGGCCAGCGCCGGCGAGCGCCTGGCCGAAGCGCGATACGTCGCCGGGGCGATCGGCCGCCTGGACTGGCTGCAGGCCCGCAACGCGCGCCTCGCGGCCGAGCAGCAAGGCGTTCAGTTGCAGCTGCGTCGACTGCTCAATGCAGTAGGACTGCAGCGCGCGCTTGTCGCCAACGGGGTCGACCATCCACCTGCATGATGCGCGGCGACAGGGTGCCCCTGGCTAAAGTGAATTGGCGGCCCACAGACCGAGCGGGCTTGGAGCCCACATTTCACAATTGACACCGAACGCTTGTTTGAGATGCCTGCCATTCGTCATGGATAAATCCTTGCTAACGCAGTTGGTGCTGGAACGACTCGCCGAAGACCTGCTGCAAGCCGAACAGGCGGCGAGAACGGCCCATGAAACCGCGACCCACGAAGAGAACATCGCCGAGAACAAGTACGACACCTTGGGTCTCGAAGCCGCCTACCTGGCCACCGGCCAAGCTCGTCGCGCTGAAGCCATCCGCCAGGCGATGGCCAGTTGGCGCCAGTTCCGCCCGCGCCCTTACAACGCCAGCCAAGGCATACAGCTCGGCGCGCTGGTCTGCCTGGTCGATTCCGAAGACAAGCAGCAGCAGCTTTTCCTCGGGCCCGATGGCGGCAGCATGAAGTTGCTCAGCGGCGACCAGCTCATTCAGGTCATGAGCAGTGAGTCGCCGTTGGGCAGGGCCATGCTGGGCAAATGCGAAGGCGACGAGGTGTCGATACAGGTCGCTCAAACCCGACAGCAATTTGAGGTCGTGCGGGTTCAGTGAGCGGCAGGTAGGTGTGGGGCGGCGAGGGCGGCGTGGCAGTGTGTCGAAAGACGTATTGCGGCGCGGAGACTTGGCGAGCCGACGCCTGTGGCGGGCCATGGGCGGAGAGAGATGGCCGGAATTGGCCAAAGGCTGCCCATGCCGATTGGCCGTGTGGAGCCTCAGCAAACCCTGCGGCGGGGCACGCGGAACGATCGGCCCGTGATGCGCACATCATTCTCAGGACCAGGGCTGAAGCCCCTTCACGTCGGACAGCAAGGGTAGGCCAAGGACGACTGTATCGATACGGGAAGGACACCTCGTCACCACACGAGCTGACCTTCCCCTGTTGCCGAACCTGTTTCCTACTTCTTGGGGGCACGCGACACGACGAGCCAACTTCCCGGATCGATGCGTTGCGAGCCGACGTTGGCGTCGTGCCCACAGCTGAGCGCGATCGTTTGCGGGGCGGCCAGGACCACAACGGCAAGATTCGGAATCGGCGAGGCCGCTGGGAAGCCGTCACCGCCCCCCATCATGGCCGAGGACTGGCTGACTTGTGCACCGTCGACAGTCAGTTGGCAGCGCAGGATGTCGTTAGGCCCAAAGTTCACGGCGGGCGCCAGTGAGTTCACGATCCATTCTCCGGCTGGAACTGTCAACGAGGCCACCGCAGTCCAGCCAGGTGACGCAGGCAGGTAGGTGGCCGCATTGTTCTTGACCGAGTAGGTGCCCGCGGCAGAAGCATGCGCCATGGATGCGACAAGAATCGCGGCTGCAATCAAGTTGCGATGAACGAGCATGATGAATCCCCAGTTGTCCGGCCTCGGATTGGCGCCGCACGGCTCATGACCGGCGAGGGGCCGTGCGGCGTTCCAGCGTGAACGGGTCCCGCCGGGTGTCGCGAGTTCCTGCTTCAACAAAGAACTCGCCCCACATCCCTTCGGACGGCGGATAGGTCCGGTTCCGGACATTGCCGCGCAGATATTCGACGGATCAATGGATCCGGCACCCGCCACACGGGTGTCTGGCTTGACCGCGGGCTTGCCCGATAGCCTGGCGGCTACGCAGCCCCGTCGACAAGCCTCTGGCCTGCCTCTAGCATCTCCAGCACATACTGGCCTTCGGACCGCTTGAGGGGGAGCTTGCCCATGGACGGTGATATCGGTGATCTGATTCGCCAGGTCAATGCCAAGGTGCCGGGGGCGCAAGACGCACTCTTCGCTGCGGCTTACTCGGAGTTGCGAAAGCTGGCCCAGGCGCGCTTGCGCGACGGTGGACGCAATACCGTGCTCGACACCACAGCCTTGGTGCATGAGTCCTACCTTCGCTTCATCAAGGGCGGTCAGTTGCAAAGCGAGCAGCGGCGTGCCTTCTTCGCCTACGCCTCACAGGCGATGCGCTCGGTCATCATCGACGCGGTGCGCGAGCGGCAGGCAGACCGCCGTGGTGGTGGTGTGACTGTGCTGACTCTCAACACCACGCTGGGCGAGTCTCTGTACCAGGGCGAGGAAGAGGTGCTGCGTGTGCACGAGGCGCTGGATGCCCTGGCTCAGGCTGAACCGCGCTTGGCCAAGGTGGTGGAGATGCGCTATTTCGCTGGCTACAGCGAGGCCGAGATTGCCGGCGCGCTGCAGCTTACCGAGCGCACCGTGCGGCGCGACTGGGAGAAGGCCAGGCTTTTGCTCGGTGCCATGCTGAGTGCGTGAGCGAATTCCGCGGTGCCTGTCCGGTTTCGACCTGCTGGTGCGTCTGCCTGAGTAAGCACCATGCCCATCCCCTTGACCGCCAACGACATCGCCGCCCTGAGCCGCCTGCTGGACGAGCTGCTGGCATTGCCAGCCTCCGACCGGCCGGCGTGGCTGGCGGCACTTCAGCCCAGCGAACGGCATCTGGAGCCCATACTGCGCGACATGCTTGCCGAGCACGATGGCGCTAGAGCGCCAGTGATGCATGGTGATTTGCCCGCCCTGGGCGAGCCGCAGGATGCGAACGCACCGATACCCGGCGAACGCGTGGGCCCATACCGGCTACTGCGACAGATCGGTCAGGGTGGCATGGGAAGCGTCTGGCTGGCTGAGCGCGCCGACGGCGCTCTGACACGCCAGGTGGCGCTCAAGCTGCCCCGCATGGCCTGGGACGCCGGTCTGGCTGCGCGCATGGCCCGCGAGCGCGACATCGGCGCGCTGCTGGAGCACCCGCATGTCGCACGCTTGTACGACGCTGGGGTGGATGAGCTCGGCCGACCATATCTCGCCATGGAGTACATCGAGGGACAGGCCATCGACACCTGGTGCGCCGAACGGGGCTTGGGTGCGCGCGAGCGCCTGTCCCTGTTTCTGCAGGTGGTGCGAGCCGTCGCCTACGCCCACGCGCGATTGGTGATTCACCGCGACTTGAAACCCGCCAATGTGCTGGTTTCGGCCGACGGGCAGGCGCACCTGCTGGATTTCGGCATCGCTCGGCAACTGCGTGAACCGGGAGCGGGCCGGGTAAGCCAGTCGGGCTCAGTTCCACCCGGCGAGCAGCCCGAGCCGACGCAGACGACCATTGAGTTGCACCGAGCTCACACGCCGCGCTACGCCTCGCCCGAGCAGATCAATGGCGAGCCGCTGACCGTGCAGTCCGACGTCTACTCCCTGGGCGTGATGCTCTACGAGTTGCTGACGGGTCGCTCGCCCATCATCCCCAAGCGCGCCAGTCCGGGGGCCGTAGAAGACGCCGTGCTGCAAGGCGACGCCCCGCTGGCCAGCAGCCGCGTTCAGGACCCAGCCAAGGCAAGGGCACTGCGCGGTGATCTCGATGCCATCCTCGCCCAGGCCATGCAGCGCGAACCTGCCCGGCGCTACGCCACCGCCAATGCGCTGGCCGATGACATTGAGCGCCACCTCTGTGGCCAGGCCGTGCAAGCCCGACCGAACGATTGGCGTTACCGCTTGGGCAAGTTGCTGCGCCGCCACTGGCTCGCCTTCAGCCTGTCGGGTCTGGGGCTGGCGGCCGTGCTCAGCCTGGCCGGCGTTGCCCTCTTGCAAGCCTACCGTGCCCAGCAGGCCGCCGAGCGCGCGCGCGTGGTGAAAGACTTCGTGATCGACATCTTCAAGCTCGATACCCCAGGCGCCGCTGCAGGACCCATGGCTCGCGAGTTACCCATCGAATTCTTGCTGGAGCGCGGCGCGCGTCTGATCGAGCCGCGGTTCGCAGGCCAGCCCGAGTTGCAGGCCGAACTGCTCAGTGTAGTGGCCCAAGTCATGCTCGACATGCAGGCTGGCAATCTCGCCATCGAATACGCCTCCCGCTTTCGCAGCGCCACTGCGAACGGCTCACCCGAGGAGCGCGCCCGTGCTGCTTTGCTGCTGGCGCGGGCACTGATGGCGCGCGACCTCGGTCATGAGGCCGCCCGGGTTCTGCGTGACGGTCTGGCTCTGGCGCCAAGCGCTGAGCTGCGCGTCGAGCTGCTCCTGTCTCTGCTGGAAGCGCGCCTGGACGGACCGGAGCCCGAGGAGCTTGCATCCTTGCTCACAACGCTGCGAATCGATCTGGCGCTCACGCGTTCGCCGCTGCTTGGTGCCCGGGCCGACGAGGCGGAGGCGCGTTTCAAGGCACAGGCCGGCGATTTCGCAACAGCCATCTCGCTGCACGAGCGCGCCATCAAGCAGGCGCTAGCCTCCCAGCCACCGGGCTCACGCCTTGCTGCCCGGCTGCAGTTGAGGTTGGCGCAGACGATGGCCCGAGCGGGGCAATACCCCGCAGCTCGGCAGGTTTCGCAGCAGGCGGTCGCGGCACTTCGAGAGTTGGGCGGCCCCGACGATATCGAGGCCGCAGTCAGAGACGTCGAGGGCGTCGTCGAGTCCGGCGACCGAGCGTGGCGCTACGCTGAGGCCGATGCCGTTTTCGCGCGCAGTTTTGCAGTGATTGACAAGTTCGGCCGACGCGTGCCGGCCGAGGTTCGCGCACGTCTGGAAGACCATCAAGCCTGCGTCGCCCTGCAGTTCGGCCAGGCTGAGAAGGCCTATGCTTTGTCCCTGCGTAGCGCAGTCGTTCTGCGTGGCGGTGACCAGCCGTTCGGGCATGCCAGCAGCTGTCTGGGCTGGGCGGCGGCGATGACGGGACATCATGTTGAAGCCGAGACTGAGTTTCAGCGCTACCTTGGTCATCTCTGGCACAGCCATGGCTGCGATACCGACTGCGCAGCCAGCATGTACGTGAAGACGGCGATGAACCGCCTCATGCGGGGCGACGTGACCAAAGCACGCGACCTGCTCAGCGACCTGCCTCAGCACGACGCTCGCTTTGCAGAGCCGGCGCCTGACAGCCCAGGTCGACGCGGCTTGCAGGCGGCCCGCGCGCGCATTGAGCTCGACAGCGGCCAGTTGGACGCGGCACTCGCCTTGCTGCAGGGCCTTCCCGATGAGCGCTACCTGATGAACGACAGCGCCGCCCTGCGCGCCGAGGCCGAGTGCCGCAGCGGACGTACCACCCAGGCGGTGGTCGTGTTGCGCGAAAGGGTGCGCGCTTCGCAGGATCATCCCGACAGCCCCTGGTTGGCGGACCTGCGTGCCCGCCTGGGCCTATGCGAGGCCCTGGCTGGCCACGCGGCGAATGCGCGGATTCAGTCGCGCCTGGCACATCAAGCGCTGAAGTTGCAGCCGGGCGTCAGCCCAGCCTACCGCCGGGTGCTGAGCGAGTTGGATACCCACCTCGACAGGATGCGCTGAGCAGTCTGTCGCCGACCACCGGCCGAGGTTTGATCAGCCCATGCGCGCTCACAGGGCGGCTTGCAGCGCTGCGCACGTTCACGGTGCAGGCGCAGCAGATCCGCCGGTCAGCCTGCCAATGCGTATCTGGCACTGGCAGGCAGAATCGGTCTCCTCTGCGAAGCCTACGGGAGTCAACTTGATCCGCCTCGCCACCTCAGCCCTTGCCGCCACGCTCTGCGCAACGGCCATCACCGCTCTTGCAGCCGACTTGCCGCTCTCGATCGCACAAGTCGAGAAGACAACGGGCCTCAGCGGCCTGAGCACCAAGCCCGCCAAGTACGACAAGGCCGGAACGAACTTCGTCACCTCGAGCGGCCAAGTCGCCCTGACGGTAAAGGTTGCCAGCGCTGAGGTGTACGAGATCTGGAAGTCGCACCCATCCATGAGTGACCAGGCTTCCTTGGCGGGGGTTGGCGAAGACGCTGTGAGTTCCAAGAAGGGGCGCTACGTCTGCTTCAAGAAGGCTGGTACGGGCGTTTGCGTGGTTGGAATGGCCGACCTGCCTGGCAATCCAGCCCCGCTCAGTGATGGGCAGTTGCTTGAGTTGGCACGCCTGGCAGCATCTCACCTGTAACGACAGAACGTCGCACGGCGCTACCCTGCGCTGAAGGGGGAGCCGCCGGCTTCGCGCCTGTGCCGCATCCTGTTGTTCTTTGATCCGGCTCGCGTGCCATGGGCGAATTCGGCGCCTGCCTCTCAGCCTAGTCGTTAGGCATCCACATGCTTTCGCGGATACGCTTTCCACGGCGCGGTAGCCTGCGGTGTCGGGAGCTTGGGTTCTCAGTGAGGAAGGCGACGCCCGCCGCGGGCAAGCCAGTGCCGTTCGCCTCACGACGACGGGGCGGCAACGCCCGGCGTGATGCCGTGCGTTGCGGGTCGTGTTGACGCAGCCGCGCCTTCGTGGCCGTGCAGCCCCGAGCCCGGCCGGGTGTCTTACTCGGCTGTGGCCGGATCGATAATTGATTTCACCGCCGAGACCCGGTCGGCCGGGAAGCCGCTCAGTTCGGCGTGACGGTGGATCGCGGCCTCGTCGGGCGCCAGGTACACGCAGTACAGCTTGTCGTCGGTGACGTAGCTGTGCTGCCACTGAATGCTGGGCCCCATGCTGTTGAGCACGCCGCAGGATTTTTGCGAAGCGGCGCGCAGTTCGGCGGGCGACATCCGGCCGGCGCCGGCGATATTTCGTTCAATGACAAACTTGGGCATGAGCCTCTCCAGGTGATGACGTTGGAAGTGAGTCGCCGGCAGCGCGAATTGCGCATCGGCGACGGATGTCATCGTCGGCGCGGGTGCCGGCGCAGGCACGGGGGCCGGTATGAAATCGGGATGAAATACAAGTGAATCCATCGGACCTGCCGGCCCGCGCGTGGCGCTTCGGCGACTTCGAACTGCAGCCCACCGAAGGCCGGCTGTTGCGCGGCGGCGAGCCGGTGCCGCTCACCGGTCGCGCGCTGGCGGTGCTGAAGTTGCTGGTACAGCGTGCCGGCAGCCTGGTCACGCGCGACGAGTTGCTCGACGCCGTGTGGGCCGGCCGCGTGGTGGAAGACAACAACTTGGCGGTGCAGATCGCGATGCTGCGCAAGCGCATCGGGGGCGACGCGATCGCCACCGTGGCCGGCCGCGGCTACCGCTTCGTGCCCGCGGTGCAGCCGGTGCGGCCCGCAGCGGCGCCGCAGCCTGCCGCCGGCCCGCGCAGCAACCTGCCGGCCCGGCTGCCCGCGCTGGTGGGCCGTGACGACGAACTGGCGGCGCTGGACGCGCTGATCGACACGCAGGCGCTGCTCACGCTGTGCGGCGCAGCCGGCGTGGGCAAGACACGGCTGGCGCGCGCGTTGGCCTTGCGCCGCCGTGGCCGCCATGCCGACGGCGTCTTCCGGATCGAGCTCGCGCCGCTCACCGAGGGCGCCCAGATCGTGCCGGCCATTGCGCAAGCGCTGGGACTCGCTTTGCGCGATGCGGCCGACGCTGCGGCGCTGGCCCGCGCGCTGGCGCCAGCATCGATGCTGCTGGTGTTGGACAACGCCGAGCACCTGGTCGAAGACGTCGCCAAGTTGGCTGAGGTGCTGCACGAGCGCACGCAGGGCTTGTCGCTGCTGATCACCAGCCAGGTCCCGCTTCGGCGCCCGGCCGAGCACGTGTGGCGCCTGGCGCCGCTGGCCACGCCCGATGCCGCCGCGCCGGCGGCCGATGCGCTGGGCTTCGCGGCGGTGCGGCTGTTCGCCGAGCGCATCGCCGGTGCGGGTGCCCAGGTCGAGTGGACTGAGGCGGCGCTGGCCGACGCAGCCGAGCTGTGCCGGCGATTGGACGGCAACGCACTCGCCATCGAGCTGGCGGCCGCGCGCGTGCCGTCACTCGGGCTGGGCGGGCTGGCCCACCGGCTGGACCAGCGGCTCACGCTGCTGTCACCGGGCGCGCAGCGCGCCGTCACGCGGGTGAACGCGCTGCATGCCGCGCTGGACTGGAGCCACGGCCTGCTGTCGCCCGACGAGCAGGTGGTGCTGCGCCGGCTGGACGTGTTCGCCGGCAGCTTCGAGCTCGACGTAGCTGCGCTGTGCGTGGCCGACGAGCGAATCCGCCCCGAAAGCGTGGCCCCGCTGGTGCTCGACCTGGCGGACCGCTCGCTCGTCAGCCCCGACACGGCGGGCGACGGCCGCCACCGCTTGGCCGAGACGACGCGGCTGTACGCGCTGGGCTGTCTGGACGCGGCGGGCGAGGCGCGGGCGGTGCTGCACTGCTTTGCCAAGACGCTGCTGCTGGTGGCGGACGACGCCTACGACGCCTACTGGCGCCTGCCGCCCGCCACATGGGACGCGCGCTACGCGCCCGAGCTGGACAACGTGCGCGCGGCGCTCAGCTGGGCCCTGCAACACGACGCGCGCCTGGCCACGGCGCTGTTCGGCTCGGCCTGGCCGCTGTGGAACGGCTTCGCTCTGGGCCACGAAGCGCGGGAACTGGCTGAACGTCTGATCCCGCGGCTGCGCAGCGACTGGCCGGCGCCGCTGCTGGCGCGCTTCTGGGAGGCCGTGTCGCACCACTTCTCGTCCACCTTCCCGCAGCGCGCCCGCGCCGCGGCGCAGACCGCGGCCGAGCTCTATGAAGGCGCCGGTGCCGAGCTGGGCCGCTACCAGGCGCTGGTGCAATACACGTACAACTGGCGCGTCGATGCGCCGGAGGCCCGCGCCGCGATGGCGCAGGCGCTGGCGATCGAACAGCCGGGCTGGCCGGCACCGGTGCTGGAACGCGGCCGCACGGCCCAGGCGATGCTGGAAACCAGCAGCGGCCGACACGCGGCGGCGCACACGCTCTTCCTCGATGCCCTGGCCCTGTGCCAGCGAGCCGGCTACGAACGAGGCGTGCTGCGTGCCGAGCTGAACCTGGCCGACAACGCCTTGGCTGCCGGCGACCTGGACGAAGCGCTGCAGCGCGGCCAGCTGCTGTGCGACCGGCTGCACGGCCAGGTGCCCAGCTGCGAGCAGGTCACTGCGCTGGGCAACCTGGCCCTGGCGTGGTTGCAGCGAGGCGAGCTGGCTGCCGCGCGTGAACGCCTAGGGCGTGTTCACACTACGGAGCCCCGATGCGTTGCCACCAGAACGGGTCGAGCGCAAGGCGCAAAACGAAGCCGGGGTGCGGCCCCGGCGAGGCTTTGCAACGCCGCGGGCGGCTGGTTCTGGTGGCAACCCTTCGGGAACGGGCCGTCCAGGGCGCTTGGCGGCGTTGCCCAACTTGCCCAGGCACCAGCCTGGGCGGCGTCGGGCGCCTTGCCCTGCATCCCTGGACAACCCGTTCGCACGGGGCTGCGTAGTGTGAACACGCCCTAGCCGAGGCGCGCAGCGTGGCGCGCCGGGTGGACCCCGACAGCCTGTGGAGCCTGATCGACGCCATGGGCTGGCTGCTGGCGCTCGAAGGGCAGCCGGACGACGCGGCGCGGCTGGCCGGCGCCAGCGACGCGGCCTACGGCCGCCATGGCCAGCATCGCCGCCAGCCCAACGAGGAACGGGCCCGCGCCGAGTTGTCGGCGTTGCTTGATGCGGCGCTGGCCCCGGAGCGACTGCAGACGCTGCAGGCCGACGGCCACCATCTGGACGCGCACGCCGCCGCCGACCTCACGCTCGGGCCGGCTTGAGCGCCCCGTAGCACCAGCGGCGCGGGCGGGGCCCGTGGCTCTGTGTCCGAACCCGCTGGGAAGCGGTGTTC
This sequence comes from Ideonella lacteola, assembly GCF_038066555.1. Lineage (NCBI taxonomy): Bacteria > Pseudomonadati > Pseudomonadota > Betaproteobacteria > Burkholderiales > Sphaerotilaceae > Ideonella > Ideonella lacteola. The sequence continues at coordinate 102,317 of NZ_JBBUTG010000005.1, read as the reverse complement.
ATTCCGCGCCGCTGGGGCCGATGCTTTCGCACCAGCCCCCACACGTCACCTCACCAGCTCAGCTGCAGGCTGTACGTGCCGCCGGCGCCGGTGTTGCCACCGTAGTAAAGCACCTTCACATAACGCGAGACCGCGCTGGTGCCGGTGTTGGTGACGTTGACGGTGTCGACCAGGCCTGACCCGCGTTCGCTCTTGCCCAGCAGCGTGCCGGCGCTGTCGTAGACGTAGAGGTCGTAGTCGCTGGAGACGTTGGGCGTCAGCGTTGAGGTCAGGGTGGCGCCGGCGGGAAGGCTCACGCTGAAGAAGTCGCTGTCGGTGTTGTTGCCCATCGTTCCGGTCAAGGTGACCGGGGCAGCCACGGGGTTGGCGGCGGCGATGCTGTTGTTCGGCTCGGTCTCGGTGGCTGGTGGGGTGCCCTGGCCGATCGTGAGGTAGACCGAGCTCACCGGGCCGAAGGCGCCGGAGGCGTCTTTGCCGCGCACGAACACGATGTGCTTGCCGTTGGACAGGTTCGTCGTGTTGAGTGTGCCGGTGATCGACTCGGTGGTCGAGTTGAACGAGCCGTCAGCGGCCGAGAGCGCGATGGGCGTGGCGCCGGGGCTCCAGGGCGGTGTGTCGATGTAGGCCTCGGCGGCGCTGATGGCTTGTGTGGGCTCGGTGCCGTTGCTGTTGTTGAAGCGCGTGTCGGTGATCGAGGCGGTCAAAGTCACGGCGGTGCCCGCGGGCACGCCGGTGCCGTCGTTGAGCGACAGGCTGGCCACATCCGGGCCGGCGGGCAGCTGGTAGGGCGCGCGTGCCACCCGGGCGGCGTAGATCAGCGCGGGCAGGTTCTTGGGCTTGGTGGTGTTGTTGTAGGTGGTGCAGCTTTCGAAGAAGCTGCTGCCCAGCTCGATGGTGAAGGCGGCCACGCCGCGGTCGCCGTAGCTGGGGCCGTCGCTGGTGCCGTCGGTGGGGTACAGGCCGATGGATTGCTCAGGCGTGTAGCCGTTGAACCAGGCCAGGCGGCGGCCCATGGTCTGCAGTGCGGTGCCGTTGGGCGCCGGCTGGTTGGTGGTGCCCCAGGGCCACAGCACGAGCTGGCTGTAACTGTGGATGTCCAGGTGCACGCCCATCGTGGTTGCCGGGGCGGCATCACCGGGGTTGGGGCCGCGGCTGTCGGGGAAGATGCTGGCGATGTAGCCTTCGATCGCCTGGGTTTCGGGCTCGCTGTGGGCCGAGGGGCCTCGGTAGGTCTCGTTGCACGCGTTGCCGCTGGAGCCTTGGCCGTTGGTGGCGTTCCAGCTGAAGGTGAAGTTGCGGTTCAGATCGGCGCCACGGCTGTTGCTGTTTGCGCCGCAGTAGGCTGTGTTGGTGTTCTTGCGCCACGAGAGGCCGCCTTCGGCCTTCTTGCGGCCGTCGGGGTTGGTGTGGAGCATCAAGTGGATCTCGTGGTGGTCGAGCATCCAGGTGGCATCGGCATTGGTGCCGTACCCGTTCACCAGCCAACGGGCGAACTCCAGAACCAGCGGCGCGGTGGTGTATTCGCGGGCATGGATGGCGCTGTTGATGAACAGCTTGGGTTTGGTGCCACCGATGGCGGTGTTGGTGAGCTTCAACACGCGGATGTCGTAGCCCCCGCTGCCGGTGTTCTTCTGCCAGCTGTTGCCCACGTCCAGCCATTGCGCCAGGTTGGGCTTCGAGGTGGCAAAGGCCTGGGCGGCCGCGAAGGTTTCTTCCACCGTCTCGTAGCAGGCGTAGCCGGGGATGGATTCGATCGAAATGTCGCCGTTGCCGCCTTGGCGCAGGTTCTCGTCCGATGCTTTCTGGAAGCGTTCGAGGAAGGCGTTTCGGCGCTTGATGAAGTCGTGTGCCGTTTCAAGGCGGAAGCCGCGCGACTGCAGTGCCGCGTACTCTTCGGGCTCCAGCTCCAGTACCAGGTAGCCTTCGTCGTACTTCGATTCCAGCAGCGCGTGGTGGAAGCTGATCGCGGCCTTGCGCGCCGTGGCCAGGTCGGGGAACCACACCTGGTAGATGTTGTTGCGCTGGCGTTCTTGCTGGCGCAGCTCGCGCATCTCTTGGGCGGCGGCTCTCACGGCGGCTTGCGCCGTGTCTCGTTGGGGGGTGTGAGGGGCGGGGGCGTCGCCGGCCCACAGGGGCGTGGCCCCGAGGGTGGTCAGCAACAGGGCGGTCGTGGCCGCGGTTTTCCTCGATGCACGCAGGGTCATGAAGAGTCTCCCGGGAACGTGAGGTACCAGGCGCGCGGTGGTGCGCCTGGGCTGAGGCGCCACACGAGGGGATCACCCAGCCGCAGCGCAACGCGGCAATGTAGGCACTGCGGGTGGACCTGAAATCAGGGTCTGTGCGGGGCGGGTCCGCACGAGTGCCGTCGGAATGCCCGAACGTGCTTGAGCCTTCCACTCGCCAATTGACCAAAGGCAGGCGCTCGGCATTGAAACTTGGGCGCCAGCGTGCCAGCATCATGTGCTGTCTGCGGCGCAGCGCCCGCTTGTTCCGCGGCGGTGGCGCCGGGGCGAGGAAGTGGCCATGGCCGAGCCTGCCGGGCGCGATGAAGCGCGCGGCGGCGGCCCACGGCGTGCGGGGCGGGCCGAGCAGGCTGGCGTGCCTCTCGCGTGCCGGCGCCTGAATCGGAGGTACCGTGTTTGCCGTTGCAGTAGAACCAGCGTTCGAAGGGCCGGCCCCGTGCCCGGACCTGGCGCAGGCCTCACGACATGACACTCTCCTCTCATCCGGCGCTGCAGTTGATGCAGCGCCCCGGCGCGTTCCTGTGGCGGGCGTTCAAGGCCTTTCGGGCCAATCAAGGCCTGCTGCTGGCCGGCGCGGTGGCGTACTACGCGCTGCTGTCGATCGTGCCGCTGCTGATCATCAGCGCGATAGCGTTGTCGCACGTGATCGACCCGAACGAGCTGCTGCAGACGCTGGGCCGCTACCTCGAATGGTTGCTGCCTGGCCAATCGGGGGCGATCGTCGCCGAGCTGGCGCGCTTTCTCGAACACCGCGAGATCGCCGGTTGGGTGCTGCTGGCCACGATGGTGTTTTTCAGCTCGCTGGCGTTCACCGTGCTGGAGAGCGCGATGTCGGTGATCTTCCATCACCGGTTCGCCCTGCGGCGGCGGCACTTCGCGGTGTCCGCGCTCATCCCCTACGCCTACATCTTCTGCCTCAGCCTGGGCTTGCTGGTGGTCACGGTGGTGGCGGGGCGGCTGCAGACCCTGGGCGACGAAGAGCTGAACCTGCTGGGCCGCGAATGGTCGATGACCGGATTGTCGCGCCTGCTGCTGTACCTGGTGGGGTTTGTGGGCGAGGTGTTCGTGCTGGCGTCGATCTACATGGTCATGCCGGTGGGCAGCCTGTCTTGGCGGCATGCCCTGGTGGGCGCGGTGGTGGCGGCCATCCTGTGGGAGGTTTCCCGGCGGGTGCTGGTCTGGTACTTCGCCACGCTGTCGCAGATCGGCGCCGTCTACGGCTCGCTCACCACCGCGATCGCGGTGCTGCTCAGCCTGGAGGTGGGCGCCACGCTGCTGCTCTTCGGCGCCCAAGTCATCGCCGAGTACGAACGGTCGTGCGAAGAAATGATGAAGGCGCCGGAGCCGGTGGCCTGACCGCGGCGAAAGAGTGGAGTTCCGCTTGCCCGGTGGCCGGTGCGAGCGCTATCCTGCCTCACAGGGAGTCAGAGGCTGCGAGACCGGTCCATCGGCCCGCAACGCAAGGCGAGGAGATGCGGTGACGCAGATTCGCCCAGGGGCACGCACGCCGCCGTCTCGCCGGTTGCCATGCCGGCGGGCCCCATGGTGGGCCCAATGGTGGTCCACACGGGCCGCCAGGTGGTCCTCCTGGCTGGCCATCGGCTGGTGCAGCCTCGCCTTGGCCGCCGAGCCGGCAGCGCTGGAGGCCGCACGGCTCGAAGTGCAGCAGGCGTCGCGGCCCTCCACCACCTGGACGGGGCCCACCACCGGCCCCACGGCCGCACCCGGCCGCGTGGTGGCCGTGCTGGCCGAAGACCTTCGCAACGGCGGCGTGCTGAGCGTGGCCCAGGGCATCCGCGAGGCCGCCCGCGAAATCGGCTGGACGGTGCGGGTGCTGGATGCGGGCGGCCAAGCCGCCGGCCGCCAACGGGCCCTCGACGAGGCGCTGTCGGCCAAGCCCGATGGGGTGGTGCTGTGCGGCTCTGACGCCTTCGAGTTGCTGGCGGCCTCGCGAGGCCGTGCCGACAAGCTGCCACCGATGGTGGGCTGGCATGCGGCATCGAATGCAGGGCCTATCCACGGCACGCCGGTGGCCACCAACGTCACCACCGATCCTGTCGCGGTGGCGCGCATCACGGCGCTGGCGGCGCTGGTGCAATCCGAAGGGCGGGCCGGCGTGGTCATCTTCACCGACTCGCGTTTTCGCATCGCCACCACCAAGTCGGACGCGATGGCCGACGTGGTGCGCCAGTGCCGCAACTGCCAACTGCTCGAAGTGCGCGATGTGCCGATCTCCGACAGCGCGTCGCGCATGCCTGCGATCGTCCGCGAGCTGTTCACCCGACACGGCCGGCGATGGACGCACGCACTGGCCATCAACGACATCTACTTCGACTATGCGGTGCCCACGCTGATGTCGCTCGGCGTGCCCAATTCTTCGATCAGCCTGCTGTCGGCAGGCGATGGCAGTGCGCCGGCCTTTCTGCGTATTCGTGCGGGCTCTTACCAGACGGGCACGGTGGCCGAGCCCTTGAACCAGCAGGGCTGGCAGGTGATCGACGAGCTCAATCGTCTGATGAATGGCCTGGCCCCCAGCGGCTTCACGGCGCCGGTGCACCTCGTGACCCAGGCCAACATCGCGATGGAGGGCGGCTCGCGGCAGGTGTATGACCCGGTCAACGGCTACCGCGATGCCTACCTGCGCATTTGGAAGGGGCGCTAGGCCCCGGCGCCAAACGCCAAACGCCAAACGCCAAACGCCAAACGCCAAACGCCCGGCCCTTTGTGACCCAGATGTCCCCCGACGACCCGCACGAGCCTTCGCCTTCCGGCCCGCTGGCGCGGTGGATGCCGCATTCGCTGCGCGGACAGTTCTCGGCGGCTCTCGGGGTGATGGGCCTGATGGTGCTGTTGGGGGGCGTGACGGCCATCTATGCGCTGCATCACACGGCCGATGCCGCCCGCCAGGTGTCTCAGGAACGGCTCAGCCTGGTCGAAGCGGCGCAAGAGCTTCAGCAGCATGCGCAGCAGATCGAGTTGCTGTCGGACCGCATCGTCACCGCCCAGGCGCTGGACGAGGCGCGCCGCCAGTACGACCGCATCCTCGTCGAGCTGGACGATCTGGACCGCCTCACCGCCCGGCTCGCGGTGAGTGACGACGCTTCCGTGCTCGACCTGCACATGGCCAGCCAGTTGTTCCGCAATTCGGCCCACATCATCAGCCACCTCCGGGAAGATTCTTCACTCGGCGGCTCGCCAGAGATGCGGGTGGCCGCTTTGTCGAGCTACCGCGACGAGATGCAGGGGCACGCGCAAGCGCTGACGCAGGCCGCGCGAGAACAATCGCGGCAACTCACCGCGGCGTACCAGGACGCGGTGCAGCAGGTGGTGGAGACATCGCGTGTCAGTGCGCGTTGGGTGATGGGCTGGCTGGTCACATGCCTGTTCGGCACATGGTTGATCGCGCGTCACCTGCTGGGGCGCCATGTGCTGAACCGCTTGCAGCAGGTGAGCCAGGCCTTGCGCCATGCGGGTGGCCCCGTTGTGTCGGCGGGCCCGCCGATGGCGGCGGTGCGAGACGACGATGAGATCGGCGAAATGGCGCGCTCGGTGGAGCAGTTTCTGCGTGATCGCAGCCAGCTGGCCCTGACGCGTGCGCGCCTGGAGATCGAGCAGCAGCGGTTGGCCGCCATCATCGACAACACGGCCGACTGCATCATGGTGATGCAGTCGGGCGGCATACGGCAGCTCAATCGGGCGGCCGAGCAGATGTTCGGCCTCAAGCAGGAACAGGCGCGCGGACTGCGGGGGGATGAGCTGCTGCTGGGCGTGGATTGGAAGGCCTCCACCTTGCCCGGTGTCACCTTGGATGCCCGTGCCCTCGGCCGCGATGGTCACACCATCCCCGTGGAAGTGTCGATCAGCCCCGTGGCCAGCGGCGGCGACCTGCTGGTGCTGGTGATCCGCGATGCCACCTTGCGCAAGGAAGCCGAGCAGCACCTGATCGCCGCGCGCGACGCCGCCGAAGCGGCACGGGCTGCGCAGGCATCATTCCTGGCCACGATGAGCCACGAGTTGCGCACGCCGCTGAACGCGGTGCTCGGCTATGCGCAGCTGCTGGAGTTGGATGCCAGCCTCAACGAGAGGCAGCTGTTCGCCGCGGGCACGATACGCCGCAGCGGCGAGCACCTGCTGGCCCTGATCAACGACCTGCTCGATCTGGCCAAGCACGATGCAGGCAAGCTGGAGCTGTGCCTGGCTGACACCGCGTTGCGCGACACGCTGCGGCTCACCTCCGACATCATCCGGGTCAAGGCGGAAGAGGCCGGCCTGCAGTTCCGCACCGAGCTGGCGGACGACGTGCCGACGCGGGTGCAGGTCGACGACAAGCGTCTGCGCCAGGTGCTGCTCAATCTGTTGAGCAATGCCGTGAAGTTCACCGACCAGGGCGAAGTGCTGCTCGCGGTGACCCGGCTGCCCTCCGCCATCCGCCAGCACGTAACGCTGCGATTCGAGGTGCGAGACAGCGGCGTGGGCATGCAGAAGGAGCAGTTGGACAAGATCTTCCTGCCCTTCGAGCAGGCGGGCGATGTGCGCCGACGCGCCGTAGGCACTGGCCTCGGCCTGGCCATCAGCCGGCAACTGGTGCGGATGATGGGGGGCGACATCCAGGTGCACAGCCAGCCTGGGGAGGGCACCGTCTTCTGGTTCGAGCTGACGGTGCGTGAACTGGGCGGTGCCTCGCTGGCACCCGGCGCGGGCCGCATCGCGGGCTATGCCGGCGAGCCGCGCCGGATTCTGATCGTCGACGATCTGCCCGCCAACCGCCTGGTGCTGCGCGAATGGCTGGCACCCCTCGGCTTCGACCTCGATGAGGCGGGTGATGGCCACGAGGCGGTCGAACGTGCCGTGGCCCACACGCCCGATCTCGTGATCATGGATCTGTCGATGCCAGGCCAAGGGGGCGAGGCCGCGATGGCCCAGATCCACCAGATCGAGCCCTTGCGCTCGGTGCCCATCATCGCGGTATCCGCCGCGCTGGACGAAGCGTTCGCGCCCGTCGGCGAGGGCCAGGACGCGTCGGTCTTTCTCCCCAAGCCGGTCGACCGCGACAGGCTGCTGCTGGAGCTGGGACGCCTGCTGGGCCTGAGCTGGGAGCGGGAAGCGGCGGCGGTGGTGGAATCGGCGGGTTAGGGCGTGTTCACACTACGCAGCCCCGTGCGAACGGGTTGTCCAGGGATGCAGGGCAAGGCGCCCGACGCCGCCCAGGCTGGTGCCTGGGCAAGGTGGGCAACGCCGCCATGCGCCCTGGACGGCCCGTTCCCGAAGGGTTGCCACCAGAACCAGCCGCCCGCGGCGTTGCAAAGCCTCGCCGGGGCCGCACCCCGGCTTCGTTTTACGCCTTGCGCTCGACCGGTTCTGGTGGCAACGCATCGGGGCTCCGTAGTGTGAACACGCCCTGGGGCGCTGGCGCGCCCGTGTTGGAGCGGGTCAGGCGAACGCACTCCAGCTCGGCCGCGATGCGAGGCGCCAGCAGCACGAGCACCTGCTTGATGCCTTCCACATCTTCGAACGGCCGCTCATCCATCACGGCGACCAGCCCGATCACTTGGCCGGTGGTGTCGAACAAGGGGACGCCGAGGTAGGACTGCAGGCCTGCATGGCCGGGATAGATGTCGGCGACGTTGCACGGCACGCTGACCACCTCACCATCCAGCACCGCACGGCAGGGCGTCTGGCGATGGTCGTAGTAGACGGGTTGCTTCAGATCTTCGCGGTCCGCCATGGCCAGGGCGTGGGCCTGCGGTACGCGCTTCTCGGTGATGAACGCGAGCCGGGTCGAGAACTCACGGGTCAGGCTCAAGACGAAGGCCGCGAGAGACTTGTCACCGCGAAACTTGCTGGTGGCCTGCATCAGCGTGGTCAGGTGCTCGCCGGTGGACTTGCGTTGAGTCATCTGCCTCTCCATGCGGGCGAGAGCGAGGCGCGCGCAGCTGCCTGACTCTCGGACGCGTCGATCTTACGCGTGGCGGGTGGTTGTCAACGGCAGGGCATCGATGGCCCGCGCGCCGGCGGTGTCTTGCGGTGCGTCAAAGGCCGCCCGCGCCAAGCAGCGGCAGGCAGAGCTCGCAGCTCTGTGAATCGGCGTTCGGATCGGCCTGCGCAGCGGGGTAGCGCTCGAACGCAGCCCGTGGCGCCAACTGGTGCCCCGCGTGGGGCAGCCAGCGGTGCAGCAGCCACACCCAGGCCGCGCCGCTGCCCTGGGGCGGCCCCGAGTACGACAGCACCGCGTGCGGGCCGCCGAGGATCATCTTGATCGGCGTTCGGGGCGGCGGCTCGAACGTCTCGGGCAGGGCGGCGCACACGTCGTAGCGGCAGCGCGCAGGGGGCGTGAGGCCAGGATCGTCCAAGCCCATGCCGAAGCGCACCAGCGGGCCCAGGCCCTGGCTGTGGATCCAGTCCGACAGCTGGCGCCATTGAGCCTCGCTGGCTTCGCCGTAGACGCCCACGCGGCGGGTGTAGGCCACCCGCACAGCAGGCAGCTGCTCGATCCGCACTGGCCACGGGCGCAGTGGCGGCAGCTCAGGCGCTGGGGGCGGCGTGTAGGCACGCCAGCGGTTGGGGGCCTGGCCGAAGTACTGGCGGAAGGCGCGGGTGAAGCCATCGGCCGTGTCGAAGCCGCAGCGTGCCGCCACATCACCGATCGGATCGGCTGAGTAGCGCAGCAGCGCGGCGCCGGCTTCAAGGCGGCGGCGGCGCACGTAGGCCATCGGTGCTTCGCCGTACCACTCCTGGAAAACCCGCAAGAAGTGGTGGCGCGAGAAATGGGCCAAGCCGGCAAGCACTTCGAGGCTGAGATCGCCATCGAGGTGGTTGTCGATGTGGTCCAGCACTTGGTTGAGGCGGTAGGCGTAATGCTGGCTGGGGATCGGCGGCCGGCCCATGAGCGAGTGCTCCGGATACTGCTTGTGACGTGTTGTTTCGCTTGACCGCGCCGGACGCGGCTTTCGGCCATTCTCGTCAATCTTGGCCGGGTTTCGCGGCAATACCCGCAGGGTAGGGGTAGAGGGGGCCTCCTAAGCTTGCGGCGCTGGTTCGGTGGTGATGATGCTGCCGGCTCCAGCGGTTGACACATCGACGAGGAGACCCAGATGTCCAAAAACGCGAGGTTCACGCTGGCGCTGACGGCAGCCCTGCTGAGCCATGGCGCTGCATTCGCAGAGCAAAACTGCCAGCAGTTCGGTTCGATTCCCGTGATGAACGACACCTACATCGTTCAGAACAATTTCTACAACCCTGGTGCCGGCGGGACGCAGTGCATCAACGTTGACACGTCGAACGGCTCGTTCACCGTGACCGGCAACAACTCGGTGCCCACCAACGGCGCACCGGGCGGCTACCCCTCCATCTACAAGGGCTGCCACTGGGGCGCCTGCACGAAGAACAGTGGCCTGCCGCTGGTGCTCAGCAGCGTGACGACCGCGCCGACGAAGTGGAACGTGACGCCGCCCGCGCCGGGCCAGTGGAACATCTCGTACGACATCTGGTTCGCGCAGACGCCCACGCCGAACGACCAGCCCGATGGCACCGAGATCATGGTCTGGATCAACCACTCGGGTTCGGTGTCGCCAGCGGGCCAGAAGACCGGCAACGTCAACATCAACGGCATGAACTGGGATGTGTGGACGGCCCCGAAGGGCAGTGCCGGCTTCAATGACAAGTGGCACATCGTCTCGTACGTGGCGACCAGCCCGCGCAACGACGTCGACTTCGACCTGAAGCCTTTCTTCGACGATTCGAAGGGCCGCGGCCTGCTGTCCGACAGCTGGTTCCTGATCGACGTGGAAGCTGGCTTCGAAGCTTGGCAGAACGGCTACAACGGCGTGAGCAACAGCTTCCAGGTTGACTTCAACAAGACCCCGCCGCCGACAGAGATCGACCCCAAGCTTTGGTACAACGTGATCAACGTCAACAGCGGCAGCTGTGTCGATGACGCCGAGTACGGCACCAAGAACGGCGCCAAGATCCAGCAGTGGGCCTGCAATGGCACCGATGCTCAGCTGAACCAGATGTGGAAGTTCAAGCCCACCGGCAATGGCTACTACAAGGTTCTCGTGAAGCAGGCCAAGAAGCTGGGCTGGCAAGCCGCCAACAACGGCACCGCCAACGGCACCCCGATCCAGCTGTGGACCTACAGCGGCACGGACCACCAGCAGTGGAAGGCCGAGGCCTCCGGCAGCGGGGCATTCCGCTTCGTCGGACGCGGCAGCGGCAAGTGCCTGGATGTGCCGGCCGCCTCGAAGGAGAACGGCGTGCAGTTGCAGCTGTACGACTGCAACGGCTCGGCTGCCCAGCAGTTCCGCCTGGTTCCTCGTTGATGTTGTTCTGAATCGCCGCACCCGGTGGCTGCCCGCGCGACTGTCAACGCGCGGGACAGCCACCACCTTCAGGGTGCGGCCACCTTGCCCAAAGACGGGCCCAACAATGGGCCGCTGCAGATGCGGGCCGGGGGGATCGGATCAGAAGGTCATAGAAGCCTTCGAAGGATGTACCGCAACCAAGCGGCCTTCCTATCCCAGAGGAGACTTCGCATGAAGAAGACGATTCCACCGGCACTCGCCGCGTTGGCGCTGCTGTCGGGCGCCGCCGCATCTCACGCACAGACCAAGTGCGATCGCTACGACACGGTGCCCGTGCTCAGCGACACGTACATCGTTCAGAACAATTTCTACAACCCCGCGGGCGGCTCGCAATGCATCAATGTGGATGCGGGCACCGGTTCGTTCTCGGTCACTGGCAACAACCAGGTGCCGACCAACGGAGCGCCCGGGGGGTATCCATCGATATATAAGGGGTGCCACTGGGGAGGCTGCACCAAGAACAGCGGTTTGCCGCTGGTCTTGGGCAGTGTGAATAGCGCCCCAACCAAATGGAGCGTCACGCCGCCCGGGCCGGGCCAATGGAACATCTCGTACGACGTCTGGTTCGCCCAGACACCGACGCCCAACGGGCAGCCGGACGGCACCGAGATCATGGTCTGGATCAATCGATCGGGCTCCGTGACGCCTGCCGGCCACCGTGCCGGCAACGTGAACATCAACGGGATGGACTGGGAGGTCTGGGAGGCGCCGATCCGCAGCGCCGGCTTCAATGAGACGTGGCACATCGTGTCTTACGTGGCCACGAGCCCGCGCAACGAAGTGAACTTCGACCTGAAGCCTTTCTTCAACGATGCGCGCAATCGGAACCTGCTGTCCGACAGCTGGTACCTGATCGACGTCGAGGCCGGCTTCGAAATCTGGCAAAACGGCTACAACGGCCGCAGCAACTACTTCGAGGTCGACTTCAACAAGGGCACGCCCCCGCCGCCACCGCCGCCGGGCATCGACCCGAACCGTTGGTACAGCGTCGTCAACGTGAACAGCGGCGCGTGCGTCGACGATGCCGAGTACGGCACCAAGAACGGCGCGAAGCTGCAGCAGTGGGCCTGCAACAGCTACGGCCAGCCGAACCAGAACTGGCAGTTCAAGCCGACCAGCGATGGCTACTACAAGGTCATCGTGCAGCAAGAACCGGTGCTGGCCTGGGACGTGGCCGAATGGGGCACGAACAACGGATCGCCCATCCAGCTGTGGACGTACGGCGGCGGCCAGAACCAGCAGTGGATGCCGGTGAGCGTGGGCGGCGGTGCCTACAAGTTCATCGGGCGCTCCAGCGGCAAGTGCCTGGACGTGCCGTCGGCCTCGAAGGCCAACGGCGTCCAGCTGCAGCTGTGGGACTGCAACGGGACGGCGGCGCAGTCGTTCCGGCTGGTGGAGCGTTGAGCATGAGATGAACCCGCGGGCAACGGCCGCTGCGACCTACTCCCGTGGCGTGTCGTTGTCTTCGCGAGGAATGTCGTCTTCGCTCTGCACCGGGCCGGGTTCGTCTTCAGACGGGCGACGGATCGGGGGAGTCGAAGACGGGGAACACGTCGAGGACGATCGTTGGGAATCATCGTTTGCCGGGGCCCCGCAAGAGGGCACTGGCGACGAAGCAGGAGGAGGAGAGGAAGGCGTGGTGATGTCCATGGCTGGTCCGTTCTGGGGGTGACCAGTGCAAGGGGCAATCACCGTTCCGGAGGCCGCCGCAGCGTGCGCTGCGGCGGCCCCCATCTTGGCGCGGCGGGCCGACGGCGCCTTCGGTTCAGGGCCGCGGGGTGAGACGAACCATCACCACGCCATGCGGCTCGACGCGTGCAGCGTAGCTGTGGGCCACGCCGCGCTGCACTGCCTTGGACCACAGGTCTTTCACGTCCGCTTTCAGGCCGCCCGGCAGGTTCAGCTGAGCCCATTTCACCGACATGCTGGCGGGCTGTGCGCCGCGGTTGAACAGCACCACGGCCTGGTCACCGCCTTGCAGCGGCCGGGCCCAGATCTCCAGATCGCCTTCCTTCCAGATGCGGCGCGCCTGCTGGCCGAGCGGGTCTTGGTCGACGGCGATCACATCCGCGTTTGTCAGGATCTGTCGCGTGGCCTCCGACATCGTCGACAGGTCGTTGCCGGCGATCAGCGGGGCTGCCAGCATCGCCCAGAGCGAGAAGTGCGAGATGTACTCTGTGTTCGTCATCCCGCCGTTGCCCACCTCGAGCATGTCGGGGTCGTTCCAGCGATTCGGGCCGGAGTGCCGCCAGCGCTCGACCTGCAGATCGAGGATGTTGAGCATGCCGATCGACCACTCCTTCTTGCCTTCCCAGGCATCGAAGATGTCGCCGGTGGTGCGCCACATGTGGCCCACGTCGGGCGCCCAGCGGTCTGGCTGGCCGGTGCCCCACTCGCAGATCGACAGCAGGATGTCGCGCCCCGATTCGCGCAGCGCCTTGGCCATGATGGTGTAGGCCGCCTCAGGGTTGCGGGTGCCGGTGTAGCACCAGTCGTACTTCAGGTAATCGACACCCCAGCGGGCGTACTGCAGCGCGTCCTGGAACTCATGCCCTGCACTGCCCGGGCGGCCGCCGCAGGTGAGCGAGCCAGCGTCGGAATAGATGCCGAACTTCAGGCCCCGCGAGTGCACATGGTCGACCAGGGCCTTGATGCCGCTGGGAAAGCGCTCGGGGTCGGCCTGGATGCGGCCTTCTTCGTCACGGCTTTTCTGCCAGCAGTCGTCGATGACGATGTACTGGTAACCCGCCGCCTTCATGCCCGAGGCGGCCATCGCATCGGCCTGCTGCCGGACGATCTGCTCGTTGATGTTGCAGCCGAACTTGTTCCACGAGTTCCAGCCCATGGGCGGCGTGGGAGCCAGCGCCGGCTTGGGTTGGTCGAGCTTCAAGGTTTCGTGCGCCTGGGCCCCGGCCAGCAGGCCGAGGTGCAGGATCGAGACGAGCAGGGCGGTCAGCCGGGCTGGGCGACGTGTTCGGATCATGGCGGCGTTTCGACGTTGATGGCACCGGATGTGCCGTGGGGACGAGCGGCCGCCAGTCGATCATCGGCTGCGGCGCGAGGAAGAAGCGGTGGTGGCGGGGGCCGTCGTGCGGCGGGAGGTGGTTCGACGCGGCGTGGCGGATTGATGCGAGCTGTCGCGGATCACCAGCTCGACCGGCAGCAGCGTGTCCGCCGGGCCCACGTCGCCGCGTACCAGCGCTTCGACCGCCACAGCGCCCATCAGCTCTTTGTCCAGCCGCACCGTCGACAACGCCGGCTTGCTGTGCGAGGCCGCCACGATGTCGTCATAGCCGATCACCCGCACGTCCTTCGGCACCTCGAGCCCGGCCTCCTGACAGACCTCGATGGCATGCAGTGCGGTGGCGTCGTTGTAGGCGAACACGGCGTCGGGCCGCGGGTTCAGCTTCAGCAGGCGGCGCATGGCATCGCGACCGGCTTCGTCGTAGTCGATGGCCGGGTCCAGCGTCACTTCGTAGTCCGGATCCAGCAGCCGCTGTGCTTCGAAGAGCGCGCGCCGGAAGCCCTTGGCCCGCAATGACACCGAGTGGTGCGACAAGGGCCCGTAGATGGCGGCCAAGGTCTTCGCACCGCTGTCCAGCAGGTGCCGCGTCGCCATCCAGGCGCCGTTGAGGTTGTCGCCGTTCACGCAGTGGATGCCCGCGTGGAAGTGATCGACCAGCACCAGCGGCAATTCGCACTGCTGGAACGACACCAGCGTTTCGCTTTCGAAATAACCCGCGGCCAGCAGCGCGTCGGATTCGAAGCGTCGCACCTTCGCGGCCACGTCGTCGCCCGGCGCCACCGACATCAGGCTCAGCAGGATGCCAGCCTCGCGGCATGCCGATTCGGCGCCATGCAGCACGATCGAATAGAACTGGTTGGTCGTCAGCGCGCCGATCGCGCGGTTGTAGAGAAACAGGATGCGGCGTGGCTTGCCGGTGTGCAGCTTCTCGATGTCGTAGCCCAGCTCCTGCGCGATGCGAAGCACATCAGCACGCGTCTGCTCCGACAGGCCGGGCTGCCCTCGAAGCGCGCGTGACACGGTACCGATCGAGACGCGGGCTGCCTTGGCGAGCTCGCGAACGGTGACGTTCCGTTTTTGTTTATCGGGCATGCGATTGCAGCAGTGGGCCGTGATGACTGGGTCGTCGATTCTGGCATCGGTCCCTGACCGGGCACCCTCGGAGCAGGCCTGCCGTTCCGCAGGGGCCCGGGTACTGGCGCTTGACGATGCCGAGGGTACTGCGCACAATGTTCAGTGTTTACTAAACACATTGTGCCATGCGATTGAACCTGCCTTCCGATCCTGCTGCACGTGCGGCGCTCGCCGATCTGGTGTCCCCGCCCGAAGGCTCGGCCATGCGGGGCCGCGGCTTCATCTTCGGCGTGGGCACCTCGTCGTACCAGATCGAGGGGGCGGTGAACGAAGACGGCCGCCTGCCCTCGGTGTGGGACACCTTCTGCGCCACCCCGGGCAAAGTGGCCCGGGGCGAAACAGGCGCGATGGCGTGCGACCACTACCACCGCTGGGAAGCAGACCTCGATCTGCTCGCCGCACTGGGGGTGGATGCCTACCGCTTCTCCATCGCGTGGCCGCGCGTGATGGACGAGAAGGGCCGGCCGAATGCGCGTGGCATCGACTTCTACAAGCGGCTGACGGATGGCCTGGCCGAGCGCGGCATCCGCGCCTTCGTCACGCTCTACCACTGGGATCTGCCGCAGTGGATGGAAGACCGGGGCGGCTGGCTCAACCGTGAGACCGCCTGGCGCTTTGCCGACTACGCGGACCTGATGAGCCGCGAGCTGGCGGGCCGCGTCACCTCCTGGGCCACCCACAACGAGCCTTGGTGCGCGGCCTACCTGGGCTATGGCAACGGGCACCATGCACCCGGCCACAACGTAGCGCGCTGGGGCACGCAGGCGATGCACCATTTGCTGCTGGGCCATGGGCTCGCATTGCCGGCACTGCGGGCGAACGACCCGCATGCGCAGATGGGCCTGGTGGCCAACCTGGGGCCGGGCTACCCCGGCCGGGATGTGCATGAAGACGTGGACGCTGCGCGCTTGTACGAGACCTACCAGAACCGCTGGGTGCTCGACCCCTTGCTGAAGGGCGAGTACCCGGCTGACCTGTTCCGCCTGTGGAAGGGCACCGAGCCCGTCGTGCTGCCGGGCGACATGGAGACCGTCGCCGCGCCGATGGACTTCCTGGGCATCAACTACTACAGCCGTGCCGTCGTCAGCTCCACGGGGGCCGACAGCTTCGAGTGGGTGCGCGACCCGGCCGTCGAGCGCACGACCATGGATTGGGAGGTCTATCCGCAGGGCCTGCAGGATCTGCTGGAAGCCCTGCGGCGCGACTACCCGAACCTGCCGCCGATCTACATCACCGAAAACGGCATGTCGAGCGACGACCATGTGCAGGATGGCGTCGTGGACGATCTGCAGCGCCAGTCGTACCTGAAGCGGCACTTCGCCGCCTGCACCCGTGCCATGGCCCGTGGCGTGGACGTGCGGGGCTACTTCATCTGGTCGCTGATGGACAACTTCGAATGGGCCTGGGGCTATGAGCGTCGCTTCGGCATCGTGCATGTCGACTACGAGACGCAGCGCCGCACCCCCAAGCGCAGTGCGCTGGCCTACGCCGCGTTCCTGCGCGATCGCTCGCTCTGATCAGCGCGCAGGCGCGGCACGCAGCGCCTGCGCGATGGCTTGGCGCAAAGGCTTCGGGCGGCCCAGCTCGTCATAGGGCAGGGGCCGCTTCGGAAGGCCATCGGGGCGCGGGTTGTCGGTGTGCAGCCAGCTGTGGCGGTCGGTCAGGCCCCAGCAGAGCAAGCGATGCAGCCGCGGGTTGGCCAATGTCACATCGAGCCAATCGCGGGCCACGGCCGCCACGCCCGCATCACGGGCGGCGAGGTCGGCCGGCAGCGCGCGATCTTCCACGTCCAGCTCGGTCACCAGCAGGTCCAGCCCCAGGCTGGTCACCTCGTCGAGGAAGCGGCGCCAGATCTGCGCCCGCCGCGCCGCGGCGTCATCGCCCGAGGCCGGCAGGCTCCACACGCCGATGTGGGCCTGCACCCCCAGCGCATGCACCGGCGCGCCTCGGCGCCGCAGCTCGGCCAGCAGCGTCAACACCCCGCGCCGGTGCGGCTCGCCGCCCTCGTCCCAGCTCATGAAATCGTTGTAGACCAGTTGGGCGTGGGGTGCGTGGGCGCGCGCCAGGTGAAAGGCTTCGGCCACCAGGGCCACCGGATCGCCCAGATGCCTGGACAGCGTGTTCTCGCGCATCTGGCCGGTGAGGTGGTCCACCGCCTCGTTGACCACATCCCAGCTCTCGATGGCATCGCCGAAGTGGGCGCAGGTGGTGTGGATGTGCTCGGCCAGCAGGCCTTGGGCGCGGGTGGCCGGCTGGGTGCCGAAATCGATCTGGGCGATCCACGAAGGCAGCCATCGCTGCGGCATCCACAGCAGCGTGTGCCCACGCAGTGACATGCCCTGCGCCAGGCCCCAGGCGAACATCTCGTCGGCCGGCGCGAAGCGATAGGGCTCACCCGGGTGGGGGCGCAACTGCGGCCACTTGCACTCGTTTTCCAGCACCAGCACGCTGCACTCGCGAGCGGTGAGCATGCGGCAGGATTCGTCGTCAAAGCTGCCTGGGCGTTGCGGCGTGCCGCGCCCCAGCACGCTGCCAAAGCGCAGGCCCTTGGCTCTCGCCAGGGCGTCCAGGCTGTCGAGGCCAGGTGTGCGCGTCGTTGCCACGGTGCGGGTGGAGCAACCGGCAGCGGCCAGGCTGTACAGCAGCGCGCCGCACGCGCTGCGGCGCGACATCGAAAGAGCGCCGGGCGAGGGCCCGGCGCATCGAGGAATCGTCGAGGTCAAGGTCGACAAGCAAACAGGTTCATGCCCAGGGCGGAGCAGAAACGGGGCCCGGCGTGGCCGAGCCCCCGCCCTGGATCACCGTCAGAACGCGTAGCGCACGGAGGCGGTGTAGCTGCGGCCCGAGGTGAAGTAGTTGTGGCCGAAGGTGCCGATGTGTTGTTGCATCAGCTGCTTGTACATCGCGTTGGTGAGGTTGCGGCCTTCGAGGCTGAAGGTGAGGTTGTCGTTGAAGCGGTACTGCACCCCCGCATCCACCTGACCGTAGTCATCGCCCCACAACGGCAGGCCCAGCGGCAACGAGTGCTTGCCGTAGTTGGGGCTGTCGGGGTTGGTGTCCAGCCCGTTCTGCTGGTTGGGGCCCGTGTTGTCGGAGTTCAACGCCACGCCTTGCAGGTACTTCTCGCGCCACGAGTAGGCCACCCGGGCCGAGAAGGGGCCCTTGTCGTACAGCACCGCCAGGTTGAAAGTGTTGCGTGAGAGGTTGGGCAGCGGGGTGTCGCCGAACGAGCGGCCATCGGTGTCACAGCCGTTGATGAACAGGTTCAGGTTGTCGGCACCGGCACCGGCGGAGCAATAGGGCGAGTACACCGCGTTGTACCGCTTCATCTTGCTGTCGACGTAGGTGTAGTTCGCTTGCAGGCCCAGGCCCTGCAGGAAGTCCGGCAGGCCGTCGAAATACTGCTGGTAGGCGATCTCGACACCGCGCGCGTGACCCTTGGCACCATTCACCGGGGCCGTGATGACGAAGTTGTAGGGCGTGCCGTCTTCCGCCTCTACCGAGCGAGCGTAGGTCTGATTGACGATGATGTCTTTCAGATCCTTGTTGAACACCGCCATCGTCAGCGAGCCGGACTTGGCGAAGTACCACTCGGCGGTCACGTCCTCTTGTGTGGAGCGCACCGGCTTGAGCAGCGGGTTGCCTTGCGCAGTGCCGGAGTAGGTGACCGACTTCACCACCGGGTTGTTCGGATCGGTGTTGTCGATCTCGACGTTCTGCTTCATCTCCAGGTAGGCCTGCATCTGGTTCAGCTCGGGGCGCGAGATGGCCTTCGCGGCGGCCACACGGAACTGCAGGTTGTTCGAAGCCTTCATCCGAAGGTTGAGGCTGGGCAGCACGTTGGTGAACGAGTTCTCGAACTTCTCTGCCGCGGCGAAGCTGGTGAACACGGGCACAGGCACACCCGAAGCGCCGCCCGGCACGGCGGCCGCGGTGAGCGTGGTGTAGCCGTTGGCCTGGTTTTCAGTGCGAACGACGCGGACGCCCACATTGCCGTCGATCGGCATCGGCAGTTCGTCGAAGGCGAACCGCAGCTGCGAGTAGGCGGCGGTGGTGCGCTCGCGTTGGTCGTTCGTGCCGATCGGATCGCCCAGCTTGCCGGGTGCCCAGGTGTAGGGGTTGGCGTTCGTGCCCATCCAACCGCAGTGGCTGCCATCGGCCCAGCCATCGCACAGCGGTTTCACATGGTCGTGCAGGCTCACGTAGCTGGCGGGAAAGCCGTTGACGACCGAGGCGTCCGGGAAGTACATGCCGGCCACCGAATTGCCACCCCCCATGAAGTTGGAGAAGGGGTTGTATTGCGTGGCTTCGCTGTAGTTGCGCACCCAGGCCAGGTCGGTCACGTACCAGTAGCGTTCCCACGCCTTGGTGACGGCGGCCCAGTTGTAGCTGGGGTTCGAGTTCTGGGTCAGCGCGTCGCGGTCGGCCAGGCGCACCCCGAATCGGATGTCGGTCAGGTAGGGGTTGTCCTGGAACTGGTAGCGCACGTCGCCCTTCCAGGCCTTCTGCGTGGCTTCACCCTTGTCCAGGTGCTCCATCGTCGTGGCCCAGTAGTAGTTGTCGCGGTTGTCCAGGAAGGTGGTGTCCGCGGCGTCGAAGCTCGCCTTCGGGATCGAGCCGGTGAGGTCGATCGTCTGCTTGGGCATCAGCACGCCGGTGGCGACGTTCGAATCCAGCGCATGCGTCTTCGAGGTGACGTACTGCACGTCGGAGGTCAGCGTCCACTCGGCGTTGGGCTTCCAGCGGAAGTTCCACGACCAATCGTCACTTTGCGAGGTGCGCGACGAGTACCGGGTGTTGTTTTCGACCTCGATGCCGTCGGCATTGCTGCGCAAGGTGCCTTTGACCATGCGCCCTTCGTCGTCCCAAGTCGCGTTGTCGATCAGGATGGTGTACGGGTCGACTTCGGCCTTCACCGCCCATTCGCGCATGTCGAACTTGTAGCGCGAATGGAAGTAGGTGAGAGAAGACTCCATCGAGTCTTTCTTCCACTGCAAGGCGGCATAGGCGCCGTCGCGGGTGCGGTCGTATTCCTGCCGGCGCCAGCTCAGGTCGCGCGGGAACCAGCGGCCGGTCGGCAGGTTGAGCCCGTTGGCGGCCGTGGTCTCAGGGTAGTAGGGGTCGACGGTGATGGTGTCGGTGCGCGATGTGCCTTCAGAGTGCGCCACGTCCAGCAGCACGCCGAACCGGCCGATGTCGGTGTCCCAGCTGTTGGCCAGCAGGGCGGAGACTTCCGGCTTGAACTTGCCTTGCAGGTCCGAGTAGGTGCCGGACATGGAGATGGCACCCTTGAAGCCCTGGTAGTCGAAGGGCAGGGCGGTGCGCAGGTCGACCAGGCCGGCGATGGCGCCTTCGGTCTGCTCGGCCGAGGGGTTCTTGTAGACGTCGACGCGCGACATCAACTCGGGCGGCACATCCTCGAAGCCCAGGCCGCGCCCCTTGTTCGCGCTGAACGTTTCCCGGCCATTGAGCTGCGAGCTGACGTAGGTCAGGCCCCGGATGATCACGCCCGAACCTTCGACCGAGTAGTGCACGGGGTCGTCGCGCGCCGCGGTGCGGTCCATCGTGACACCGACGACGCGCTGCAGCACCTCGGTGACGGATCGATCTGGCAGCTTGCCGATGTCTTCCGCCACGATCGAGTCGACCACCTCCTCGGCGTCCTGCTTGATCTTCTGGGCCGATTGCAGCGCCGCGCGCTGGCCGGTCACCACGACGGTCTCGACCTTCTCGGCCTTGTCGCTGCTGGCCTGTGCCCAGGCCAGTCCCGTCCACATCATGGCGACCTGGGCTGCTGCCAACGACAGGGTCGTTCTGCGCAATGTATTCATCTTGTCTCCTTTGCCTTGGAAAGTGCGCCTCTTGCTTGGGGCGCGTGCGCTCATGTCATCGTTGTCGTCGAATCGTCAGTGCTGGTGCTCGCTGGTCCTGCTCACCCCTCCGGTCAACGCTTCAGATCGATCACCTGCCCGGCGATGTCGAGGGCCATGGCATGCAGGCTCGACGGCGCGGCGGCACCGGTCGACACATGCCGGGCTTCGCCGGGAACGAGGTCGATGAAGTTGTCTTCGAATGTGATACCCGGGGCCTGCAGCCACAGGCCCTTGACGGGGCGGTCGGTCGAGACCAGCACGCCCGATGCATCGGTGCGCCAGCTCAGGCGCGCGGCGCCCAGGTGGTGGAACTTGAAGGGCTCCGGCCACGCGCAGTCGCGTGCCACTTCCACCCCTTGGGCGTCCAGGGCCAGCAGTTCGACCATCAAGGGTTCGTCCGAGGCGGGCAGGGTGTGCAGCACCTCGTGCGTGGCAGAGGCGGACACCTGGGCCTCCAGCGTGGTGTCGGCCAGGCAGCGGCCGTCCAGCGTGAAGGCGCGGCACTGCAGGCGCAGCGGCTGCGGTGTGGCGGCGCTGTTCATCACCGCCAGCCGGGCTTGGCGGCCCTCGATGCGGGCCGCCACGGCCACGGTGGCCAGCGAGCGGCGGATGACATGCCAGGCCGGCTTCACCGTGCCAGACGAGTCGATCAGCGCCCAACTCGTCACCGGCCAGCAGTCGTTCAGCTGCCATACCAGTGCACCACCTACCGCGCGCGCTCCGGCGCGCTGCCAACGACGTCGAAAGTCTTGATACGCCACCCGCATCGCCTCGGCCTGCACGAACTGGGTCGCGTAGACCTGCTCGGCCAGCGTCGGGCCGACGCGCAGGTTGTCGGCCAGGTAGACCGCCAGGCGCCGATGGCCATCGGGCTGGCCACCTCCGGCCTTGTTGTGCCACATCACGGTGCGGCTCTCGGGGAAACGCTCTTCCGGCGGCAGCACCGACTCCAGCAAGGGCAGCGAGGGATGCGACTGCATGCCGAACTCGCTGACGAACCGCGCCTGCACGTCGCCGTAGCGCTGGTAGGGCAGCATCTGCTGGTGCCAGACCTCCCAGCTGTGGCGGTCGCCCACCTGCGCGTCGGCCGACGAGCTGATGCCGGTGGCGTTCGGTGTGAACGGGCTGCCAGGCCAGTAGGTGCGATCCGGGTCGAGCGCGAGGCAGACTTCGGGCAGCAGCTTCTCGTAGATCACGCGGGCATCGAAGCGCTCGAGCTGACCGTGCGGGCCATAGGCGCCGATCGACTCGGCGATGGCGTAGTCCTCGTTGTTGCCACACCAGAGCGCCAGGCTCGCCCGGTGGCGCAGCCGCTTGACGGCCGCGGTGGCCTCCTGCCGCACGCTGTCGCGGTAGGCCTCGTGCGCCGGGTACATGCCGCAGGCGAACATGAAATCCTGCCAGACGAGCAGGCCCAGCTCATCGCAGGCGTCGTAGAAGGCGTCGTCCTCGTAGATGCCACCGCCCCACACGCGCAGCATCGTCATGTTGGCCTGGGCGGCTTGTGCCACGCGCTCGCGGTAGCGCTCGGGCGTGATGCGCTCCAGCAGGCTGTCGTCGGGGATCCAGTTTGCGCCTCCGGCGAAGAAGGCCTGGCCGTTGACCTCGAAGTAGAAGCTGCGGCCGCCTTCGCCCTGCACCGGCTCTTGCACCAGTCGCAGCGTGCGCAAGCCGATGCGGCGCCGGTCTTCGGCCAGCACCCCCGCTTCGCCCACCGCGCGCACCACCAGCGTGTACAGCGCCTGCTCGCCCATGCCGCGGGGCCACCACAGGCGGGCCTTCGGCACCGACAAGGTGATGCCGTCGGCCTCGACGGCGTGCGAGCCCGCCGCCACCTGTGCGCCATCCGGCCCCAGCAGTTCGGTGTCGATGCGCAGGCCCGGTGCCGCACCGACCAGCGCGGCGCGCACCTGCACGCGAGCCGAGCCGGCCACCGCATCGACCTCGGTGCGGCAATGCACATCGTCGATGCGCACCTGCCAGCGATGCCGCCGCACCGGCTTCCACGGGCCGCTCACCAGCAGCTCGGGGCCCCAGTCCCAGCCGAAGTGGTACTGCGCCTTGCGCGCATACAGGCGCGCGCTGTCGCCGTTCCACAGCTGGCGGCGTCCGAGGGCGGCCTCCTGCTCGCGGGCCTTGGCCAGCGGCGGGTCGAAGCGCAGCACCAGCTCATTGCGGCCGGTGCGCAGGCGGCCTCGCACGTCGACGCGCGCGGGCACGAACATGTTGTCAGAGCTCAGCAGGGGCCGCCCGTTCAGCCAGGCGGTGCACCAGGTGTCCAGGCCTTCGAAGACGAGGTCTTCATGCTCGGCGAGATCGGTGACCTCGAAGTGGGTGCGCCACACCCAGGTGCGTTCACTCACCCAGCGGACAGCGGTTTCGTTGGTGCCGAAGAAGGGGTCGGGGATGCGTCCGGCCGCCAGCAGGGCCGCGTGGGCGCTGCCCGGCACGCAGGCGGGGATCCAGGCGCTGGCGGGCAGGCTGCTGAGGGTGGCGTAGTCGGCACCTGACGGCGACTCGGCCAATTGCCAGCCGTCGTGAAGGTCCGAGAGGGATTCGATCGTCATGAGCGGGGGGTGGGTGGGGATATCAGTTCAAACGCATTCCGGCCTCATCGGCGCGGAACAAATGGGTGTGGCGTGGCTGCCAATGCAGACCGACGTTCTCGCCCGGCACGGGGGCTGTTGTGTCGGCGGGCATCCGCACGATCACACGGATGTCGCCTCGCATGGCCACGTGGGCGATCTGCTCGTTGCCCAGGTGCTCGACGACGTCCACGCGGCCAGGCAGCCCGGCACCTGGGGCGGTGAGGCTCAGATGCTCCGGGCGAACACCTAGCAGCAGTTGTGCCGGGAGATCCTCCCGCGCCGCTGTCAGGTCGACGGCCGTGCCTTCGGCCTCGATGTGGCCGGCACCATCGCAGCGCGCGGGGATGAAATTCATCGCCGGGTTGCCGATGAAGCCGGCCACGAACCGGTTGGCGGGTCGTTCGTACAGCGTCAGAGGCTCGCCGCACTGTTCGACCCTGCCCTGGTTGAACACGGCGATGCGCTGGCCGAGCGTCATCGCCTCGACCTGATCGTGGGTCACATAGACCATCGTGGTGCGCAGCTCACGGTGCAGCCGGGCCAGCTCGGTGCGCATCTGCACCCGCAAGGCCGCGTCCAGGTTGGACAGCGGTTCGTCGAAGAGAAACACCTTGGGTTGGCGCACGATCGCCCGGCCGATGGCCACGCGCTGACGCTGGCCACCGGAGAGCGCGCCGGGCTTGCGTTCCAGCAGTGCATCCAGCTGCAAGATGCGTGACACCCGCTCCACCGCTTCCTGGATGCGGGCGCGTGGCCTGCCGGCGAGCTTGAGCGCGAAGCCGAGGTTCTCGCGCACCGTCATGTGGGGGTAGAGCGCGTAGCTCTGGAAGACCATCGCCACACCTCGTTGCGCGGCGGGTACATCGGTGACATCCCGGCCGCCGATGCTCAGCCGGCCGCGGCTGATGTCTTCAAGGCCGGCGATGAGCCGCAAGGTGGTGGATTTGCCGCAGCCCGAGGGGCCGACGAACACCATGAACTCACCGTCGCGCACTTGCAGGTCGATGCCGTGCAGCACGCGCACGGCCCCGGCGCCGTAGCTTTTCTCGATGTTGTGAAGCGCCAGCTCGGCCACGTTGGGTGCCTCGGCTGAACGACAGCCGAACTAAACTGTTTACCTGTTGAGTAGTCTGTTTCTTTGGCTTGTTGTCGTCACTCAGGGATAACTCTAGGCGTAGAGACTGTTGCGACGGCTTGCACTGTTTCGTGTGGTGCAGATAATCGAGATGTTTACTAAACAACAGAAAACAGATGCGAACCCGCCCCTGCACCCTGGCCGCCTGGATGGCGGCTTGCCTGGTTGCCGGGCCCGTGGCCATGGCGCTGCTCGGGCTCGGGATGGGGTGGCCGGCTTTGGCGCACGCACAACCGCCGGCGCGCCGGCTGGTGGTGTGGATGGTGGGGGACGACAAGACGCCGCGGCTGCTGCAAGCGGCGGTCACGACGTTCAAGGCCGAGCACCCGGGCGTCGAGGTGGAGGTGCGCGATGTGCCGTGGGCCGACGCGATGACGAAATACTCCGCCGCCTTGGCCAGCGGCCGCGGGCCGGACGTGATCACCGGCAGCACCACCTATGCGATCGATCTCGGGCAGAAGGGCGGCTTGGTCGATCTGGCGCGGCGAGCGCCCGACATCGTGCAGTTGCTGGCCCAGCATGCCAACCCCGGTGCCTTGCGGGCGGTGCGGCGGCCCGATGGCGCCATCTTCGCGGCACCGTTCGACATGCACGTGCAGCTGCAGTTCTACCGGACGGACCTGCTGCCGCGCGCACCCGCCACGTGGGCTGAGTTCACCTCGACAGTTCAGTCTTTGCAGGCCAAGGGCACGCGCGGCTTTGCCCAGCAATGGGGCAACACCACCTGGGTGGGCTTCTACCCCTATCTGCGGCAGGCCGGGGGCGCCATCTACGACGCGGGGTGTACGCGTTCGGAGGTGGACAGCCCCGAGGCCGTCAAGGCGCTGACCTACTACGCGTCGATCTACCGCCTGCTGAAGGCACCCACCGATTCGTGGCCCGACGCCGATGGCGGGCTGGAGAACGGCAGCTACCCGCTGATGCAGTCGGGCACCTGGCAGGTGTCTCAGCTGGACGTCATGCACAAGCAACTGGTGGGCAAGTGGGCGGCCGCGCCGTTGCCGGCCAGCGATACCGGCCGCCGCACCGCCTTGCTGGGCGGAACGGCGATGGGGGTCACCACCTTCTCGCCGCACATCGATCTGGCGCTCGAGTTCATGCGCACCGTCTACCGCCCGCAGGTGTCGCGGCAGATGGCCGAATCTGCCCTGGGCCTCGGCCTGATGTGGTTGCCGGCCGGGCGGCAAGACCAGATCGCCGGCTTGCCGCTGCCGGAAGACCGCAAGCAGGCGATGCTCGCCCAGTTGCAGGACGCCGAGGGCCCGCCGAACTGCCCAGGCTGGATGCGGCTCGACTACGCGGTCACGCGTGCCGTGCAGCGCGTGGTGCTGAGCGGCGCCGACCCACAGACCGAGTTGACACGCGCCGCGGCGATTCTCAATCGGCCCTTGGTGGCGCGCTGATGCAGATCCAGGGCCCTTTGATGCAGGACCACCTCGCCTCCGTTCGACCCTCGTGGCACCACTCGTGGCGGCGCGCATGGGCACGCCACGGCGCCCAAGTTCTGCTGGTGGCGCCGTTCTTCGGCCTGTTCGCCGTGTTCGTCGCCTGGCCGGTGCTGCGCTCGGCCTGGCTGAGCTTCACCGAATACCACGCGACGGCAGCGCCGGTCTGGGTGGGGTGGCGCAACTACGAAGACCTCGCCGCGGACGAGCGCTTCTGGACGGCGCTGCGCAACACCTTCACCTACATGGCGTCGGTGTCGGTGATCGCCGTGGTGCTCGGCCTGCTGCTGGCCCTGTCGTTCGGCAGCCAGTCGCGGCGGCATCAGATCGTGCGGCTGGTGCTGCTGCTGCCTTCGGTGGCGGGCGGCGTGGGTGCGATCTCGGCGTGGAAGTGGATGGCGAACTCCGAGCCCTATGGCCTGTTCAACAGCGTCAGGGGCTGGTTGGGATGGGAGCCGGTGCGCTTCCTGGGGGATCCCACCTGGAGCATGGTGATCCTGGTGATGGTGGGCGTGTGGTCGGTGGTGGGCTACAACACCATCCTGTTCGTCGCGGGCATGCGCTCCATCCCGGGTCACCTCTACGAGGCCGCCACCCTCGATGGGGCCACGCGCTGGCAGAGGCTGCGCTACGTGACCTTGCCCATGCTGCGACCGACGCTGCTCTATGTGCTGGTCACCGGCATGATCGCGTCGTTCCAGGTGTTCTATGAACCGTATCTGCTGTTCGGCACGGTCGACAACATCGGCGGCCCGCTCGACTCGGCGTTGATGCTGGTGACCTACCTGTTCGACTTCGGCTTTCGGCAGCTCGATCTGGGCCTGGCCTCGGCGGCCGCGTGGGTCCTCACGACGTTGTTGTTCGTGCTCACCTGGCTGAACTTGCGCCTGGGTGGCCTGTCGGAGACGCGCCGATGAGCGTGGATGTGCCTTCCTCACGCTGGCTGGCGGTGGCGAAGTGGCCGCTGTGGCTGCTGGTCGCGAGCATGCTGCTGCCGTACTACTGGATGCTGACCGGCTCGTTCAAGACCGTGTCCGAGCTGGTGCGCAAGCCGCCCACCTACTGGGTGGAAGAGCCCACGCTGAAGAGCTTCCACAACCCTGATTGGGTCGACAGCTCGGCCGATCCGCAGAAGCAGGCCGGTGTCTCCCAGGTGAATGTGGATGGCCACGGCTTCGCTCGCTTCTACCTGAACAGTCTGCTTGTCACGGTGTTCGTCACGGCGGTCAGCCTGCTGGCGGCATCGTTCGTCGCGTTCGTGCTGGCCAAGCGGCCGTTCCCCGGCAGCCGATGGCTGTTCAACCTGCTCCTGCTGAGCATGATGGTGCCGTGGGAGGTGACCATCGTGCCCAACTTCGTCACGGTCGCGAAGCTGGGCTGGATCAACAGCTACGCGGCGCTGCTGGTGCCGGGCCTGGCCAAGGCCCATGTCGTGTTCTATTTCCGGCAGGCGATCGTGTCGATCCCTGACGAGCTGATCGACGCCGCCACGATGGACGGTGCCGGCACGCTGCGGACGTGGTGGAGCGTGGTGCTGCCCTTGCTGCGGCCTTCGCTCGCGGCGATTGGCATTCCTGTGGCGATCGGCGAGTGGAACAACTTCCTCTGGCCGTTGCTGGTGATCAACGACGCCCAGTACATGACGCTGCCGTTGGAGCTGGGCAAGATGGCCGGCAACCTCACTTTCGCGCCCCAGACCGCGGCCGTGTTGATGGCGGGCTCGCTGCTCGCCTCGCTGCCGGCGGTGGTGGCATTCCTGCTGTTGCAGCGCCAGTTCGTGGACGGCCTCACCGCTGGTGCCACCAAGGGTTGAGCATGTCGGTGAACGCCTCGTCGATCTCTTCAGCCGCCGTGCCGGTGGCCGGCCCGTCACCCGACGCCGGCAACCCGACGCTGGCGGCGTTCTCAGCGCCCACGGATACGACCCTCGGCGCCTTGCGGGCCTACGGGCGCCTGTTCATCGGCCAGCGACCGCGGCTCACGCTGGCCGCACTCGTGTACCTCGTCAAGCACAGCCCGGCCGTGCTGCTGCCGGTGATCACCGGCCTCACCGTCGACATGCTGGCCTCGCACGCGCCGGCCAGCACCTTGATCGCCTGGGCCATCGGCACGGGGCTGCTCATCGCGCAGAACCTGCCGAACCATCGTCTCTACGTGCGCCTCGTCAGCCAGGTGGTGCGCCATGTGGAGGCATCGTTGCGCATGGCCCTCGCACAGCGCCTGCTGGTGTTGTCGATGCCGTGGTGGTGGCGCCAATCGCCTGCGGCGCTGCAAACCAAGCTGCTGCGGGACGTGGAATCGATCGGCCAGCTCACGCTGGCGCTGGCCGATGGCGTGCTGGGCTGTGGCAGTGCGATCGCCGTGGCGCTGGCGGTGACTGCCTGGCGTGCGCCGCAGTTCCTCTGGCTGTTTCTCTGCACGGTGCCGCTGGCCGCGGCGCTGGTCTGGTTCACCCGGCAGCGCCTGGGCGAGGCTCAGCGCAGCCACCGGGAAGCGGTCGAGGCGCTCGGCAACAGCGCCGCGGAGATGACGCGGCTGCTGCCCATCACCCGGGCCCACGGGCTGGAGCCGGAACAGCTGGAGCGCATGGATGGCCACATCAACGAGGCCGCGCGCACCGGCCTGGCGATGGACCAGGCGGGCGGTCGCTTCGGCGCGCTGGCCTGGGTGGGTTTCCAGGGCACGAACGCCTTGTGCCTGTTTGCCGCCGCGGGCCTCTATACCGCGGGATGGGCGGGCTTAACGCTGGGCGACGTGGTGCTGCTGTCCGGCTTCTTCACCTCGTTGACCAACTCGGTGCTGGGCCTGGCCAACCTCGTGCCTCAGATCCACCGGGGCGTCGAGGCCATCCGCTCGCTCGACCTGCTGCTTCGCGATGCCCCGGTGCAGCCGCTGGGCCGGGAGCGGCCCGACGGCCTGAGCGGCCGGGTCAGCTTCGAAGAGGTGAGCCTGGTCCATGGATCGGGCTCGGCCACGGCAGGGGTGCGCGGCGTTTCGCTGGTGCTGGAGGCCGGCCAGACGGTGGCGTTGGTGGGCCCGAGCGGCTCGGGCAAGACCACCTTGGCGATGCTGGCCTGCGGGCTGCTGGAACCGCAGGGCGGCCGCATCCTGATCGATCAGGTGCCGCTGTCGGCCCTGGCGCCCCAGGCCTGGCGACGTCGTGTCGCCTGGGTGCCGCAAGACGCGATGCTGGGTGACGGCTCGGTGCGTGACAACCTCGTCTTCGGCTTGGGCGATGTCGGTGACGAGGCCCTGTGGGAGGTGCTGGTCGAGACCGGTTGCGACGGCTTCGTGCGCCAGTTGCCCGAGGGCCTGGATGCGCCGCTTGGGCACCACGGCCACCGCCTGTCCGGCGGCGAGCGCCAACGGCTGGCACTGGCGCGGGCGTTGTTGCGCCGGCCGCGCCTTCTGGTGCTCGATGAGCCGACCAGCGCGTTGGACGGGCGCAGCGAGCGGACGGTGCTGGCGGCCCTTGAACGCGGCCGCGGCCAGCGCTCGACGCTGATCATCGCCCACCGCCTGAAGACCGTGATGAACGCCGACCGGCTGGTCGTGATGGACGCCGGGCGCATCGTCGACCAGGGAAGCCACGCCGAGCTGCTGGCGCGCTGCGACCTGTACCGGTGGCTGTGGCGCAACGAAGACACCGAGGCATGACCACACTGAGACACTGGATAGGAGCGATGGCGGGCGCGATCACGATCTCTTTGGCGGCCAACGGGGCTGCGGCTACCGGGGCTGCGGCTACCGGGGCTTCGGCGACCGATGCACGGTTGCAGGCGGCCTTGAAACGGCTGGACGCCGGCCAACCCTTCACCCTCGCGACGATCGGCGGCTCCATCACCACCGGCTATGCCGCGCAGCCACCGGGCGACCGAGGTTGGGCGGCTCAACTGGCCGCGCGCCTGGGCCAGCGCGGCACGGTCCGCTTCGTCAACGCCGGGGTCAGCGGCACCGACTCGGCCGTGGGTGGGCAACGCCTGCAGCCCCATGTGCTGGACGCCGAGCCCGATCTGGTGGTGGTCGAGTTCGGCGTCAACGACCTGGCGCTGGATCCCGCCGTGCGCGGCAGCAGCTACGAGGCCTTGTTGCGGCGCCTGTTGTCGGCGCCCAAGCCTCCGGCGGTGGTGGCATTGCTGCTGAGCCTGCAAGGCCAGCGCGATCGCGAGGCGGTGGAGGTGCAGGCTCGGCTGGCCCGTCACTACGGCGTGACAGCGGTCGACTTCGGGCGCTGGATGCAGCAACGCGTGGACGCCGGCGAAGACCGCTGGGAACGGCTGTACGACGAGCCCGTCCACCCGAACCAGGCGGGCCACGACATGATCGCCACCGCGGTGTGGCAGGCGCTGGACGAAGCCGCTCGCGCCCGCGTGGGCACACCCTCGGGGGCCGTCGCACTGCCCGTGCCGCTCTATGGGCGCGAGCACGAGTTCATCCGCCAATGGTCGGGCGAGGCGCTCAAGCCGTCCACCCATCGCGGCTTTGTCCGGGGCGGGCCAGTGCATCCGGAATGGGCCCGGCATCCGGGTGGACAGCAACCCGGTTGGAGCACCACGGCCGACGATGCCGAGGCCACGTTCCTCGTCTGGGGCCGCGAGATCGCCGTGTTCCATGCCGAGAGTGAGCATTTCCGCAACCTGGAAGCGTGGGTCGACGACGGCCCGCCGGTGACGATCCGTGGCCAGGTGCCCGAGCGTCAAGGCTATCTGGGCTGGCGCTACACCGTGGTGGGCCGAGGCCTGCTGCCGGGCGCCCATCTGCTGCATGTGCGGATGCGGCGCGACGAGTGGGCCGGTAGTGGCCGCTCGGCCAGCCTGCTGGCCATCATGGGGGCCGGCCTGTACCCGCCCGCGCTGCAGCCTTCAGCCTTTGTGCGCGAGCGCGCGCTGTTGCCTGCGCCGGCCTGGCGCCTCACGCGGGCGGCTGATGCGCTCTGGCGGGTCACCGGGCGCGCCGGCGAAGAGGCCGACGGCGCTCGCCTGGCTGCGTGGAGTGGGCTGGAGTGGCGTGCACGCTTCGTCGGCACCCAGCTGGCGCTGCGGTTCACGCCCAGCCGCGGGGGGCTCAGCCACTTCACCGTCGAGATCGATGGGCAGCCACAGGTGCTGGCCCTCACTGCTGTCGGATCCGGCACGGCCGATTGGCGGTTGAACCAGCGGCTGGCCCCGGGCGAGCACACGCTGCGCATCGTCAAGCGCACCGAGGGTGCGATGGCCGAGGCGGTGTTTCATGGGGTGCTGCTGGGCACCGGGGGGCACCTGCTGGCCCCGCCGCCAGCCCGGCCGCTGACGCTGGAGTTCTACGGCGATTCCATCACCGCTGGCGCTTGCAACGGCGACATCGCGGACGACCAGTACGAAGACCTCTCCACCCATGACGGCACCCGCGCCTACGGGGCGATCACCGCGCGCCGCCTGGGGGCCGACTACGTGGGCATCGCGGTCAGCGGCATCGGCATCACGCGCACCTGGGGCGATACGCTGATGCCGCAGGTGTGGGACCGTGTCGCGCCTCGCACCGACGCGGCGGTGTCGCCACCGGGACCGAAGCCGCCCGACGTGGTGCTGGTGAACCTGGGCCAGAACGACCACGGCTTTCCTGCCTCGCGCGGTGAGCCCTTCGCCGCCGACTTTGCCGAGCGCTACCTGCGCTTCGTGCGCCAGCTGCGCCAGCGCTACCCCTCGGCCAGGCTGGTGCTGTTGATCGGTGGCATGCCAGCCTGGCGCGAGCAGCCGGCCATCCCTCAGGCGCTGGCGGCCGCCGTGCAGGCGCTGCAGGCCGAGGGTGACCGCCGCGTGTGGACCTACACCTTCCAGGCCTTCAGCTGGGCCCATCCGCGCATCGATGTGCACGAGCAGATGGCCGACGAGCTGGTGGCTTTCCTCCGAGACAAGGTGCTCCGTTGATGACCACGCCCGACATGCGCAGCCCCTCGGCGCTGCTGGCCCACATGCGCCACACGCTGGATTTCTACGCGCCGCGCGGCATCGATCCCAGCGGCGGATGCTTCCACTTCTTCAAGGACGACGGCCAGGTCTATGACCAGCGCACGCGCCACCTCGTCAGCAGCACCCGGTTCGTCTTCAACCATGCGCTGGCCTGGCGCTGGTTCGGTGAGCCGATCGAGCCCGTGGCCCACGCGCTGGCGTTTGTGCGGGAAGCGCATGCCCAGCCGCAGGGCGGCTATGCCTGGCAGATCGATTGGCACGAGGGCCGCGCCACGTTGATGGATGGCACCCAGCACTGCTATGGGCTGGCCTTCGTGTTGCTGGCCCACGCCCATGCGGCCGAGGCCGGCGTGCCTGGCGCCGGCGAAGGCGTGGCCGACACCTTCGCGCTGATGGAGCGGCGCTTCTGGCAGCCCGCTGATGGGCTCTACGCCGACGAGGCTTCGCCGGATTGGCAACTGAGCCCCTACCGCGGCCAGAACGCCAACATGCATGCCTGCGAGGCGATGCTGGCCGCCCATGCCAGCACCGGGGAGTGGCGCTACCTGGATCGTGCGCTGATGCTGGCCGATGCCATCACCCGGCGCCAGGCCGAGAAGGCGGGCGGCCTGATCTGGGAGCACTACCACGCCGACTGGACGCCCGACTGGGACTACAACCGACACGACCGCACCAACATCTTCCGCCCGTGGGGCTTCCAGACCGGCCACCTCACCGAATGGGCCAAGCTGCTGCTGCAACTGGAGCGGCGCATGGGCCACGCGGCGCCCGCCTGGCTGTGCCCCACCGCGCAGTCGCTGTTCGATGCCGCCATGCGGCACGGTTGGGATGCGCAGCACGGCGGGCTGGTCTACGGATTCGCACCCGACGGCACGGTGTGCGATGGCGACAAGTACTTCTGGGTCCAGGCCGAGAGCCTGGCCGCCGCCGCGTGGCTGGCGGTGCGCACCGGCGAATCGGCGTACTGGGCCTGGTACGACCGCCTCTGGGCGTATGCGTGGGCGCATTTCGTCGACCACGCGCATGGCGCCTGGTACCGAATCCTCTCACCCGCCAACCAGAAGATCACCGACGAGAAGAGCCCGGCGGGCAAGACCGATTACCACACGATGGGCGCCTGCCAGGACGTGCTGAGCGCCCTGGGCGTGCTGCCCGGGCGCGCAACGCCGCATTCGACCCCGTGATCCACCACCGAGAACAAAGGAGACACCCCTTGAACCTTCGACGCCCCCGCCTTGGCCTGGTGGCCACTCTCGTGGCTGCTGCCGTCCTGGCCGGCTGTGCCCAGGCTCCCACACGCACGGCGGCGCCTTCCCCGGCCGCGGCCGCCACCACGGGGCGCCTGGAGTGGCGCGGCATCAGCCTGTCCAGCGCCGAGTGGGGTGAACAGAACCTGCCCGGCGAGTACCTGAAGGACTACATCTATCCCAGCGTGGCCAGCACCGCCTACTACCAGGCCCAGGGCATGAACCTGATGCGCATCGCCTTCCGGTGGGAGCGGCTGCAGCAGCGCCTGAACGGCGAGCTGGATGCCGCCGAGCTGGCGCGACTGCGCGAGTTTGTCGATGGCACCACCGCCCGCGGGCTGTGGGTTATGCTCGACCCGCACAACTACGCCGCCTACCGCGACAAGAAGATCGGCTCGCCCGAGGTGCCCGCGGCGGCGTTCGCCGATTTCTGGCGGCGCCTGGCCCTGCAGTTCAAGGACAACCCGCGCGTCGTCTTTGGCCTGGTGAACGAGCCGCACAGCCTGCCCACCGAGACCTGGGCGGATGCCGCCCAAGCCGCCGTCGACGCCATCCGCGCCACGGGCGCGCTCAACACCATCACCGTGCCTGGCAACGGCTGGACCGGCGCCTGGACCTGGCAGCAGAAGTGGTACGGCACCCCGAATGCCGAGGTGATGGGCCGGGTCAAAGACCCGGCAGGCCGGCTGATCTACGAAGTGCACCAGTACTTCGATGAGGACGGCTCGGGCACCAAGACCCAGTGTGTCAGCCCCACCATCGGCGTCGAGCGGCTGAAGGGTTTCACCGATTGGCTGCGCCAGACCGGCCACCGCGCGGTGCTGGGCGAGATCGGCGCCGGTGACAACGCCGTTTGTGCCCGGGCCGTCGAAGGGGCGTTGAAGCACCTGGAGGCGAATGCCGACGTCTGGTCGGGCTGGCTGTGGTGGGCGGGCGGGCCGCGGTGGGGCGACTACTTCATGTCGCTCGAGCCGCATGCCGACGGCCGCGAGAAGCCGCAGATGCGCTGGCTGGCGCCGCACCTTGCCCGCTGAACCTGGCCCGCTGAACAGGCCGGCGCGCAACGGCCTCTGGCCGTTGCTCAGTGCTGCGGGGCGCCGGCCGCGGCCTCCAGCCGGAAGACCGACACCGCCTGGGCCAGACGCCGGGCCTGGTCTTTCAGGCTGTCGGCCGCGGCGGCGGTCTCTTCGACCAAGGCGGCGTTCTGCTGCGTGGTCTGGTCGAGCTGGGTGACAGCCATGTTCACCTGGCTCACACCTTCAGATTGCTCGTTCGAGGCCATGCGGATCGCATCGATGACCTCGGTGACACGCTTGACCGATTGATCGATCTCGGCCATCGAGGCGGTCGCATCCTTGACGAGGCGTGCCCCGTCGGCCACCGCCTCGGTCGATGCGCCGATGAGTGTC
The DNA here is from genome assembly GCF_038066555.1 of Ideonella lacteola. NCBI lineage: Bacteria > Pseudomonadati > Pseudomonadota > Betaproteobacteria > Burkholderiales > Sphaerotilaceae > Ideonella > Ideonella lacteola. The sequence goes on along the minus strand of NZ_JBBUTG010000005.1, from coordinate 67,910 downwards.
TTGATTTCGCTCGCGGCTTCGGCCGAGCGCTGCGCCAGGCTGCGCACCTCGCTGGCCACCACGGCAAAGCCACGACCCTGCTCGCCCGCCCGCGCGGCTTCCACGGCCGCATTCAGCGCCAGGATGTTGGTCTGGAAGGCGATCCCGTTGATCACCCCGATGATGTCGCCGATCTTGGCTGAGTGGGTGGTGATGCGGTCCATCGTCGTCATCAGCCGCGTGACCACCTCGCTGCCCGCGCCCGCGGCCTGGGTGGCCTGCGTCGCCAGTTCGTCGGCGCTGCGTGCGGCCTCCGCGGTTTGTTGCACGGTGCCCGCAATCTGCTCCATCGACGACGCCGTTTCCTGGATGCTGGCGGCCGATCGCTCGGTGCGGGTCGACAGATCCTGGCTGCCCACCGCCACCTCGCTGCTGGCCACCTCGATCGAGTCGGTGGACGAGCGGACATTGCCGACCAACCCGCGCAGACTGTCCTGCATCTGGCGCAGAGACGAGAGCAACGTCGCCAGTTCATCCTGGCCGGACACCGGGATCGAGCGGCTCAGATCGCCTTCGGCGATGCTGCCGACGGCATTCACCGCCAAGTGCAGCGGGCGGACCACCGAGCGGGTGATGAGCCAGGCGCACAGCCCGCCGGCCATCAAGCACAGTGCGGCGAGCGCCAGCGTGGCCTGACGCGCGCGTGCGGCCTGCAGATGGCTGGCCTCGATGACCGCGTCGGCGGCGCGGCGTTGGCTTTGTTCGAAGGCCGCCACCGCGGCGACGTAGCCGTTCGCCTGCGGCATCAGGTCGTTCTCGATCATGGTGGCGGCGGATGGGTCTTTGTCATCCAGCAGCTTGAAGACCTGATCGCGCGTCGCGATGTAGCGCTTGCGCTTGGCAGCGATGTCTTCGAACTGGGCTTTGGTGTCATCCGAGGTGGCGAGCCCTTCGAGCTCTTTTTGAACCTCGGTGATCTCCGCCGAGGTCTTCTTCATTTGTGGCGCGAAGAACGATTTCATCTGCGCATCGTTGCCCGATTTGGCCAGGGCGAGCGTTCGTGTCACGTTGAGCTGGGTGAGGCCTTGCCAGCGATCCGCCATCGAGGCCTGGTCCAGCGCCTGGGCGATTTCAGAGGCTGAAGCGTCGAGTTGCTTCAGGGACAACATGCTGAGCGCCGCGATGCCGACGACCAGTGACAGCACGATGCAAAAGCCGAGTGCCAGCCGGCGTGAGAGTTTCATGGAATCAAGTCGAAAGAGCATGGCAGCGTCAACAGGAACGGGACGCACTCTTTTTCGGCAGGTCAATGTGCTTTGTGACTTCGACACCCCCATTTCGATGGAGCAAATCACAAACTTGGTGCGTCTGCAGGAGCCGAGGCGGGTGAATCCCGCCCTGGACGCGCGGTGTGAAGAGTTGCCGGCCCTGTCGGCTTCAGCTTCGCCGGGTGTCGTCGATAACCCGTCGTGGACTGCCCTCGCTACGCGTTACTGTTGCCCGCCTCCTGGCGCCCGATGTGGACGGCGCCCGCGGCCGCCCGTGTGCTCGCGGCCTGGGCCGTGGCCTGGGGCTGCTCTGCCTGGGCGGGCCCGATCGGCGATCAGGTGTTGGCAATCGAGGCGGAGCACGGGGGAACACCGGGCCAGGTGATCGAGCTGCTGCGGCCGCTGGAGGCGCAGGCCCGGGCCAGCCAGGGCGATGACCTGCGCATCTTCCTGGCTGCCTGGGGCTATGCCCATGCGGCCACCGACAAGCCCGCGATGGCCGATGCGGCGATCGAGGAACTCACCGACCTGGGCGAGCGCACCGGCAACGCCGCTGCGTTGGCCTCGGCGTATGCGCTGAAGGCCACGTCGTTGCAGGTGGCCGGGCAGGTGCGTGCCGCGTTCGGCTGGATTGAAAGCGCGGTTCCGCTGGTCAAGGATGTGCGGGGAGTGGACCTGCGCTATTGGGTCTACATGACGGCCGGCGATCTCGCGCAGGCCAACGGCCAGGTCGACGAAGCGATCCGGTCGTTCGAAGACGCCGTGGCGGCGGCGCGCGAAGGGCGCAACGATCGGCGTGAATCCCAGGCCCTGCTGGCGCTGGTGCCCTTGCGCATTGTTCGTGGCGAGGTGGCCAAGGCGCTGGGGGTGTCCATGCGCGTGCGCGAACTGGCGCAACGAGCCCACGACCGATCTCTGGTCGCCGCAGGCTGGGTGATGGAGGCGCTGACCGCGGAAGCCCTCGGTGACTTGCCGCGCGCCGCGCGTGCCCGGCAAGAGGCCGAGGCCATTCCGCGACCGCAGGTGCCCGCGAGCGAGGTCGTGAATTCACAGGCCGGCGGCGAAGGCTGGCTGAGCACCGAGCTCGATGCACTGTTGAGCCTGTCGGCCTTGCACCTGAGCGTGGGCAATTTCAGTGCGGCGCGTGACCTGGCGCTGCGCGCGAACGAGCAGGCGCGCGCAAGGCGTGACGACTACGCCATCGGGCATGCGTTGATCAACCAGGGGCTGGCGGATCTCGGAATCGGTCGGGTCCAGGCCGGCATGAAGTCGGCCAGCACCGGGCTGGCGATGCTGGAGCAGCGCGCCCGCGACGCTGAACTGCTCGTGCAGTTGAATCGTTATGTGGCCGCGTTGGAGCGCCGCGGCGAGACCAGCGAAAGCTGGGTTCGCTTGCGTGAATCGCTGCTGCTGGAGACCGAGCTGTCACGCCGGGACCGGCTCAGCACCTTGATCGCCCTGCAACGCGAATCGAGTTACCAGCAGCGCCAGAGACAGATGGAACAGCTGCAGCACGACAACGCGCTGCAAGCGGCCGAGATCAGGCGCCGCGCCATCGAGCGCACCTTGGTACTGCTGCTGGCCGGCGCGATGGGGGCCGGGGGCATCGTGGCCTGGCGCCTGTACCTGCGTTCGCGAGAATCGAACCGGCGCCTGGCTGAGACCAACCAGTCGTTGGAGCACGCCAGCCTGCACGACCCCGTGACGGGCCTGTTCAACCGACGTGCGATGGAGGTGCACACCGAGGCCCTGGTCAATGAGCACTATTGCTGCGTTAGCTTGTCGGTCAAGCAGTTCGGCAACATCGTGGGCAGCGTGGGCCACCAGCTGGGCGACCTGCTGCTGTGCCAGATCGCCACGCGATTGAACCAGGTGGTGGGCCGGCACGGTGGCAGGCTCTACCGCATCGACGGGGTGACTTTCGGCGCCATCGTGCGCATGACCGACGATGAGCTCAGCCTGAAGCAGCTGCTCGAAGCGCTGGCCCTGGCGATGGAGGCGCCGTTCGAGATCGGCAACCAGGATCTGGTGGTGTCGATCGGCCTGGGGGCGGCGCAGTACCCGAAAGATGCCAACACCGCGCTCGAGGTGGCCCGGCTGGCGGAGTTGGCCAAGCTGCAGACCCATGCCGAGCCCGGCAATACCCATGTCGTGTACGACGTGCGCATTGGCGAAAGCCATCGCGACAAGCTCCACATGGAAGCGCGCATGGTCAAGGCCCTGGAGCACCGCGAGTTCGAGCTGTTCTACCAAGGCTTGCGCGATGTGCGCGACGACCGTTTCTGTGGTTTCGAAGCGCTGTTGCGCTGGCGTGACGGGTCGAAGATGGTGTCGCCCGCCACCTTCATTCCGCTGGCAGAAGAGACCGGGCTCATCGTCCGCATCGGCACCTGGGTGCTGCGGCAGGCCTGCACGCAGGCCAAGGCCTGGGCGGACGCGGGTCTCGGATCGCCGAAGGTGGCGGTCAACATTTCTCCACGGCAGTTCAGCCACCCCGATTTCCTCGCCACCGTGCGTGACACCTTGCGTGAAACCGGCGTGAACCCGGCACAGATCGAGCTGGAGATCACCGAGACGAGCGTGATGAACGACGCCGAGTCGAGCATCGCGGTGCTGCATGCGCTGCGCGAGATGGGCCTGCAGTTGGCCATCGACGATTTCGGTACCGGCTATGCCAGCCTGTCGTACCTGCGCCGCTTCCCGCTGAACAGGCTGAAGATCGATCGTTCCTTCGTCAATCAACTGGGCTCGGATGGCAATGGCGATGCCATCGTTCGCACGGTGATCGAGCTGGCGCACTGCCTGGGGCTGTCGGTGACGGCCGAAGGGGTGGAAACCGCGGATCAGGAAGCGTTGCTGCGTGGCTGGTCATGCGACGTGGTGCAGGGCTTCCTGCATTCGCGTCCGGGCCCCGCCGAAGGGGCGACCCAGTTGCTCCGGGACCAGACGGCGCTCACCAGTGCGTTGATCTGATCACGCGCCGGCCAGGGCTGCGCGCCACGAGGCCGCCACGGCGTTCAGCGCCTCGGCGAGGGTGGCAGGTGTCAACAAGCCAAACCCGAGCCGGAAGACGCGAGCCGATTCACCGAACCAGCGTCCATCGCCCACCCGCACCTCATGCGCGGGCAAAGCGGCGTGAAAACGCTCGACCGCCGCGTCGTCGAAGACCCCCGGCTTCAGCCGCACGCAGCACAGCGCTCCGGCATCCGGGCGTATCCAGTCGATCCATTCGGCCTCGCGCCGGGCCCAGCGGGCCACCACGTCCAGGTTCGCCGCCAATGACGCCGCTCGTTCGGCCAGCAGGGTGGGGCTGCGCCGCAGCAGGTGCAGGGCCAGCGCCTCGTCCAGGCGGCCGCAGGAGACGGCGGTGTTGAACTTCGCTGTCACCAATTGCTGCCGCAGCGGGGCGTCGCGTGTGATCGCCCAGCCAATGCGCAGCCCCGGCGCACCGTGGCACTTGGACAAGGACCCCGTCGAGATGACCCGAGGCCCCAGCGCCAGCGCGGTGGGCGCCGCGGCGGCGCCGTAGCTGGCCTGGCGGTAGGTTTCGTCGATCAACACGTGGGCCTGCGGTGCATGCCTCTCGACGAGGTGGACGATCTCTTGCAGCGTGGCCATCGGGATGGCAACGCCTGACGGGTTCTGGGGCGAGGCCATACTGACCAGGCGGGTGCTGGGCGACAGCAGGTCGACCAGGCGCTCGAGGTCCGGCTGGTAGCCGTGATCGAACGACAGCGGCCAGTGCCGAACGGTCGCTCCGACGGCCACGAGCGCGTTGAGCGCCAGCGGGAACAACGGTGTCGCGGCCACCGCTTCAGCCTGGGCATCGCACAGCGTGAAGGCGACGGTGAAGAGGGCTTGCATGCCGCCAGTGGTGACGACCACGTCATCGGCGGTGACACCGTGGGCCAGGGCGATCTCGTGGCGCAGCGCCGCATCACCGGCGGCGGTGCCATAGCCCAGCGGCAGGTCGGACAGCCGCGGCAAGGCTCCGTCTCCGGATGGGCCCCCGAGCAAGTCGCCCAGCCGCAGATCGGGCCCCAGGCTCTCGGCCAGATCGAAGCGCGGCGCGTCGCCGACGAGGTGGATGATGTCGTTGGGGGGAAAGCGGCTCATGGTGGGGCAGAAGCGTTGGGTGGTTGGCATGTTGTCGCCCTCTGCGCGGCAGTAACAGCGACAGTTTTCTGAAGAATCAACCAGTACAGTTGGCGTATGCCTCGAGACGCTGATGCTGGCTTTCGCTACGAAGACCTGGCCCGGTTCGTCGCCGGATTGATCGAACGCGGTACGCTGCCGCCCGGCGCGCGTCTGCCATCGCTGCGCGAGGTGAGCCGTCAGCACCGGGCCAGCCTCAGCACTGCCATGCAGGCCTATCGCCTGCTCGAGGACCGCGGTCTGATCGAGGCACGGCCGCAATCCGGGTTTTATGTGCGCCCCCCTGCGCGCCGCATCGCAGCGCCGCCGGCGTCCGCGCCCCCGTCCCGGCCGGTGGAGGTGGCGGTGCCCGCCGTGATGCTGACGCTGATCGAGCATGCGTCGGACCCGGCCCTGGTGCCGCTTGGCTGCGCCGTACCGAGCCCGGCCCTGCTGGCTTCTGGTGCGCTCGATCGTTGCCTCGCGCGCGCGGCCCGCACGCGGGGCGAAGCGCTCAACACCTACATGCCGCCACGCGGTGACGCGACGTTGCGCAGCGAAATCGCCCGGCGTGCCCTGCGCCACGGGCATGCGCTGACGGTCGACGAGTTGCTGGTCACTTGTGGCTGCACCGAGGCGCTGCAACTCGCCTTGCGGGCCCTGACCCGACCGGGCCAGACGGTGGCTGTGGAGTCGCCCACCTACTTCGGCTTGCTGCAGGTGCTGCAATCGCTGGGGCTGAGGGTGGTGGAACTGCCCACCGACGCTCGCAGCGGCGTGGACGTGGACGCGCTGGAAGAAGCCTGCGCGCGACATCACCTCGCGGCCTGCGTGTTGGCGTCGAGCTTTCTCAATCCCCTGGGCTGCACGATGAGCGAGGCCGCGAAGCGCCGGGTGCTGAAGGTGCTGGCCCGGCATCGCGTGCCCCTGGTCGAAGACGACATCTATGGCGACCTCGCCTTCTCGGACGTTCGGCCGAGGCCCTTCGTCGCGCTCGATCCCCGGGCGGCCGTCGTCTACTGCAGTTCGTTCTCCAAGACCTTGGCCCCAGGGTATCGGGTGGGATGGTTGGCCGCGGGCGAGCGGCTGATGCCGCGCCTGGTCGAGGCCAAGGTGGCATCCACCTTGTGCAGCCCGGCACTGCCTCAAGTGGCGTTGGCGAGCTATCTGGCGTCGGGTGGCTACGACCACCACCTGCGTCGGCTGAGGCGTGCGTTCGGCCACACGCTGCAACAGATGGTCCAGGCAGTGACTCAGTCGTTTCCCGAGGGGACGACCGTGTCCGACCCGGCCGGCGGCTTCGTGCTGTGGGTTGAGCTGCCTCGGCCTGCCGACACGCGCCAGCTCTTCGCCCTTGCGCTCGAGCGCGGCATCTGTTTTGCGCCCGGGGTGGTGTTTTCGGCAAGCGGTCGTTACGGACGTTGCCTTCGGCTCAGTGGCGGCTATGGCTGGAGTCAACGGCTCGACGAGGGCATTCGTACCTTGGGGCGTCTCGCCACAGAGGCCATCGGCGCGTAAAACGTTGCGAAGTGCAACGGTAAAAGGGCGCCGCGGCTCAACACCTGCGACGTGGCGCCGATGACTGCCGCATGGACTTTCGCGACGACGCCTCAGCTCCGTGGTTCGGTGACCCTCAGGGCCGCCGGCAACACCGCTTCATGGAATCGGCGGACATCAACGCCGCATTCCGAGAGTTGTTCGAGCCCTTGCGCACGGGTGTGCGCCGGGGCTTGAGCAACGAAGGGCAGATCTACGCGTTGGAGATGGACAGTGTCATCCCCGGCGAGTTGCTGGGCACCTGCTGGATTCCCATCGGCTCGCGGGGTGTGGATGGCACGCAGGTGCTGGCCGATCCGGCCCGACGACGAGCGCTGTTCGACATCCTGCTGGCGGAGAAGCGAACCGAGTCCTTGTTCGCCTATGTGTGCGAGCGGGTGGGGCCGCGCGGCGCGCCCCACATGTACCTGGAGATCATCTCGGTGGACGGCTGCTTTGCCGCGGACTTCCCGATCGTGCAGGGCCGAGGCTGGTACCAGCGAGATCTGGTGAAGGTGCCTCACCGCCGCCTGGACCCGGTGGCGCTCGCCTGAAGCCCACCATCTGAAGCTCGCCACCTGAAGCTCGCCGCCGGACGACCGTTCCGGGGGGATTCGGGGCGCTCGTCCGACGCGCCCGGCTCGAAGCATCGACAATGGTCGGCTGCGACCTTGTTGACCTGCGAGCCCATCATGACGAACTCTTCCTACCCCGACATCCGTCTGCTCATCGACAACGAATGGGTGGATGCCGCCAGCGGCAAGACGCTGGATGTGCTGAACCCCGCCACCGGCTCGCCCATCGGCAAGGTGGCCCACGCGGGCATCGAAGACCTGGACCGCGCGCTCGCTGCGGCAAAAAAGGGTTTCGAGACTTGGCGGAATGTGTCTGCGCATGAGCGCTCGGCGGTGATGCGCCGCGCGGCCGGCCTGCTGCGCGAGCGTGCCGATGCGGTGGCACGCCTGATGACGCAGGAGCAGGGCAAGCCCCTGGCCGAAGCCCGGATCGAGGTGCTGGCCGGCTGCGACATCATCGAGTGGTTTGCCGAAGAAGGCCGCCGTACCTATGGCCGCATCGTGCCGTCACGCAATCTGGCCGCCCAGCAGCTGGTGCTCAAAGAACCGGTGGGCCCGGTCGCCGCGTTCACCCCTTGGAACTTCCCGATCAACCAGGTGGTGCGCAAGCTGTGCGCGGCGCTCGCCACGGGCTGCTCGTTCCTCGTGAAGGCGCCTGAGGAGACGCCGGCGTCACCCGCCGCGTTGTTGGCAGCGTTCGTGGATGCGGGCATCCCGGCCGGCGTGATCGGCCTGGTGTTCGGCAACCCGGCCGAGATTTCGAGCTACCTCATTGCGCACCCCGTGATCCGCAAGATCACCTTCACCGGTTCGACGCCTGTGGGCAAGGAACTGGCCGCCTTGGCGGGGCGCCACATGAAGCGCGTCACCATGGAGCTGGGCGGTCACGCCCCGGTGATCATTGCCGAAGACGCCGATGTGGCCCTGGCGGTCAAGGCGGCCGGTGGCGCCAAGTTCCGCAATGCGGGCCAGGTCTGCATTTCGCCCACGCGTTTCCTGGTGCACCGCAGCCTGAAGGACGAGTTCGCCCAGGCCCTGATCAAGCACGCGTCGGGCCTGAAGCTGGGCGATGGCCTGGCAGAAGGGACGACGATCGGGCCACTGGCCAACGCCCGCCGCCTCGCCGCGATGGCCCATGTGGTGGAGGATGCGCGCGCCAAGGGCGCCACCGTCGCGGTCGGCGGCGAGCGGGTCGGCAGCGCGGGCAACTTCTTCGCGCCCACCGTGCTGACGGATGTGCCGCTGGAGGCCGACGTGTTCAACAACGAGCCGTTCGGGCCGGTGGCGGCGGTGCGGGCGTTCGATTCGCTGGACGAAGCGATCGCCGAAGCCAACCGGCTGCCGTTCGGCCTGGCCGGCTACGCGTTCACTCGCTCGATCCGCACGGCGCACGTGCTGTCGCAGCGGCTCGAAGTGGGCATGCTGTGGATCAACCAACCCGCCGCGCCGACGGCCGAGCTGCCGTTCGGCGGCGTGAAGGATTCGGGCTACGGCTCCGAAGGCGGGCCCGAGGCGATGGAACCGTACCTGGTCACGAAGACGGTGTCGATCATGACCTGAAGGTGCGCGCCCCGGCCCCATGCCGGCATGCCAGGGGCCGGCGCCTCAAGGCGGCGCGGGCAGCGCACCCGCAAAGCGGGATCTGCGCGCGCTGCTTGAAGGTCAATGAAGGGGAGGGCGCTGCGTGCGCCCCCCCGGGGGCGGCTTGAAGTCGGCCCTTTGCCAGACTTCTGCCGGCTTCAGCCCGGCTTTATGCTGGCTTGTTCTTGAGCTTGCCCTTGGGCAGAACGGCCGTCACCGGCGGCACCGGACGGTCAGCGCCGGCTGCCTTGCCCTGCGGTGCATCTTTCTTCGGTTTCTTCGTCATCTTGTTGGCGGTTTGGATGCCCTTGGCCATGAGGTCCTCCAGAATTGCTAGGCGTGGAATGGGGTGCCCGAAATGGTAGCGCCGCCAGCGTTGATAATCTCGCCCTTTGTCTCTTTCCTCCCACCCCTGACCATCGGAGCCATCATGGGCAACAAGATCCGTACCGAAGCCGACCGCAAGGCCACCCCGAGCACCCCCGCCGCCACCGGCGTGCACTACACCCCCGGCCGTGGCCAGCGCGTGAGCCTGGAGCGCGGCTCGCACACCCGCAGCAAGAAGAACCCGGGCAAGCGCCCCCACAAGGGCGGCTGACCCCTTGCCTTCATGCCCCCGGTTTCCCGGGGGCTTGGGCTGCGTGCCGGCCCGTGCCGGTTTCGCGCACACCACGCCCGACTGCGGCGCTGCACCCGCCCCGCGTGGTGGAGTACCAAGCTCTTTCGAGCCACTTGAGCCGATCGACGCTCATCAGGCCGCGGGCCTGGCCTCATCGAGTGCCGGTGTCGCCAGCGTCGCGGCCTCGTTTCCATGATCAGAATCACCGAACTTCGCCTGCCGCTCGATCATCCGCCCGAGGCTCTGCGCTCGGCTGTTGTTGCGCGGCTGAAGGTGCGAAGTGACCAGCTGGCCGATTTCACCGTGTTCCGCCGCGCCTACGATGCGCGCAAGAAGACCGCGATGGTGTGGATCTACACCGTCGATTGCCAGCTTTCCGAGGGCGCGGACGAGGCGCTGGTGTTGTCCCGCCACGAAGGCGACAACCATGTCCGGCCCAGCCCGGACACCCGCTACCAGCTCATCGGCGCGGCCCCGGCTGATTTCTACGCCGCGGGTAGGCCGCGGCCGGTGGTCGTTGGCTTCGGCCCCTGCGGCCTGTTCGCCGCGCTCGTGCTCGCCCAGATGGGGCTCAAGCCGATCGTCCTCGAGCGCGGCAAGCAGGTGCGCGAACGCACCAAGGACACCTGGGGCCTGTGGCGAAAGAGCGTGCTCAACCCCGAATCGAACGTGCAGTTCGGCGAGGGTGGGGCGGGCACCTTCAGCGACGGCAAGCTCTACAGCCAGATCAGCGATCCGCGTCACCTGACGCGCAAGGTGCTCACCGAATTCGTCAAGGCCGGCGCGCCAGAAGAGATCCTCTTCGTCAGCAAGCCTCACATCGGCACCTTCCGTCTCGTCAGCATGATCGAGAAAATGCGCGCCGACATCGAGGCGCTGGGTGGCGAGATCCGCTTCCAGCAAAAAGTGGTGGATGTGCGGATCGAAGCCGGTGCCATCCGCGGCCTGGTGCTGGAAGGAGGCGAACAGCTCGACGCCGACCACGTCGTGCTGGCCCTGGGCCACAGTGCCCGCGACACCTTCACGATGCTGCACGGCCGCGGCGTCGCCATGGAAGCCAAGCCGTTTTCCATCGGCTACCGCATCGAGCATCCCCAGAGCCTGATCGACAAGGCGCGCTTCGGGCCGAACGCTGGCCACCCTGAGTTGGGTGCTGCCGACTACAAGCTCGTTCACCATGCGAGCAACGGGCGCTCGGTCTACAGCTTCTGCATGTGCCCCGGCGGCACGGTCGTGGCCGCCACCTCCGAGCCGAACCGCGTGGTGACCAACGGCATGAGCCAGTACTCGCGGGCCGAACGCAATGCCAACGCCGGCATCGTCGTGGGCATCTCGCCGCAAGACTATCGGCAAGACGGCTTGGTCAGCGGGCCGGTGTCGCCGCTCGATGGCATGGCCTTCCAGCGCATCTGGGAGTCACGCGCGTTCGAGCTGGGCGGCGGTGACTACATGGCCCCGGGGGCACTGGTTGGCGATTTCGTCGCCGGCCGCCATGGCTCGGCCATCTCGCGGGAATTCGGCAGTGTCTTGCCGTCGTACAAGCCGGGCGTCCATCTCACGGACCTGGCCGAGCCGGGCCGCGGCAGCCTGCCGGACTATGCACTGGCCGCCATCCGCGAGGCCCTGCCGGCATTCGAGAAGCAGATCCGAGGCTTTTCGATGGCCGACGCGGTGCTCACCGGTGTTGAAACCCGCACGTCGTCGCCCCTGCGCATCCCGCGGGGCAAGGATTACCAGAGCCTCAACGTGCGCGGGCTGTACCCGGCCGGTGAGGGGGCGGGCTACGCGGGCGGCATCATGTCGGCCGGCGTCGATGGCATCGAGGTGGCCGAGGCGCTGGGCGCCCATCTGCTTGCTTCGACGTGAGGGCGCTGGGCGAGCGCGTAAAGTTCGCCAGCTTCCACCACCAACCATGCACGACGTGACCGCCAACGCCTTGCCCCGCCGCTCACCGCGGCACCGTGGCTTCACCTTGACCGAGATCGTGGTGGTGCTGGCCATCATCGCGATCCTGGCCGTGATGGCCGTGCCCTCCATGCTGGATCGCATCGTGCGAGGCCAGGTGGTCGAGGCCACGAAGCTGGCCGACGAGGTGCTCAAGGGCCGCATTGCGCAGTTCTGGAAAGCCTCCGGCGAGCTGCCGGTCGACAACGCCGAGGCCGATGCGCCACCCCCCGGCAAGATCGTGGGCAACTTCGTCACCAGCATGACGGTTGAAGACGGCGCCATCCACATCGTCTTCGGCAACGACGCCAACGGCACCATCAAGGGCAAGACGCTGACGCTGCGCCCGGCGGTGGTGGAAGACACCCCGATGGTGCCGCCGGCCTGGGTGTGCGCGGGCGGCAAAGTGCCGCCCCAGATGACGGTGAAAGGCCGCGACCGCACCGATCTCGAGAACCAGTACCTGCCGGTCAACTGCCGGCGGCTGGACGGCTGACCGCCAGCGGTTTTCAGACGCGCGACTTGCGCTTCATCAACCACCGGGCGGCCCAGGGCCGCCCGGCTGGCGCATCATCACGGCTGTCCGTTCTGACACAAGGAGCTTGAGATGGCTGCGACTCGTGATGTGGTGGTGCTGGGCGCTGCGCGTTCGGCAATCGGCAGTTTTGGTGGGGCGCTGGCCGAGCTGGAACCGGCCGAGCTGGCCGGCACCGTGATGAAGGCGGCGGTCGAGCGCTCGGGCGTCGACCCCAAGGCGATCAACTACGTGACGGTGGGCAACGTCATCCCCACAGAAAGCCGCTTCGCTTATGTGGCCCGCGTGGCCGCCATCCAGGCCGGGTTGCCGATGGATTCGGTGGCCATGGCGGTGAACCGCCTGTGCTCGTCCGGTCTGCAGGGCATCGTCACCACGGCGCAGAACATTCTGCTGGGTGACTGCGACTATGGCGTGGGCGGTGGCGTGGAAGTGATGAGCCGCGGTGCCTACCTCAGCGCGGCGATGCGCTCGGGCGCTCGCATGGGCGACACCAAGCTGATCGACAGCATGGTCGCCACGCTGACCGACCCCTTCGGTGTGGGCCACATGGGGGTCACCGCCGAGAACCTGGCGGCCAAGTGGGGCATCAGCCGCGAAGAGCAGGATGCGCTGGCGGTCGAATCGCAGCGCCGCGCCGCCGCCGCGATTGCCGAGGGGCGCTTCAAGAGCCAGATCGTGCCGGTGGTCAAGCAGACGAAAAAGGGCGATGTCGTCTTCGACACCGACGAGTACGTGAAGGCCGGCACCACGATGGAATCGCTGGCCAAGCTGAAGCCGGCGTTCAAGAAAGACGGCACGGTGACGGCCGGCAACGCTTCGGGCATCAACGATGGCGCGGCGTTCTTCGTGCTGGGCGATGCCGCTGTCGCCGCTGCGCACGGCCACAAGCCCATCGCCCGGTTGGTGAGCTACGGTGTGGCTGGCGTACCGAACGACGTGATGGGTGAGGGCCCGATCCCGGCATCGAAGCTGGCGCTGAAGAAGGCCGGCCTGCGGCTCGATCAGATGGATGTGATCGAGAGCAACGAAGCCTTCGCGGCCCAGGCGATTGCGGTGGCCAGGGGCCTGGAGCTGGACATGGCCAAGACCAACCCCAACGGCGGCGCGATCGCCTTGGGCCATCCGATTGGCTGCTCAGGTGCGTTCATCGCCACCAAGGCGATCTACGAACTGCACCGCACCGGTGGGCGCTACGCGCTGGTCACGATGTGCATTGGTGGCGGGCAGGGGATCGCCACCGTGTTCGAGCGGCTCTGATCGAGGGGGTTGTGCTCCACGGGCCTTCCAGGCGCCGCGGGCACGCCCTCACTGTGCCAGGGCGGGCCGCAGGCCGAGCAGGTAGCGGCCCATGCCTTGCACGTCCGATCCGACGCGCCGAACGGCCTCTCGAACCTCGTCCGGGCTGGCGACGAAGGCGGTGGACCAGGCGGACAGGCGCGCGTGATCGATGAAGTTGTCGGACTGAGATTCGTCGTGTGGCCGGTCAGCCCAGGGCGGCACATAGCCCGTCGGGTCGGCCGGCGAACAGACCGGCAGTGCCACCGAAAACCGAGCGCCCTGGCCGGGTTGCGATTCGGCCCAGACGCGGCCGCCGTGCCGCTCGGCAATCGTGCGAACGGCGGCCAAGCCCAGCCCATGGCCGGGATAGGCAGAACCATGGCTGCGGTGGAAAGGCTCGAACATCCGGTCGGCTTGTGTCTCTTCGAAGCCGATCCCGTTGTCCTGCACGCTGACCGCGACTTCCTCGCCCAGCTTCTGCGCAAAGATCTCGACGCGTCCACTGGGGTTGCGCCGCGAAAACTTCAATGCGTTGCCTATCAGGTTGACGAACAGCTGCGTCAGCAGGCCCTCGTGGCCCCATACCGTGGGCAGGTGACCCACCACCACCGGCGTGGCAGCGGTTGATTCATGCCGACCTGCCAGGATCAACTGGCGCTGGGCCTTGGCCACGCAGGCCGTCAGTGACACCACGTCGCAATCGTGCACGGGGGCCGAGGGCTCGGCCAGTGCCGTGAGGCAGTCGACCAGCGCGTTCGCCGAGGCCGCCTCTTCCCGCATCAGACCCAGGAAGGTCGACAGCCGTTCGGGCTCGCCCCGTTGGAGGGCCAGCTCGCCGAGTGCGGCCAGATGCGCCATCGTGGACGATGCGGTGACCATCTGGTGCGCCACGTCACGTTTGAAAGCGCGAAGGCGCAGCACTTCCTCGCGCAGCACCCGCAGTTCATCGGCGGGATCGTCGGCAGGGCGGCTGGCGGCAGACATGGGCATGGGCAGGTGGGCGGAAGGGGCGGGACAGGCCGGACGGGGCCTGCAGGGGCCTGGAAGGAGGCTGACGAATTCTTCAGCCTATTGATCGGCCCGCCGTGCGGCAGATTCAACGCCGTAGGCGCTGACAGGTGCCCTGGCCGTGAACAAATCGCCGCGGGGCCGCCTGGCGCGGGCCCTGAGGCTGAGATCCGCGCCGCGGGGACCGGTGTCTGCCTGACGGCCGGTCGTGCCGCCGCACCATGAAAAACGGGCCCCGAAGGGCCCGTTGAAATGCATGCGAGTTTGTCAGGGATCAGTAGCTGCTGCGGCCGCCGCCGAAGCCGCCATGGCGGCTACCACCACCACCACCATAGTTGCCATTCTGACCGCCATTGAAGCCGCCACCGCCGCCGTAGCCACCACGGCTGCCGCCGCCACCGAAGCCGCCCGGGCGCTCTTCGCGCGGACGCGCTTCATTGACCACGAGTGCGCGGCCGCCGACCGATTGGCCGTGCATGGCACGGATGGCAGCCTGGGCTTCCTGGTCGGAAGACATCTCGACGAAGCCGAAGCCCTTGGAGCGACCCGTGTCACGGTCCATCATGACGCGTGCCGACGTGACGGTGCCGAATTCGGCGAAAGTTTCTTGCAGCGATTCATCGCGCATGCTGTAGGCAAGGTTGCCAACGTAGAGTTTGTTGCCCATGGGGCCCTTTCTTGGTGGGGGATATGCGATCCGGCGCTTGCGATGCGCCGGCACGCGAAGTTAACAGCGAGTTCAGCGGCGCGGGGCAGGGCTTGTCCCAGGGGCGGGCCTTGCGGGCCCACGGTCCAGGTGCCGGAAGATGATCCGGCCCTTGCTGAGGTCATAAGGCGACAGCTCCAGCGACACGCGGTCACCGGCCAGGATGCGGATGTGGTTTTTCCGCACTCTCCCGGCGGTGTAGGCCACGAGGGTGTGGCCGTTGTCCAGGACGACGCGATAGCGCGAATCAGGCAAGACGTCTTCGACCTTGCCGTGCATTTCGATAAGTTCTTCCTTCGCCAAAGAATTTCCTCGGTGCGGATCAGTGAAGCAGCCGGCGCGCCGCCCACGGTAGCGACACGTGAGGGCACAGGGGGCCAACGGAGGGGGGCGCCGGCCCAGAGGGCATGGTGGCCGGCAAATGAGGCTCGCCGCAGGGCTCGGCTTGACGGCCCAGGCGGCCGGAATGCGGCCGTCGCCTGGAGGCTGGAACCCGGCGCACCAGTGGGGGGCGGGTCCGGAGAATCAAGAATCGGGCCGTCGGGCCGCCATGGCGCGACGACAGAGCAAATCGCGACAAGCTTGCAAGTTTAGTCGACGCTCGCGCCGCGCACCGAGCGCAGCGAGATCAGATGCCGCGGTGGCACCGCTGAACGCCAACACGAAACACGGCGCCGAGGGCTGGCGCCGTGCAGATATGACCAAGGTCAGTTGAACAGGTTGGGTCCTCTGAAAGTGATGCGTGCGCGCATCACTCGGGCCTTTCCGTCAGTTCACGGGCCGCCAGCGGCCCGGTGCTTCGCGCCACGCCTGACCCTGCCGTTGCCACATGTGCGGCTCCCAGCGGTAGCCTGGCCGCGGTGCGTCCCAGCGCCCGCGGATCCAGATGTGACGCCCGCCGACCCAGCTCCAGTAGCCGCCAATCCAGATCGCGCCAGGATACGGCGCCACACCGACCACTTCGACTTGTGCGGGCGGTGGCGCCACCGTCACCGGCGGCCCGTAGGCATAGCCGTCGTCGTAGGCGCGATAGGGCCGTGCGGGAACGACATAGCAGGCCGACAGCATGGCCGTGGCCGCCAAAGCGGCCGCGAGAGCCCATTTCGAGTGATGGGGCGAGTTCATGGCAAACCTCGCTGGTTGAATGGTGATGGTTCAACGCAGCAATCGCGGCTCCTGCTGACAGCCGGCGCGCCCAGCGGCGAGATTTACATCTGGTTCACATCGCAGGTCAGGGCATCAGCGCTTCGATGCCTTGCGCAAAGACGGCACCGAGCTTGCGGTACCCACCCGG
This sequence comes from Ideonella lacteola, assembly GCF_038066555.1. Lineage (NCBI taxonomy): Bacteria > Pseudomonadati > Pseudomonadota > Betaproteobacteria > Burkholderiales > Sphaerotilaceae > Ideonella > Ideonella lacteola. The sequence continues at coordinate 51,450 of NZ_JBBUTG010000005.1, read as the reverse complement.
GTTGGGGTGGATCTCGTTGGCCCAATCGTGGTCGTTGCCCTGGCTGCCCAGGTCGGCCGGATCCAGGGTGCCCTGCGTGTCGATCACATGGAACTGCGCCAGGGCCATGCTGCGCATCAGCGCGGTCAGGCGCGCGAGAAACAATCGCGTCAACGGAATCCACACCGCCTGGGGCACGGCGTATTCCCTCAGTGCCGGATACAGCCAGGGGCCGGCCCCGGCGCCCGCGCCGGCATCTCGGGGCGTGATGAAGTCGTAGGTGTGCACGAAGATCGGCACACCAGCGCTCTGGCTGGAGGCGGCGTCGCGCATCGCGACGAACTCGTGGAACTGGGGCACGATGTGCTGCACGAAGGTGTCCCAGCCCTGCTCGCTGACATAAGACGCCGCCAGCGGCGGATCGCCACCGCGTTCATCGGGTGTGAGCAGCGCGCGCAGGAAAGGCGGCACCGGTTGCCCGTCGGCATCGTGCGAGGGCACGCGGATGAAATCGATCAGGTCATTGCCGCCGGGGGAGAGCAGGATCGCATCCCAGCGCCAGGCTTGGGCCCCGAGCAACAGATTGGCGAACATCGGCTCGCGGCGTTTGTCGACCATGTGGTTCAGTACATCGCCCGGGTGCGCGCAGTTGACCACGCAGCTGTCCACGTCGAACGCCATCCCGTCCATCAGGTTGCCGGTGGCCAGCGGGTTCACCGAGCCGAAAGAGAACCACGAATCGCCCTGCGCAAGAAAGCGCCTCGGGTGCTGCGGAAAGTGCGCAGCCGCGGGCCGGCTGAGCATCACATCGAGCGGTGAATACTGCTTGAGCGGGGTGGGCATGGATCGCCTCCTGAGCGGCCCACTCTACGCGGCGCGCGCTACGCCGTCCCTCCATCGCACTAGGGACGTTTTCGCGCTGGCGCGCCTTGAATTGGGGGATGTGCTGCCGGGTGCGCCCACGCTGGCGACAATAGCGCGATGAGCGACGCCCACGCCCCCCTGACCCCCGCCGACGTCGACCGCCGCCTGACCGACCTGGAGATCAAGGCGAGCTACACCGAAGACCTGGTCGACCACCTGAACCAGGCGATCGTGCGGCAGCAGCAGCAGATCGACCTGCTGTTGCGCGAGGTGCGCCACCTGCGCAGCCAATTGCCGAGCGAGAGCGCCGGCACCGTGCGCAGCCTGCGCGACGAACTGCCGCCGCACTATTGACGAAGCGTGCCCCGGAAACCGTTGCGCCTGCCCCGGCATGGCAGGGCCAGGGCTTCACACCGTGACGGCCAGGATCACACTCGACGCATCAAACAGGGCGGTGGCGCGGCTGCCGGGCTGCAGGCCCAGCGATTGGCTGCTGCCTTGGGTGACGATGGCTGCGATCTGCAGCCCGCCGGCGATGTCCAACAGCACTTCGGCGTTCACCGCGCCGGGCGTGACGCTCGCCACGGTGCCGCTGAGTTGGTTGCGTGCGGAGACGCGGGCGTCTTCCAGGCCGGTGGCCAGCATCACCGACGAGGCCTTGACCAGCGCCATCGCGATCATGTGCGGACGCAGGCCGAGCGATTGGCTGCTGTCACGCGTCACGGTGGCCACGATGCGGGTGTCGCCCGACAAGGTGAGCTCGACTTCATCGTTGACGGCACCGGCCCGCACCGCGGTGACGGTGCCGACAAACTGGTTGCGCGCGCTGGTTTTCATGTTGACGACATTCAGCAGGGAGAACTCGCGGTCCAGATCGATCGACGCGCCATCGAGCAACTGCAGGAAGCGGCGATGGGCTGCGTCGATCTGCCCGTAGCGCTCCACCAGGCGTTGGCCATGCGCCGTCAGGCGAGATGAACCGCCACCGCGGCCCCCGGTACTGCGCTCGACCAGCGGCTCGCCGGCCAAGGTGTTCATCTGATCGATCGCATCCCACGCGGCCTTGTAGCTCATGCCGTAGGCCTTCGCCGCCTGGGTGATTGAGCCTTGATCGGCCAGGGCGCGCAGCAGCCCCATCCGCACCTCGCCGGCGAGTTGCGCATCGCCCGCGGTGAGCCACACCGCACCGTCCAGCCCGAGGCGGGTCGTGGTGCGTCGTCGGGGGGGCATCGTGGCGCGTCGGCGGCTTGGCGAGCGGGTGGTCATGAGGCGGCGCCTGTGGTTGGCTGCTCCGTGCGGTGGGCCCCATCCCCGAGTGCGGCACGGCGCTGCTCGTGAACGGCCTGCACCTGGGTGACGGTGCCATCGCTCAAGTGCACCACCTCATCGGCGAGGGCCAGCAGGTCACTCTCGTCGTGGGTGATCAGCAGCATGGGCAGGTTCACCCGCGCCAGCAGCTCGGCCAGCTCGTCGCGCAGTCGCGCGCGAAGGCGTTGGTCGAGCGCGGCGAAGGGTTCGTCCAGCAGCAGCGCGGCCGGATCGTGCACCAGCGCCCGGGCCAGCGCGGTGCGTTGCCTTTGGCCGCCGGAGAGCTGGGCCGGGTACAGGCCGGCCACCGCCTCCAGCTGGAAGTCACGCATCCAGCGTTCGGCCGCTTCGTCGTGCCATGTGCGGGTGGGGTTCAGCCAGCCGCGGCGCTTGGCGAAGGCGATGTTCTGTCGAACCGTGAGGTGCGGGAACAGCGCGTAGTCCTGGAACACCAGGCCGAGACGACGCTCGCGCGCCGGCAGGTTCACCCGCTGGGCCTGGTCGAACAGAGTCCGCCCCGCCACACGAACGTGGCCCTCGTCGGGACGGCTGATGCCCGCGATCAGGCGCAATGTCTGGGTCTTGCCGGCACCCGAGGGGCCGAACAACACCACGCGACGGCCCGGGCTCGCGAAGCGCACATCCAGCCGGAAGCTGGCCGCGCCCTGTTGCAGCGTCTTGGTGAGCGCCAGGTCCCAGGTCATCGACATCATCAGGCCGCGGCCGCCACGCGCCCGGGCAGCAGGCGCCCCGCGGCGAGCAACACAGCGATGCTGGTCAGCGAGGTGATGGCCACCAGAAAGAGCGCCACGTCGTCCTGCCCGGCCTGCACCGCCTCGTACACCGCGATGGACAGTGTCTGGGTGCGGCCGGGGATGCTGCCGGCCACCATCAACGTAGCGCCGAATTCACCCATGGCGCGCGCGAATGAGAGCAGCAGCCCGGACAGCACGCCGCGCCACGCCATGGGCAGCGACACGCGGAAGAACACGGCGGCTTCGCCCAGGCCCAGCGTGCGTGCGGCCTGTTCGAGTTGGGGGTCGACCGTCTCGAACGCAGCCCGCGCTGCCTTGAACACCAGCGGAAAGGCGACGAGCGCCGCCGCGAGCACCGCCGCCTGCCAGGTGAAGATCAGCCGGATGCCGAAGTGCTGCAGCAGCCAGCCACCGATCGGGCCCTGGGTGCCGATGAGCACCAGGAGGTAATAGCCCAGCACGGTGGGGGGCATCACCATGGGCAGTGTGAAAAGCGCGTCCAGCAGATCGCGCCCGGGAAAGCGGCTGCGCGCCATCGCCCAGCCGAGCCCGACACCCGCGACGAGGTTCAGCGCGGTGGCGCAACCCGCCACCTTGAGCGTCAGCCACAACGGGATCCAGGCGCCTTCCATCTGCGGCCCATCTTCAGGGCTGGCCGAATCCGTGTCGGCCCAGCACGGCCTGGGCCGGCGGGCTCACGAGAAACTCGACAAACTGCCGTGCCGCTTCGGCCTGTGTGCTCTTGGCCAACGCGGCAGCGGGGTAGCGCACCGGCTCGGTGGTGGGCACGGTGAAGGCGACCGTCACCTTCTCGGGCATCAAGGCGGCGTCGGTGGCGTAGACGAAGCCCGCATCCACCTCGGCGCGAGCCACGTAGTCCAACGCCTGCCGCACGTTCTGAGCGCCGATCATCTTCGGCTCGATCGCGCCCCAGACGCCCGCGGCCTGGAGGGCCGACTGGGTGTAGCGGCCCACCGGCACGCTGCCGGGCACCCCGATCGCGATGCGCGCGTAAGCGGGCTGCGTCAGGTCGCGCACGGACGCGGGGGCGCGGCTGGCCGCTTTCGGCACGATGACGACCAGGCTGTTCGACGCGAAAAAGCGCCGATCAGCCGCCTTGATCAGCCCTTGGGCCTGCGCGCTGTCCATCGTTTCGGGGTCGGCGGTGGCCAACACATCCACCGGTGCGCCTTTCGCGGCCTGCTGCAGCAGCGTGCCGGAAGCTCCGAAATTGAACAGCACCTGCAGACCCGGATGCGCCCGCTCGAACACGGGGCCCAGCTCGCGGAAGGCGTTGGTGAGGCTCGAAGCCGCTGACACCGTCAACTCCGCCGCCGGGCAGGCGCCCGCCAGAGCGATGGAAGCGCCAGCGACGAGCATGCGGCGCAGCCGCTGGGGCAAGAGGGCGAGGCTCATGAGGCGCTGGCGCAATGGCGCGGAAGCATTCGGAATGTGCGGCAGTATATGCAGCCTGGATGAGCTCTATTGCCATTATGGGAAGCTTCACTTGATCAATCGGAATATACAAGCGTATATATCGATAGGGTGAGCGCAGCGGCGTCACGGCCCATGGCACCAGCAGACGGCGGTGATAGCATCCGCCGCGCTCGTCGCCGCCTGTCGCCATGCCAGATTCCCAGAACAAGAGCCGCGATGCGGCCGAGTCGATCCCGCTGGACAGCCTTCCTGGCCATGCCATCCGCCGTCTTCAGCAGATCGCGGTGGCGATCTTTCTCCAAGAGGCCGAGCCGCACGGCGTCACCCCGGTTCAGTACGCCACCATGCAGGCGCTGGCCAACGCGCCCGGTGTGGACCAGCGCTCGCTGGCCCGCTCGATCGGCTTCGACACCTCGACCATCGCCAGCGTGATTGATCGGCTGGAAGCGCGTGGCCTGGTGCAGCGCAACCTCGATCCGAGCGACCGCCGCGTGCGGTTGCTGTCGCTCACCCATGCGGGCCATGCCGTCTTGACCGAGGTGGTGCCCGCGATGCGGCGTGCCCAAGAGCGCATGCTGGCACCGCTGCCGCCTTCAGAACGCGCCGAGTTCCTTCGGATGCTGAATGTGCTGGTGACCGCGAACAACGTGCACAGCCGGGCGCCAAGCGAAGGCTGAGCTGCACACGTCGCCGGCCACCGCGATATCGCAGCCGGCCCGTAAAAGCTGACATTCGGTGTCAGGCATGGCGGCAAATGATGTCGCCATGGACACCCCCCACACCGTCATAGAGCTGCGCCGCTACCGCCTTCACCCTGGGCGGCGCAATGAGCTGATCGCACTGTTCGAGCGCGAGTTCGTCGAGACGCAGGAGGCCGCGGGCATCCGCCTGCAGGGCCTGTTTGCCGAACCGGGCGATTCCGATCGCTTCACCTGGCTGCGCAGCTTTGCCGACATGCCAGCCCGTGCGCGGGCACTCGAGCAGTTCTACACCGGGCCCGCGTGGCGCACCTACCGTGATGCGGCCAACGCGACGATGATCGATTCGGACGACGTGTTGCTGCTGAAGCCTTGCCCGGGTTGGGAAGCGGCCGTGGCGGCCGGCTCGCGTCAATCAGGAGCTGGGGCCAGGGATTGGCTGGTCTGGGTGGCCCCGCTGCGAACGCCCGCCGATGAAGCTTTGCGGCACTGGGTGGCCGAGCAGGCGGTGCCGGCCTGGCGCTCGACCGGTGCCCAGGAAATGGCGCTGTTCGAGACCGAACCAGCCGCGAACAACTTTCCGCGCCTGCCCGTGCGCACGGATGGCCCGGTGCTGGTGATGCTGGCGGCCTGGCACGACGGCAGCGGCACCCCGGCCCAAGCGCCCGAGCTGCCGGGGCTCACGCAATGGCTGCGATCGCAGCCGCAGGCGTGGCGGCTCACACCGACCGCCCGATCTGCACGCCGTTGAGCGTGCGCCTCACGCCCAGCCTGGCGCCCCTGATGGAGCGCCTCAACCCCTGTTATCGCGGCCACCGAAGGCCATGTTCCAACCCAGGAGACCTGCATGCTCACGATCGATGACCTGACCCGCCCGCACGAAGACCAGTGCCACGATTTCGACCCGCTGTTCGGCCATTGGCGCGTGCACCATCGGCGCTTGCGCGAGCGCCTGGCCGGCTGCACCGAGTGGGATCTGTTCGAAGGGGTGAGCCACATGCAGCCCTTGATGGGCGGGCAGGGCAATGTCGATGACAACGTGCTCGACCTGCCTGCCGGCCGATACCGCGCCTCGACCCTGCGATGCTGGGATCCGGCCCGCCGGCAATGGTCGATCTGGTGGCTGGATGCGCGCCACCCGGGCCAGATCGATGTCCCCATGGTGGGCCGATTCGAAGGCGGCGATGGTGTGTTCTACGCCGATGACACCTTCCAGGGGCGCCCGATCCGGGTGCGTTTCCTGTGGCTTCGGGTGCGCAGCGAGCGGCCGCGTTGGGAACAGGCCTTCTCCACCGATGGTGGCCAAACCTGGGAAACCAACTGGGAGATGGACTTCGAGCGCCTTCGAGCCTGAAGGCGCCTCAGCCCGCGGCAGTGATGGCCTCGATCTCGGTCTGAAGTTCCAGCCAGCGCTCTTCGAGCATCGCCAGTTCGGCCTGCACATGGGCCAGGCGGCGGCCCAGTTCGGCGAACTGGTCGCCAGACAGGCCCGGGGTGGCCAGTTGGGCCTCCACGTCGGCCTTTTCGCTGCCCAGCTTCTCCAGCTTTTTGTCGATCTGCGCCACCTCATTGCGCAAGGGCCGCGTCTTGTCGGCCAGCTTGGCGCGTGCCTGCGCGGCCGCCTTGCGATCGTCTCGAGGGGCGACCGGCGCGGGCGCTGGTGCCACGGGCGCAGCCTTGGCCGCCGCCGAGGCTGCGGCGGGTGTCGGGGCGGCTGCGGGTGCCGACGACGCCGATGTCGGCGCCGACTTGCCCGAGAGGGCGCGGGCGGCCTCGCGGCTGCGCTCGAGCAACCAGCGCTGGTAGTCGTCCAGATCGCCGTCGAAGGGCTTCAAGGCGCCGTCCGCGACGAGCCAGAACTCGTCACACACTTCTCGCAACAACGCCCGGTCGTGGCTGACGAGCATCACCGAGCCCTCGAATTCGTTCAGCGCCATCGACAGCGCTTCGCGAGTGGTGAGATCCAGGTGGTTGGTCGGCTCGTCCAGCAGCAGCAGGTTGGGGCGCTGCCAGACCAGCGAGCCGAGCACCAGCCGGGCCTTCTCGCCGCCTGAGAGGGTGCCGATGGACTGGTTGACCATGTCCCCCACGAAGCGGAACTGACCGAGGAAGTCGCGCAGTTCCTGCTCACGCGCGTCGGGCCCGACGGTGCGCGCCAGGCGCACCATGTGCTGCAGCGGCGTGTCGTCGGCATGCAGCAGATCCATCTCCTGCTGAGCGAAGTAGCCGATCGACAGGCCCTTGCCCTCGGTCACCGTGCCACCCAGCGCCGGGTTTTCGCGGGCGATGGTCTTCACGAAGGTCGACTTGCCCTGGCCGTTGGCGCCCAGCACGCCGATGCGTTGCCCTGCCAGAACCGTGCGGTTGATGTGGTGGACGATCGGCTTGGGCACCAGCGTGGCCGCCTCACCGGGCTCGTCGCCGTCGCGGGGCACCAAGTAGCCGCACACGACGTCGCTCATGGCCAGCATCGGATTGGGCAGGCTTTGTGGCTCACGGAACTCGAAGCTGAAGTCGCTGGCCGTCAGCACCGGCGCGAGCCGCTCCATCCGGTCCAGCGCCTTCACGCGGCTTTGTGCCTGCTTGGCCTTGCTGGCCTTGGCCTTGAAGCGGTCGATGAAGCGCTGCAGGTGGGCGATGCGATCCTGCTGCTTGGCGAAGGCGGCAGCCTGCTGCGACAGTCGCTCGGCCCGCATTTCCTCGAAGGTGGTGTAGTTGCCGCCATAACGGGTCAGCTTGGCGTCATCAAGATGCAGCGTGACGCCGGTGATCGCATCGAGGAACTCGCGATCGTGGCTGATCACCAGCAGCGTGCCGCTGTAGCGCTGCAGCCAGCCTTCCAGCCAGACGAGGGCGTCCAGGTCCAGGTGGTTGGTGGGCTCGTCCAGCAGCATCAGGTCGGCCGGACACATCAGCGCGCGGGCCAGTTGCAGGCGCATGCGCCAGCCGCCCGAGAAGCTGTTCACCGGGGCTTCGAGTTGCTCGCGCCGGAAGCCCAGGCCCAGCAGCAGCGTCTGGGCGCGGGCGCGGGCGTCGAACGCACCGGCCTCTTCCAGGGCCAGGTGGGCGTGGGCCATGGCTTCGCCATCGTCGGCCGCTTCGGCGGCGGCCAGCTCGGCTTGCGCCTCCATCAGCGGGATGTCGCCTTGCAGCACGAACTCGGTGGCCGGTGTATCCACCTCGGGCATGTGCTGCGCCACTTCGCCCATGCGCCAGCGAGGCGGGATCTCGAAATCACCCGCGTCGGCACCCAGCCGGCCCGCCAGCAGCGCGAACAGGCTCGATTTGCCGGCGCCGTTGCGCCCCACCAGGCCGATCTTTTCGCCGGGGTTGAGTGTGACGGAAGCGCTGTCCAGCACGACCTTGGTGCCGCGCCGGAGCGTGACGTTGCGCAGGGTGATCATTCGAGAACCAGAAACGAGGAAAGGGGGGCCAGTGCCGGCCCCGGGGCGTCGCGCGTACACGCGCGTGGGGAGCGCAGTGTAGGCGACTGCGGCCGCGCTCTGGCGGCGTGCTGCCGAGACCAACGCCCGTGACGCCTGTCGCGGTGGCGACCGGTGAAGCGGTGCCCGAGCGCGGAGGTATCGCACAATCGTGCAGCCGCCGCCCATCACCTCTGTTCACGGTCCTCATGTCCCAGTTCCAGGAAGCCGACGAGCTGTTCGCACTGCTCAACACCAAGACGCCGATCGTGATGATCGAGACCCACGAGGAGAAGCGGGTGCTGTCGCTGTTCGAGCGCATCGCCGCGCGCAGCCAGCGCGAGATCTGGACGTGGTCGGCCAGCCGGGGGCTCAAGGTGGCTCATGGCCTGAAGGTGTCGCTGACGGAGTTTGGCGGCAGTGCGAGCATCGACGCTGCCGATACGAAACAGTTGCCCGAGGCCCTGCAGGCGACCGACCGCCTGCCCGGCGGCGCTTTGGTCATCTTTCTCGACGTGCACCCCTACCTGAGCAACCCGCTGATCACGCGGGCGATGAAAGAGATTGCGCTCAAGAGCGAAGGCAAGGGCCAGCAGATCGTGTTCGTGGGGCACGACATCGAGCTGCCGGCCGAGCTGGTGCCGTTCACCAGCCGCTTCGAGGTCGAGCCCATGACCATCGACATGGTCCGCAAGCTCTTCAAGGAAGAGCTGGATCGCCATGGCGGCATCAGCGGCTGCCGCAAGACGCTCGATTCACTGATGCGCCACATGGTGGGGCTGCCCGAGCCATCGGTGCGCCACCTCGTGCGGCTGACCCTCACCGACGGCGTGATCTGCACGGCCGACCTGGCCCGGGTGCTGTCGGCCAAGCAGGAAACGCTGGGCGCTGCCGAACTGCTGGTGTTCGAGCAGAAGCTGCCCGCGATGGAAGAGGTGGCGGGCATGAAGGCCCTCAAACGCTGGCTGCTGTTGCGCCGCGAGCCCTTCCTCGACCCCGAAGCCGCCGGCCTGCCGGCGCCGCGAGGCGTGCTGTTGCTGGGCGTGCAGGGCGCGGGCAAGAGCCTGGCGGCCAAGGCGATCGCCTCGGCCTGGCAGGTGCCGCTGTTCCGCATGGATTTCGGTGCGTTGTTCGACAAGTACCAGGGCGAAAGCGAACGCAAGCTGCGCGAGGCCCTGAAAGTGGCCGATGCGATGTCGCCCTGCGTGCTGTGGATGGACGAGATCGAGAAAGGCCTCGCGGGCGGGCAGGGCGACGGTGACACCGGCGCCGGCAAACGCATGCTCGGCTCACTGCTCACCTGGATGGCCGAGCGCGACTCGAGCGTGTTCCTGGTGGCCACCGCGAACGACATCGAGGGTTTGCCGCCCGAGCTGATGCGAAAGGGCCGCTTCGACGAGATCTTCTTCGTCGACCTGCCGTCGGCCGAAGTGCGCCACAGCATCTTCAGCATCCACCTGCAAAAGCACCGCATCGAGGCTGACGATGCCGGCATCGCGCCCCTGGTCGAGCACAGCGAAGGCTTCTCGGGCGCCGAGATCGAGGCCGCCGTCGTCGCCGCGCGCTACGAATCTCACGCCCGCGGCGAACCCCCGCAACCCGAGGCGGTGATGCGCGAACTGCTTCGCACTCGGCCCCTGTCGGTGACCCGCGCCGAGGCGATCGCCGAGTTGCGCGATTGGGCCGCCGACCGGACGGTCAGCGCCGACTGAGGGCGGGCCTTCGCCGCCCCGCGGCCTGGGGCAACCGGCGCAGGTGATGACGTCGCGACCAGCCCGTGATGAGCCTGGACGCGAGTTGGGGGCTGAAACCTCCGGCTTGGGTGTAAGGACAGACCCGGCCTGCACGACTGAGTCGGTTCGTGCCGTGCGTTCGAAGAGTTCACGGAACGGTGACACCTCAGCGGCCATCGCTGAAGCACCATCGGCACGCCGTCTCACCCGACATGCCCATGCCTGCCGCCCGCCGCGTCCTGATCGTCGAAGATGACCCGCACATCGCCGAGTTGATCGGCCTGCATCTGGGCGACGAGGGGTTCCAGGTCGTGCTGGCCGCGGACGGCTCGCTGGGTGCGTCGCTGCTCGAGCGCGAGCATTGGGACGCCCTGGTGCTTGACCTCATGCTGCCCGGCGTGGACGGCCTGGAGATTTGCAAGCGCGCCCGGGCGATGGTGCGCTACACGCCGATCATCGTGACGAGTGCGCGCTCCAGCGAAGTCCATCGCATCCTGGGGCTGGAACTGGGGGCGGACGACTACCTCGCCAAACCCTTTTCGGTGCTCGAGTTGGTGGCCCGGGTGCGGGCCCTGATCCGTCGCTCAGACGCCATGGCGCGCCACGCACGGCTCGATGCCGGCACCGTGGCCATCGCCGATCTGCAGATTGACCCCATGGCGCGCGAGGTGTGGCTGGGCGATGCCCCCATCGACCTCACGCCCCGCGAGTTCGACCTGCTGTACTTCTTTGCGCGCCACCCGGGCCAGGTTTTTTCCCGCCTCGAACTGCTCAACCAGGTCTGGGGCTACAAGCACGATGGCTACGAACACACCGTCAACACCCACATCAATCGCCTGCGATTGAAGATCGAGAGCGATCCCGCGCAGCCCAGCCGCATCCTCACCGTCTGGGGGCGGGGCTACAAGTTGGCCCCGGCAGCGGCGGCGTCAGCCGGGGTGCCGGCATGAGGGCCGGGTCGCTGTCGCATCGCCTGTCGGCGGTGCTGGCGGCGCTGTTGCTCACCTGCTGTTCCGTCGGCATTGCATTGCAGGTGCGCAGCGCATGGCGCCATGAGCGCGATGTGGCGCAGCGTTTGTCTCTGGGCCTGGCTCAGAACATCGCCGATCACTTCACGCTGATGTCGCCGGATGGCAGCGTCAACGCCACGGCGGTCGAAGCGCTGTTTCACCGGCTGATGGAGGTCAACCCGAGCGTCGAGGTTTATCTGCTGGGCCTGGATGGTCGCGTGCTGGCCGAGGCCGCACCGCCCGGGCACCTGAAGCGGGGCCGCGTCGACTTGGGGCCGGTGCAGCGCCTGGTGGCCGGCGAGCCGCCGCCGATTCTGGGTGACGACCCACGCGACGAGGCGGGCCAGAAGGTGTTCAGCGCCGCGCCGGTTCGTTTGAATGGGCGCGAGGCCGGCTACGTCTATGTGGTGCTGCTGGGCGAGGCCTACGATGCCTTGTCCCGCGATGCCGCCCTGGATGCCGCGCTGCAGGCCACCGGGGCCACGATGGCGCTGGCCGCGTTGCTGTGCTTGCTGGTCGGGTTGGCCGCCTTTGCCTGGATCACGCGGCCACTGCGGCGCTTGACCGAGCAGGTCAACCAGTTCGACCCGGACGACTCGACCGTGCTCGATGAGGCGCTGGCGATGGGGCCCGCAGACGCGCACCCTCCCGCCCACGACGAGATCGCCAGTCTGGATCGGGCCTTTGCCCGCCTGAGGCGGCGCATCGCAGAGCAATGGCGCGAGCTGAATGCGCAAGACCAGCAACGGCGTGAGCTCGTGGCGAACATCTCGCATGACCTGCGCACGCCCTTGACCTCTTTGCACGGCTACCTCGAAACACTGCGCGTCAAATCCGAGGCGCTGAGCCAGGCCGATCGATTGCGCTACCTCGACGTGGCGCTAAGCCAAAGTGAGAAGGTGGGGCGGCTGGCGCAGGAGCTGTTTGAGCTGGCGCGGCTGGAACACGGGGTGGTCAAGCCGCACCGTGAGCGCTTCTCGCTGGCGGATCTCGTCCAGGATGTGTTCCAGAAATTCGAGCTGGCCGCCGAGGCGCGGCGCCAGCATCTGGTGGCCGACATCGCGCCCGAGTTGCCGGTGGTTCACGCCGATCTCGGCCTCATTGAACGGGTGCTCGCCAACCTGCTGGACAACGCGATCCGGCACACGCCGCCGGGTGGTTCGATCTGTGTCCGCCTGCGGAGCGCCGGCCGGCGCGGGGTGGAGGTGCAGGTGCGCGACAGCGGCCCCGGCATTCCGCAGGCCATGCAGCCTGCGTTGTTCACGCGCCCCTTGCTGTCCGCGCGCGGGCGGGAAGGCTCGGGTGGACTGGGCCTGGTGATCGTGCGGCGCATCTTGCAGCTGCACGGCAGCGACATCCGCTTGATGCCCGCCGTGGGCGAGGGCGCGGTGTTCCGCTTTTGCTTGAGTGACCTTCACGAATCGTTGAACTCTGCGTGAGGACATCGGGACCGGTGGCGCCCAACACTGGGCTCACCGGCGGACGTGGCCATGACAGCCCGGTCCGCACGGCACCACCGTTTCATGAACATCCAGGAGAACACGCATGAGCATCAATCGCCGTCACACCCTCGCTACGCTGGCCTTGGCCGGGTTGACCGCCCTGGCTGCACCCGCTGCCTGGGCCGCCGGGCCCATCACCGCAGAGGGGCTGCGCTCGGACAAGGTTTTCACCAGCAGCAACGACACCCAGGGCAATTCACTGCTGGTCTACGGCCGCACCGCGGAAGGCGGCCTGGCGCTGGCCGCCCAGGCCGCGACGGGTGGCAAGGGCACGGGTGCGGGCCTGGGCTCTCAAGGGGCCGTGACGCTGAGCCGGGATGGACGTTTCGTGTTCGTCGTGAACGCGGGCGACCACACGGTGTCGACTTTCAAGCTGGCCGGCGCCGGGCTGCAGCTGATGTCGACAGTGCCCTCGGGCGGCACGCAACCGATCAGCGTGACCGAGTACGACGGACTGGTGTTCGTGCTGAACGGCGGCGGTGACGGCAACGTGGCCGGCTTCCGCAACGACTACGGTGTGTTGAAGCCGGTGCCGGGAAGCCAACGTGGCTTGTCCGTCGCAGGCACGGCCGGCCCGGCACAGGTCGGCTTCAATGCCGACGGTGACGCGCTCGTCGTGACGGAGAAGGCCACGAACACCTTGACCAGCTATCGGGTCAATCCGGACGGCAGCCTGCGTGCGCCGCAATTCACCGCGTCGGCCGGCCAAACGCCATTCGGCTTCGCCTTCAATGCGCGCAACCGCCTGGTGGTGACCGAGGCGGTGGGCGGCGCCCCCGGTGCCAGCACCGTGAGCTCGTACCGCTTCAACGAGAAAGCACCGGCCATGCCCAAGCTGGTGAGCGCCGCGGTGGCCGACTTTCAGGGGGCCGCCTGCTGGGTGGCGTTCACACCAATGGGGCAGCATGCGTATGTGACCAACACGGCCAGCAGCAACGTGAGCAGCTACCGCGTCGCGCCCGATGGCACGCTCACCTTGATGCAGGCCGTGGCCGGCGAGACCGGCGCGGGCTCGGCGCCCATCGACGTGGCGGCTGCGTGGGACGGCAAGCACCTTTACGTCCTCAATGCCAAGACGTTGACCATCTCGTCGTTCAAGGTCCGGTACGACGGCTCGTTGGCGGCGATGCCCATGGTCTCGGGCCTGCCGGCCGCGGCGGTCGGCCTGGCTGCCAACTGAACGTCGACAGACACCTCACGCGATATCCACGCCGGGTCGCATCGGCGTGAGCGGCCACGCGCCCCTCCACGCTCCCGCGACGGAAGGGCGTGGCCGTGTCCAAGGGCTCGGACGGGACCGCGTGGTGCCATCGCGCGGTGCCATCGCACGGTCCCGTCCTACCCTGCCGGCATCGTCGATCAGTTGATCTTCAGCAGGGGCCCGGAAAGGGCGTCGAAGTTGCTGGTGTTGAGCACCTGCACCCCGGCGTTGTGTTCGCCGTTGAAGGGTGTGACGGCGCCCGGGCAGCCCGCGGCCAGCGCATCAGCGGGCGAGTTGAACCAGATGCCCAGGTGGTACATCTGGATCGGGGCGGTGGCTGGGTTCGAGGCGGCGGCGCCAGGCTGAGTCTGAGGAGCGGCGACGCTGCCCGGCGCGACCATGAAGGTCTCGATGTTGAAGCGGCCCAGGACCTTCACGCTGCCATGGCCGTACTGATCGGTTTCGATGTCAGATTGGTACCAGGCCATGCCGAAAGGGGCGTTGGGCTGCTGCAGCACGAACAGATCAAAGCCGGTGTTGGGTGGCAGGCCATCCACGTCGACCGTCATGGTCTCGACCTCGCCCGTCGAGACGATCTTCACCTTGGCGCTGGCGTAGGGCACGCAGGATGGCGATGTGTTGAGAGCCGGCGAGCGGACCATCCGGAACGAGGTCTTGTCGGCGGCGTAAGAGGGTGCGCCGGAGGCCAGGAAACCGACCAGTGCGGCGGCAGCCACGAAGGGCAGCTTGAACTGGCGTTGCGAGAGACGGGACATGGGGATGCTCCTTGAAGTGAGGTGGGATTCGCGACCCTGCGTTGACAGGAATCACGTCGTCACGAAGCGTGACGCTCCCACCTACGGAGCTGTTCGGCGTTTGGACGCAGCCACGCCGAAAATTCTTTTCTGCGGCGGCGATCCGTCGGCGCTCAGTCGGCGATCAGCCGGTGATCAACGCCTCACGCGTGAGCAGCAGCACCTGATCGTCGCCCGCGCTGGTCGGCAGCCAGACGGTTTCGAGGCTGGGGAACGCGGCTTCGAAGTGCGCTCGCTCGTGGCCGATTTCCAGCACCAGCACCGCGGCTGGACTCATGCAGGCGGGGGCTTCGCGCAGCAAGGTGCGGATGAAGTCCATCCCATCGGCGCCGCCGGCCAGGGCCATCTCGGGCTCGGCGCGGTATTCGGCCGGGAGCTCGGCCATCGATTGTGCGTTGACGTAGGGCGGGTTGCAGAGGATGAGGTCGAACGGCGGCTGCCCCGCGAGTGCGGCCAGGCCGTCGCCCTGGAAGAGCTGAATACGGTCCTGCAGTTCGTGGCGGCGCACGTTCGTGCGAGCGACCGCCAACGCATCGGTGGAAAGGTCGGCCGCGGCCACGTTCACCTCGGGCCAGGCCATCGCCGCCAGCACCGCGAGGCTGCCGTTGCCGGTGCACAGGTCGAGCACGCGGCGCGTCTCTGCACCCAGCCAGGGGTCGATGGTGGCGTCGGCGATGCACTCGGCGATCAACGAGCGCGGCACGATGACGCGCTCGTCCACCGTGAACGGCACCCCTTGGAGCCAGGCCTCGCCCGTCAGGTAGGCCGCCGGTTTGCGCGTGGTGATGCGCCGCTCCACCAGCGCAGTGGCACGAGCGGCTGCGCTGTCGCTGACGGCTTGGTCGGCCACCGCATCCAGCATGTCCAGCGGGTGCCCCAGTGACCACAGCACCAGCCAGGCGGCCTCGTCAAAGGCGTTGGTGGTGCCATGGCCGAAGGAGACGCCGGCCTGCTCCAGGCGGGTGCTCATCTGCTCGATGAGTTCAATGACGGTCATGAGAGGTTTCAGGCCAGCAACGCTTCGAGCGTGCGGCGGTAGATGTTCTTCAGGGGTTCGATGGCATCCACGGCGACGTGTTCGTCCACCTTGTGGATGGTGGCGTTCACCGGGCCGAACTCGACGACCTGCTCACACAGCTTCGCAATGAAGCGCCCATCCGAGGTGCCCCCTGTGGTGGAAAGCTCGGCGCTCTCGCCTGTCTCTGCGGCGATCGCGGCGCGTAGGGCGTTGACCAGGCTGCCCACCGGGGTCAAGAACGGCTCGCCGCCCAGCGTCCAGGCGATGGACCAATCGAGCAAATGGTGGTCCAGGATCTCGGCCACCCGGGCCTTCAGGCCTTCGGGTGTGGAGGCGGTGGAGAAGCGGAAGTTGAAGTCGACCACCAGCTCGCCCGGGATCACGTTGGTGGCGCCGGTGCCACCGTGGATGTTCGAGATCTGCCAAGTGGTGGGCGGGAAGTACTCGTTGCCCGCGTCCCATTCGATGGAGGCCAGCTCGGCCAGCGCCGGCGCCGCCAGGTGGATCGGGTTCTTTGCCAGCTGGGGGTAAGCCACATGGCCCTGCACACCCCGCACGGTGAGCTTGCCCGACAGCGAGCCGCGCCGGCCGTTCTTGATCATGTCGCCCAGCTTTTCCACCGAGGTGGGTTCACCGACGATGCAGCAGTCGAGCGGCTCGCCGCGCGCTTTCAAGGCGTTGACCACCTTGACCGTGCCATCCACCGAGGGCCCTTCCTCGTCGCTGGTCAGCAAGAAGGCGACACGGCCGGCGTGGCCCGGATGGGCTTTCGCAAACTCTTCGGCCGCCACGACCATCGCCGCGACGGAAGTCTTCATGTCGGCGGCGCCGCGGCCGTACAGCTTGCCATCGCGGTAGCTCGGCACGAAAGGATCGCTGCTCCAACTGGCCAGCGGGCCGGTCGGCACCACATCGGTGTGGCCAGCGAAGACGATCGTCGGGCCGGGGCGGCTGCCGCTGCGCACCGCCCACAGGTTGGCGACACGGAAGTCGTCCGGCCCGAAGGGCAGGTGGTCGCAGGTGAACCCGACCGCGCCCAGGCGCTCGGCGATCAGTGCCTGGCAGCCTTTGTCGTCAGGGGTGACGCTGGGGCGTGCCAGCAGGTCTTCGAGTAGCCGGAGTACGGTCGTCATTCGATTGCTGTGTGCATACTCGGCTGGCGAACCAACCGCTGCCTGTTCGCCGCCGGTATTGAGCAAGTGGCGTGCGCGGATCCGGCTTTGCCGGGCCGCTGCGCGAGCCCCCTTGGGGCATTGCTCGGACACAAACAGTCCTGAGGACTGATTGTGCCTAGCAATGGGCCGAGCCTCTGGCTCGGCGCGGCCTGCAAGGCAGCCCCGGGAGGGGCGTGGGGGCCCAATTAGCGGGTTCTCGCGCTGATCAGCGGCTTCGGCTTCGGGTCTTCGGGCACCACGTCGAGGGTGATCTCGGTGAACGAGGGGCTTTCGGGCTCGGGCTTGGTGACCGGCACGCGCGAGACCGGCTCGGTCTCGTTTTGCAGACGCCACAACAGGTTGGTGGGCGAATCGGCGTGGACCAGGGCCTCTTCGCGGGTGACCAGGCCTTCAGTGATCAGCCGGGCCAGGTCTTGCTCGAACGTCTGCGAGCCTTCAGCCAGCGAGCGCTCCATGGCTTCGCGCACACCGCCGAAATCGCCTTTCTCGATGAGCTCGGAGACGAGCTTCGAGTTCAGCAGCACTTCCACGGCGGGGATGCGGGCGCCCGCAGACGCGCGCAGCAGGCGCTGCGAGACGATGGCCTTCATGGCGGCGCCCAAGTCGGCCAGCAGCGCCGGGCGCGATTCGGGCGTGTAGAACGACAGGATACGGCCGAGCGCGTGGTGGCTGTTGTTGGCGTGCAGGGTGGCCAGCACCAGGTGGCCTGACAGGGCATACGAGATCGTCTGCGACATCGTCTCGCGGTCGCGGATCTCGCCGATCATGATGCAGTCCGGTGCCTGGCGCAGCGCATTCTTCAGGCCGATGTGCAGCGAATTGGTGTCGCGGCCGACCTCGCGCTGATTGACCACCGAGCGCTTGTTGGTGAACAGGTACTCGATCGGATCCTCGATCGTGAGGATGTGGCCCGACATGTGCTGGTTGCGCCACTCCATCATCGACGCCATCGTCGTGCTCTTGCCGGTGCCGGTGGCGCCCACCATCAGGATGAGGCCGCGCTTTTCGAGCGCGAGCGAGGCGAGGATCGGGGGCAAGTGCAGCGAATCGATCGCCGGGATGCGCACGGGAATGCAGCGCACCACCGCCGCGATCGTGGCCCGCTGCTTGAAGGCCGAGAGCCGGAAGCTGCCGACCTTGGGGATGCCGAGACCGACGTTCAGCTCGCCTTCTTGCTCCAGCTCTTCCAACTGCAGCGGCGTGAGGATTTCGGTCAGCAGCTGGCGCGGCGCGGCGGGCGGCAGCACGTGCTCAGTCACGGGCACCAACTGGCCGTTCACCTTCAGCAAGATGGGCGCGTTGGCCGAGAGGTACAAGTCCGAGGCGTTCTTGTCGGCCATCAGGCGCAACACGTTTTCCATCGTGATCACGGCATGTCTCCCGGCGGGTGAAAGTTTCAGCGCTTGGCGCGAGGTGTGGTGTGTGCGGGAGGGTATCAGCCGCGCAGCAGTTCGTTGATACTGGTCTTTGCCCGGGTCTGTGCATCCACCCGCTTGACGATCACGGCGCAGTACAGGCTGTACTTGCCGTCCGGCGAGGGAAGGTTGCCACTCACGACCACGGAGCCCGCCGGTACCCGGCCGTAGATCACCTCGCCCGTGGCACGGTCGTAGATTTTCGTGCTCTGGCCGATGTATACGCCCATCGAGATCACCGAATTTTCTTCAACGATCACGCCTTCGACCACTTCGGAGCGCGCACCGATGAAGCAGTTATCTTCGATGATGGTCGGGTTGGCTTGCAATGGCTCGAGCACGCCGCCGATGCCCACGCCGCCAGAAAGATGCACGTTCTTGCCGATCTGCGCGCAAGAACCGACGGTGGCCCAGGTGTCGACCATCGTGCCTTCGTCGACATAGGCGCCGATGTTCACGTAAGAGGGCATCAGCACCGCGCCCTTGGCGATGTAGCTGCCACGGCGCGCCACGGCCGGCGGCACCACCCGCACGCCGCAGGCGGCCAGCGCCGCGTCGTCCATGTGCGAGAACTTGGTGTCGACCTTGTCGAAGAAGGTCAGATCACCCGATTGCATGCGGCGGTTGTCGTTCAGGCGGAACGACAGCAGCACCGCCTTCTTGACCCACTGGTTCACCGTCCACTGGCCCACACCTTGGCGCTCGGCCACGCGCAGGCGCCCGGCGTTCAAGTCGGCGATGACCTGGTCGACCGCTTCGCGGATGGCAGGCGAGGCCGATGCGGGGCTGAGCTGGGTGCGTTCTTCCCAGGCTTGGTCGATGAGGGTTTGCAGGGCGTGGGTCATGTGGGGGTGGGGATCAGAGGGATCGCGTGTAGGCAACGATTCGTTCGGCGGCTTCCAGGCATTCGGGGCCTTCGGCCACGAGCGCCATGCGGATGCGGCCGGCGCCGGGGTTGTGGCCATGGGCCTCGCGCGCCAACAGACTGCCGGGGAGAACCGCCACATTGTATTGAGCGAGCAGGCCCAGGCTGAACGCAATGTCGTCGCCACCATGGGCATGCACTGGCACGCCGGCCCACAGGTAGAAGCCTGCATCTGGCAGCTGAACATCCAGCACGTTGGCGAGCAATGGCGTCACTTGTGCGAACTTGGCGCGGTACTGCGCGCGGTTGTCTTCCACATGCGCTTCGTCGTTCCAGGCGGCGATGCTCGCGGCCTGCACCACCTTGCTCATCGCACTGCCGTGGTAGGTGCGGTACAGCAGGAAACCCTTCAGGACGTCAGCGTCGCCGGCCACGAAGCCCGAGCGCATGCCGGGCACGTTGCTGCGTTTGGACAGGCTGGACAGCACCACCAGGTTGCGGAAGTCCTGGCGGCCGAGCGCGCGGGCGGCGGCGAGCGCGCCGAGCGGCGGCTCGTCGCGAAAGTAGATCTCCGAGTAGCACTCGTCGCTGGCAATGACGAAGCCAAAGCGGTCGGACAACTCGAACAGCGTCTTCCACTCGGACAAGGGCATCACCGCACCGGTGGGGTTGCCGGGCGAACAGGCGAACACCAGCTGGGTGCGGGCCCAGGTGGCCTCGTCGATCTGGCTCCAATCGCAAGCGAAGTTGCGCGCCGGGTCGCTGTTGGCGAACGCGGGCTGTGCGCCGGCCAGAATCGCCGCCCCTTCGTAGATCTGATAGAACGGGTTTGGACACACCACCGTGGCGCCAGGGCGGCTCGCGTCGATCACCGCCTGGGCCAGCGAAAACAGGGCCTCGCGTGAGCCGTTCACCGGCAGCACCTGCGTGGCCGCGTTCAGCGCCACGCCGTAACGGCGCTCCACCCAGGCCGTGATGGCTTCGCGCAGTGCAGGCTCGCCAGCGGTGGCCGGGTAGCTCGACAACCCGCCCAGGTTGGCGCAAAGCGCCTCTTCAACCAGTGCCGGGGCCGGGTGGCGAGGCTCGCCGATGCCCAGGCTGATCGGGCGGTACGCCGGGTTGGGGGTGATGTCGCGCGTCAGCGAGCGCAGGCGCTCGAAGGGATAGGCATGCAGCCTGCCAAGCAGGGGGTTCATGCGAATGATTATCAGCGAGGCCCCGGGTGCACCCCGAGGTAGTCACGCGTGACTTGACGCGCCACAATGGCCGTCATCACTGATCATCTGAACAGCCGATGGGCAGATGCGGTACCGGTCCAGACGCTGGCGGCGTTGGGGCAGATCTGGTCGAGCAGGCCGGTGGCGCTGCCATGCTGCGCCGGCGTCAGTGCCTGAGGGGCCTGGTCGGCCTGGGTGGGCTGGCCGCGGCATTCAGCCTGCCTGGTTGCTCTGACCGGCCCGCGCCCGAAACCGAATTGGCGCCCTTGCGGCTGGCGATGGACCTGTGGGCCGGCTACTACCCCGCGGTGCTGGCCGACGACCTCGGCTACCTCGCTGAGTCACAGGTGAAGCTGGCAATCAGCTTCCCCGCCAACACAGATCGCATGATGGCCGAGTTCGCCGCGGGCCAGGTGGACGTGATCGCTGTGGCGCTCGGCGACCTCATCAATGCGACCCATGGCCGCACGCCGGTACAAGTGTTTCTCGTCAGTGACGAGTCTGCCGGCGGCGACGCGCTGCTGTTGAGGCGTGGTGTCGAGATCAAGGGGGGCGGAAAGCTGTCGCTGGCCACCAACCTGGGCGGCTTCGGCGAGCTTTTCGCGCGCGAGTTCCTGCGCCGGCAGGGCATCGACGCAGCGCGCATCGCGTGGATCAACGCCGATGCGGCCGAAGTGCCGCGGCTACTGGCGGCAGGCGAGATCGACCTGGGTCACACCTGGGAGCCCTACGCCAGCGAAGCCGAGGCGGGCGGGGCCACCAAGCTCTTCACCAGCGCCGAGACGCCGGGCCTCATCCCCGATGTGCTGGCCGCGAGCCGCGCCACCGTGGAGCGCCGGGCTCCCGAGTTGCGCCGATTCGTGGCGGCCTGGTTGCGCGCCGTGGATTGGTGGCTCGACAACCCGGAAGAGGGGCACCGGCGCATCGCCGCGCGGGTGCGTACCGACGCGGCCAAGGTGTCGCTCAAAGGCGTGCGGTTGATGCGCCGCGATGACAACCGGCGCCTGCTGGGGGCTGACGGCCCGCCGCAGACGCTGGGGCCGATCGTGGCGCGCTACAGCGCCTTCTTCCTGGACAAAGGCATGCTGGCGCGCCCCGTGGAGCCGGCTGATCTCTTGCGGGGAGACTTGCTGCCGTGAAGACCCGCTTGTTGGTGGCGGGGGTGCTGGTGGGGGTCACGCTGTTGCCGCTCGGGTTGGTGAGTGGTTGGCAATACCTCACCGAGTCGCGCCGCACGGCCGACGAGCGCAACGCCGAACTGCATTCGCTGTCGCAGGAGGCCGCGCGCGACCTGGGCGCGCGTGCAGACCGCATCCTCGACAACCTGCGGGCCGACGTGGCGATGCCAGGCCTGCCCGAGCTGCTGGACAAGCCGGCCTCGGTCGACCCCCTCTGGGCCAACAGGGTACTGACGCTGGTGGCCCTGCGCGAGCCGCTGCATGCCACGTCGGTGGGCCTGCTGGATGTGAACGGGCGCAATCTGGCCGACACCCAGGCGCAGCGCATCGGGCGTCCGGAGGCGGACGAGGTCTATGTGAAAGAGGTGCTGGCCCGGCGCTACCCGCAACTGCTGGGCCCGTTGACCCCTTCTTGGGACGATCACCCCGCGCTGTTCGCGGCCGCGCCGGTCAAGCGAGATGGCACGGTGCTGGGCTTGTTGCGCCTGCGCCTCGAAGCGGGTCTGCTCGGGCAGGTGCTGGCCGACAGCCTGAGTGCCCACGGCGATGTCCACGGCATTGTTTTCGACGCGCAGGGGCAGTTGTTCGCCGGCACCGATTCGCGCCTGGCGGGTGAGCGGCACCTGCCGTCGGGCTTTCATGTGGAGAACACGCCCGGCCCGCAAGAGCCCCAGTGGGCGGGCCGCATCTGGCACGGCCATGTGGCACCGGTGCCCGGCACGCGCTGGCAGGTCATGGTATATGAGCCCAAGCGCCAGTTCGACGCGCCGCTGCAGAAGCTGAGGGGCGAATGGATCGGCTTCATCACACTGCTGGCGCTGCTTGGCATGGGCGCGGTGTGGCTGATCGCCGCCATCCTGTCTCGGCCCTTGGCTCGGCTGAGTGAAGTGGCCGAGGGCATTGCGGCAGGCGACCTGAGCCGCCGCGTCTCTGTGCGGGGCACCGAAGAGTTTCGCCGCCTCGGGCAGGCGTTCAATGCGATGAACGAACGGTTGGGGCAGACGGTTCAGTCGCTTTCTGACGAGTTGGCGCAGCGAAGGGCGGCCGAGGCGGCGCTGCGTGACAGCGAGGCGCGTCTGCAGCATGCCAACTCAGACCTTGAGCGGCAGGTGCGTGAACGCACCGCCGACCTGGCCACCGCCAAGGAGGCCGCCGAGGCGGCCAGCCGCGCCAAGAGCGCCTTTCTGGCCAACATGAGCCACGAGATCCGCACGCCGATGAACGCGGTGATCGGGTTGACCCAGTTGTTGCACGACGACAGCCAGGAGCCTGTACAGCGCGAGCGCCTCAAGCGCGTTTTCGATGCCGCACAGCACTTGATGGGCCTGATCAATGACGTGCTGGATCTTTCGCGCATCGAGGCCGGCAAGCTGTCGCTGGAGACGGTGGCCTTCGATTTGCAGGCGCTGGTGGATCGCATGCTGGGCATGGTCGAGTCCGCCGCTCGGGACAAGGGCCTGCAGCTGCATCGCTCGATGGAAGCCGGCCTGCCGCTGCGGCTGCTGGGTGATGAGCGTCGCTTGGGCCAGGTGCTGCTCAATTTTCTCGGCAATGCGGTCAAGTTCACCCAGCGCGGCGAGGTAGGACTGGCGGTTTCGCAGGTGCGAGAAGACGGGCCCGATCGCGTCTGGTTGCGCTTCGAGGTGTGGGACAGCGGTATCGGCTTGACGGCAGAGCAACAGGTGCGGGTGTTCGATGCCTTCGAGCAGGCCGATGTGTCAACCACCCGCCGCTTTGGCGGCACCGGCTTGGGCCTGACCATCAGCCGCGAGCTGTGCCAGCTGATGGGCGGCCAGATTGGCGTGGCCAGCCAGCCCGGGCAGGGCAGCCGCTTCTGGATCCTGCTGCCGTTGCAGCGCCTGATGCCAAGCGGCGAGGCCTCGCCGGCACCGGGCGCCGTGCCGGCGCCGGCGGTGGCCGGGCTGCCTCGATGGCATCTGCCCGGAAAGGTGCTGGTGGTGGAAGACAACGCCGTCAACCAGGAGGTGATCCAGGCCCTGCTGGCGCGCCATGGCCTGCAGGCCGATCTCGCCGGCGATGGCGCCATCGCGGTGGCCCTGGCGCAGCAGCAGGCTTATCCGCTGGTGTTGATGGACATGCACATGCCGCTGATGGATGGGCTGGAGGCCACGCGGCGCATCCGCCGGCTGCCACTGCACCAGCGCACGCCGATCATCGCGATGACAGCGAATGTCTACGAGGATGACCGACAACGCTGCCTGGATGCCGGCATGGACGCCCACCTGGCCAAGCCGATCGACCCCCAGGCGCTGGAACGCCTGCTGCGCCAGTGGCTGGGCGACCCGGCGGTGGCCTGAAGGTCAGAGCGAGCCGGCGCAGCCGGGTGCACCGCACCGGCAGGTGAGCTGGCCGGCATGGTGGGTTTCGCCGTAGCTGACGGTGATCTCTTCGCCCGGCGCGATGTCGCGCAGCGCGTAAAACTCGATGCGGCCGTCGGTGATGCGCAATTGCCCGTTGGGCTGGCAGCTGTGGTTGGTGAAGCGCATCGGGTCGGTTGATCGGGCCAGGTCGATGGCCGTCTTCGGTGACACCTCCACGATCATGATGCGCTGCAGCATGGCCGCGCGTCGCCGGGCTTCCGACACGCTGATCGACTCGCCCCGCACCTCGCCGATCTTCTGCCACTTGGGCACCGGCTCAAGCGCGAACACGCCAAACCCGTCGATCGGGCTGCGGCGCACCGCGACCTCGTACTTCTGGTAGGACGGGTGTCCTGCAAGTGCGCCCATGTCGATGGCGGTGGTGATCGGGTGGGCCGGTCAGCCCAGCAGGCCGCGCTCGGTCGAGTGGGCCGGCAGTGTCACCGGCGCATCGGGCTTCCAGCCCTTCTTGCGGTGTTCGGCCACCACATTGGTGTAGATGCCGCCGCGCACGTACCACTTGGCCGTGATGCGGGCGTAGCGCGGCTTGGTCACCTCGACGATCTTGGTGAGGATGTCGTTCGTCACCTTCTCGTGGAACGCGCCTTCGTCGCGGAAGCTCCACATGTACATCTTCAGGCTCTTCAGCTCGACGCAGAGCTTGTCGCACACCATGTCGATGGTGAAGTGCGCGAAATCAGGCTGGCCCGTCAGCGGGCAATGGCAGGTGAACTCGGGGATCTGGAACTGGATGACGTAGTCACGTTCCGGCGCCGGGTTCGGGAACACATGCAGCTCTTTGGACGGCGCACTCGGCGGGTTGGGCGGCATCGGGCGCTGCTTCGGTTCGGCAGCGGCGGTCGGCTTGGTTCGGGTGCTGGTTGGGGTGCGGGTGCGGGCCATGGCGGCGCCGGCCGCCGAGCGCGGCGACCGGACGGTAGGTTCGGGAAGGGCGCGATGGTATCATCCTGGCCACTTTTGCGGCCTGGTTCCGGCCAAAATACCCAAGCAAATCAAAGACTTAGTGCGAAGGTTGTGCGCCTGGGAGGCGCCCTTTGCGGCGGGTCCTTTTCCTTCATGCGGCTCAACCAGATCAAGCTGTCCGGCTTCAAGTCATTCGCCGAGCCCACCACTTTCCAGCTGCCCGGTCAGCGGGTCGGCGTGGTCGGCCCCAATGGTTGCGGCAAGTCCAACATCATGGACGCGGTGCGCTGGGTGCTGGGCGAATCGAAGGCCAGCGAGCTGCGTGGCGAGTCCATGCAGGACGTGATCTTCAACGGCTCGGGCAACCGCAAGCCGGCCAGCCGGGCGAGCGTCGAGCTGGTCTTCAGCAATGAAGATGGTCGCGCGGGCGGCAGCTGGAACCAGTACAGCGAGATCGCGGTGAAGCGGGTGCTGACGCGAGACGGCACCTCCAGCTACTTCATCAACAACCAGCCGGTGCGCCGCCGCGATGTGCAGGACGTGTTCCTGGGCACCGGCCTGGGGCCGCGCGCCTACGCCATCATCGGCCAGGGCACGATCAGCCGCATCATCGAGTCGAAGCCTGAAGAGTTGCGACTCTTCCTCGAAGAGGCGGCCGGGGTCTCCAAGTACAAAGAGCGCCGACGGGAAACCGAGAACCGCCTGAAGGACACCCGCGAGAACCTCACCCGCGTCGAAGACATCCTGCGCGAGCTGAACGCCAACCTGGAGAAGCTCGAACGCCAGGCCGAGGTGGCGGCGCAGTACCGTGGCCTGCAGGAGCAGGGCACGCTCAAGCTGCACCAGCTGTGGTTCCTGAAGCACCGCGACGCTGCGGCCGAGGAGGAGCGGGTCAAGCTCGCTTCGCTCGAAGCCACCAATGCGCTGGAAGCCCGCTTGGCTGAGCTGCGTCATGTGGAGGCTGAGCTGGAGACCATCCGGCAGGCCCATTACGCCGCGTCCGATGCGCTGCACGCCCGCCAGGGTGACCTGGCGCAGGCCCAGCTGGAAGTCAGCCGGCTGGAAGAGCGCATCCGCTATGTGGTCGAAGGCCGCCAGCGCGCCGAGGCTCGCCTGGCCGATTTGCAGGCGCAGAACGCGCAGTGGGCCGCACGCAAGAGCGACGCCGAGGCCGAGCTGGAGACGATTGCCGAGCAGATCGCGGCTGCCGAAGAGCAGGCCGAGATCCTCGCGGCGCAGGCCGAAGAGCAGGCCATGCTGGCGCCGAATCATGAAGATGCGGTCCGTGCGGCGCAGGCCAAGGCGAACGACCAGCGCACCCAGGTGGCCCAGGTCCAGCAGCAGATCCAGGTGCTGGCTGCCGAGAGCCGCAACATCGACGAGCAGAACCGCGCCTTGCGCACCCGGCGCGAGCGACTGGCCACCGAGCGCCAGGGCCTGGCCGCGCCCGACATGGACCGCCTGGCCCAGTTGCGTGAAGACAGCGAGTCCGCTAGCGCAGCGCGCGATGAGGCCGATGCGCGGCTTCAAGAGCTGAGCGAAGAGGTGCCGCTGCTCGACGAGCAGCGTCGCCAACAGCAGGACACGGTCAACCGCGAATCGGCAAAGCAGGCCGACCTCACTGCCCGCCTCGAAGCCCTGCGTGCCCTGCAGGAGAAGGTGCAAACCGAGGGCAAGCTCAAGCCCTGGCTGGCCAAGCACGGGCTTGATGGCTTGCAGGCGCTGTGGACACAGCTGCACATCGAGGCCGGCTGGGAGGTGGCGCTCGAATCGGCGCTGCGCGAGCGCCTGAACGCGCTCTCGGTCGGCCGGCTGGACATCGTTCGTGCCTTTGCCGCCGACGCGCCGCCCGCCAAGCTGGCCTTCTATTCGCTGCCGCAGGCGGCGATTGCCAACACCCACCAGACGCTGTCGCGCCTGTCTGATCTGCTGCGCCTGTCCGATGCCGGCATGAAGGCGCTGATGAACGACTGGCTGGAAGGCGTCTACACCGCCGCCAGCCTCGACGAAGCCCTGGCCCAGCGCAGCCAGCTGACCCATGGCGAGGTCATCATGACCCGCGATGGCCATGCGGTGTCGCAGTTCGCCGTCTCGTTCTACGCCCCTGACTCCGAGCAGGCCGGCATGCTGGCGCGGGCGCAGGAGATCGAAAACCTGGAGCGCCAGACGCGCGCCCAGGCGCTCATCGCCGATGAAGCCCGCACGCTGCTCGTGCGACACGAAGCCGCCTACACCGAAGCGTCGCAGCGCTTGGTGGTGGCGCGGCGCGAGGCCGGCGAAACCCAGACCCGGGCGCACCAGCTGCAAGTGCAGTTGCTGCAACTGAGCCAGCAAGCCGATGCCGCGTCGACGCGGCGCCAGCAACTGGAAGACGAGCTGGCCGAAATCGATGGCCAGATGGACGAGCTCTCCGAGCGCCGCGCCACGGGCGAAGCGCGCTTTGAAGAGCTGGACATGCAGCTGGCCAACACGCAAGAGCGCCACGCCGAGCTGGAAGAGGCCGTGATCCAGGCCGAGCGCAAGCTGAACGATGCGCGCGAGCAACTGCGGTCGCTCGAGCGCCAGGCGCAGGAGGCCCAGTTCCAGGCGCGGGCGCTGAGCGCCCGCCGCGGCGAGCTGCAGCGGGCCATCGAGACAGCCGCCAGCCAGGTGCTGGCGAACGCGCAGGCCGGCGAGCAGTTGCAGCTGGAGCTGGGCAGCTTCAACGACGCGGCGGCCCAGGCCGGGTTGCAGGACGCGCTGGCGATCAAGCTCGAAAAAGAACAGGCGCTGGCCGCCACCCGCAGCGAATACGACGATCTGTCGGCCAAGCTGCGCGCGGCCGATGAGCAGCGCCTGCAGTTCGAGCGCAGCCTCGATCCGCTGCGCGAGCGCATCACCAAGCTGCAGCTGGAAACCCAGGCTGCGCAGTTGGGCGGCGCGCAGTACATGGAGCAACTGACGGCGGCCGAGGTGAACCTCGAAGCGCTGGCCCAGACCATCGCCGATGGCCAAGTGAAGCTGTGGGGCCTGCAGGGCGAGATCGACCGCATCAACCGCGAGATCGCCGGCCTTGGCGCGGTGAACCTGGCGGCGCTGGACGAACTGACGGCGGCGAGAGAGCGCAAAACCTTCCTGGATGCGCAAAACGCCGACCTGAACGACGCCATTCAGACGCTGGAAGACGCGATCCACAAGATCGACCTGGAAACGCGCGACCTGCTGATGACCACGTTCAACCAGGTCAACGAAGGCTTCGGCCGCATGTTCCCCAGCCTCTTCGGCGGCGGTCAGGCCCGGCTGATCATGACCGGCGACGAGGTGCTCGACGCCGGCGTGCAGGTGATGGCCCAGCCGCCTGGCAAGAAAAACTCGACCATCCACCTGCTGTCGGGTGGCGAGAAGGCGCTCACCGCCATCGCGCTGGTTTTCGCGATCTTCCTGCTGAATCCGGCGCCGTTCTGCCTGCTCGACGAGGTGGACGCGCCGCTGGACGATGCCAACACCGAGCGCTACGCCAAGCTGGTCAGCGAGATGTCCAAGGGCACCCAGTTCCTGTTCATCTCGCACAACAAGATCGCGATGGAAATGGCCGAGCAGCTGATCGGCGTGACGATGCAGGAGCAGGGTGTCTCGCGCATCGTGGCGGTCGACATGGAATCTGCCATCGGCATGGTCGAGGCTGCCTGATGATGGCGCTCGGCGCGGATGCAGTCGAGCCCGTGACGGGCATGGAACACGAGGGATTCGAATGACCTTGACGGTGGCGTTGGCCATGGTGGCCGGCCTGGTGTTGCTGGCGGTGGTGGTGCATGGCGCCTGGACGGCACGGCGCGGGACACCGCGTCTGCCGCAACAGGCCACGGGCAGCGACCACGCGCCACGCATGGAACCCACGCTGACGCCGCAGGCCGATCCGGCGCTGATGGAGTCGGCCGATGCACGCGCCTTGCCCACCGTCTCGCTGCGCCGGCAGGCCAAGGTCGACGCGTTGATCGATGCCATTGCGACGATCACGCCCGAGTCGCCGGTGACCGGTGAGTTGGCGCTGCAGCATTTCCCCGGCAGCCGCCGGGCGGGCACCAAGCCGTTCCATGTCGAGGGCTTGAATGCCGAGACCAGCGAATGGGAGATGCCGCGCTCAGGCCAGCGCTACGGCGAGTTCCAGGCAGGGCTGCAGATGGCCAATCGGCATGGGCCGGTGAACGAAATCGAGTACTCCGAGTTCGTCCAGAAGGTGGGGGCGTTTGCCGAGGCGCTGAGCGCGGCCACCGATTTCCCGGACATGCTGGACGCGGTGGCGAGGGCCCGAGAGCTGGATACTTTCGCGAGCCAGCACGACGCGCAATTGACGGCCATCCTGCGGGCCAACACCATCGCCTGGTCTGTCGGCTATGTGCAGCAGGCCGCCGGCCGCCATGGCTTCGTGCCGGGCTCGGTGCCGGGGCGCCTGGTGCTGCCGGCGCAGGAAGACGGCGCGCCCGCCATCCTGACGCTGGTCTTCGATGCCCAGGTGGCGCTGGCCGACGACCCCGGCCATGCCGCGCTGCGCGAGCTGTCGCTGAGCCTGGATGTGCCACAGACGCTGGAGTCGGCTGAGCCCTTCGCCGCCTGGCAGCATTGCGCCCGCCGCCTGGCCGATGACCTGGATGCGACGCTGGTCGACGACCAGGGCAACCCGATCACCCTGCACGCCTTCGCCGCCATCGGCCTCGAACTCGACCGCCTCTACCGCGCGCTCGAATCGCGCGACCTCTCGGCCGGCAGCCCGGCGGCGCGGCGCCTGTTCAGCTGACAGAGTTTGCGCAAGCCGCCTGTGCGCGGCCCGGTGAAAACGTCGTCGAAGGCCGTATGCTGCCGGCATGGGCACCGACTTGCTTCTCATCGCGCTGCTGATCGCGGGCGCCGCGTTCTTCTCGGTGGCTGAGATCTCGATGGCGGCGGCGCGCCGATTGCGCCTGCGCCGGCTCGCCGACGATGGCGATCACCGGGCGCTGCGGGTGATCACCGTGCAAGAGTCTCCCGGCCACTACTTCACGGTGGTGCAGATCGGTCTCAACATGGTCGCCATCCTGGGTGGCATCGTGGGTGAAGGTGTGCTCACGCCGCATTTCGCCGCCCTGCTGAGGCTGGTCACCGAGCCGGATCGGGCGCAGACGATCGGCTTCGCGCTGTCGTTCCTGTCGATCACTTCGCTGTTCATCGTGCTGGCTGACCTGGTGCCGCGGCGGTTGGGCATGAACGACCCCGAGCGCCTGGCCATGCGCACCGTGGGGCCGATGAGCTTGCTGACCACGCTGCTCAAGCCCCTGGTGTGGGTGTTCAACGGATTGTCCGATGGCCTCTCGCGCGTATTGGGGTTGCCCATGCAGCGGGACGACCGGGTCACCCACCACGACATCCTGGCGTTGACGGCGGCCGGCGCGCTGACCGGTGCCGTGGCGAGCGAAGAGCAACAGGTCATCGAGAACGTGTTCGAGCTGGATACGCGTACGGTGGAAACCGCGATGACCACCCGCGAGCGCATCGTCTACCTCTCGATGGACGACGACGATGCCTTGTTGCGCAACCGGGTGGCCGAGACGCCTCACTCCACCTATCTCGTGTGCGGCGAGGGCATCGACGAGGTGCTCGGCTACATCGACGCGACGGATCTCTTTCAGCGGGTGCTGCTGAACCAACCCATGAGCCTCAAGGCCTGTTCGGACGCGGGCCTGGTCAAGAAGGTGCTGATCGTGCCCGACCGGCTGACCCTGGCCGAGATGCTGTCTCAGTTCCGCAGCGCCCACGAAGACTTTGCCGTCATCGTCAACGAGTACAGCCTGGTGGTGGGCGTCATCACCTTGAACGACGTGATGAGCACGGTGATGGGCGCGATGGTCGCGCCACACGATGAAGAGCAGATCATCCGGCGAGACGATGGCAGCTTCCTGGCCGACGGCAGCACGCCCGTGCCCGATCTGCAGCGCGCGCTGGGCATCGACGACTGGCCGCAGCCCGGCCAATACGACACCCTGGCCGGCTTCTTGATGGTGATGCTGCGGCGAATCCCCAAGCGCACCGACCACGTGGCCTGGGAGGGCTGGCGATTCGAGGTGATGGATGTCGACCGGTACCGGGTGGATCAGGTGATGATCACGCGACAGCCCACGGGTGCCGGGGCGCCTGCTGCCCATGAATCGTCCTGAGCCGCCGCCAGCGCCTCGCGAAGCTGCGGCCCCGTCGGACGACGAGGGCGCCCCTGCCAGCCGGCTGTCCGACTGGGTGTTCACCAAGGATCCCCGGCAGCGTCTGCGCCTGGGCCAGACGGCGTTGGCCAACGTCATCATGGTCGGCTGCGTGCTGCTGTTGCATGCCGGCGCTGATGCGCAGGGCCCTTTGCATCATTGGATCTGGCCATGGACGGCCCTCGCGCTCGGCGGCATGGTGGCGGTGTTCGCCGTGGTGCGCAGCGGTATCAGCCTGCGTTGGCGCGACCCGTCGATCGCGATGTTCCAGATGCTGTTCGCCACCGCTTGCGGCGCCATGGCCTATGTGCTCGCCGGGCCGGTGCGAAGCGCGGCGTTGCCGATCATGGCGGTGGTGTTGATGTTCGGCATGTTCGGGCTGACGGTGAGGCAACTCATCGTGGCGGCCGCACTCACGCTCTTGTGGTTCGGTGCGGCTGGCCTGTATTGGGTGGTGCACAGCGGCGGCGACCCCCAGGTGATCACGGTGGAAAAGATCAACTTCGGCATGTTGCTGCTGATGCTGTCGGGCGTGTGCATCCTCACCGCGCGCCTGGCACGCTTGCGTGAGCGCGCCCGGCGTCACAAGGCCGAGCTGGAAGCCGCGTTGGAGCAGAACCGGCTGCTCGCCACCCAGGACGCACTGACCGGCTGCCTGAATCGCCGCGCGATGATGGGCCGACTGGCCCAGGCCCTGTCGATGAGTGCCCGGTTCGGCACGCCTTGCAGCGTGATCATGATCGACCTCGACCACTTCAAGCGCATCAACGACGTGCACGGCCACGCCGCTGGCGACGAGGTCTTGCGCGCTGTGGCCGAGCTCGCCCGCGGCAGCCTGCGCGAGGTGGATGCGTTGTCGCGCTGGGGAGGCGAAGAGTTTCTGGTGCTGCTGCCCTCCACCGCGGCCGCCGAGGCCGTGGCCTGCGCCGAACGGCTGCAGGCCCGGGTCAGCGGCATGCGGCTGACCCAACTGCCGAACGATCTGAGCCTGAGCTTTTCGGCGGGGGTGGCCGCGTTCAAAGGCGCCGACGAGCCCTTGCCGGCGCTGATTGATCGCGCAGATCGGGCGATGTATCGGGCCAAGCAGGCTGGCCGGGCCCAGGTGGTGTGCGCGCAGCAGGAGTGAGCATGAGAACGTCGACCGCATGGGAGCTGATGTGTGGCCTGCTGCTGTGTGCCGCCGCTGGCGCGTGGGCCCAGGCGCCGGCGGCAGAGCCCCCGCCTTATGCCGGCCCGTTGTTCGATGCGCACCTGCATTACAACGTCGAAGCCGCCGAGGGGCCCTATCCGGTGGCCGATGTGCTCCAGCGCATGAAGCGCGCCGGCGTAAGCGCGATCGTCGCCAACAGCCGGCCGAACGACGGCACCAAGGCGCTCGCGGCCAGCCCGCTGGCCAGGGAGGCCGGCGTCACGGTCATCCCCTTCATTCGCCTCTACCGGAACCGCGACGACTACACCAACTGGTTCCGCGACCGCACCATCGAAGCGATGGTGGAGGCCGAGCTGAAGGCGGGCACAGCCGCGGGCCCCTATCGCGGGCTGGGCGAGTTCCACCTGTACGACAGCGGCAACGCGGATGGCCCGGTGGCCCGCAGCCTGATGCAACTGGCCCAGCAGAGGCAGCTCGTGGTGCTGGCCCACGTGGACGATGTGGCCATCGAGAAGCTGCTGGCGCATGCGCCATCGGCCCGCATCATCTGGGCCCATACCGGCATCGGCGGTGTGCCGGTGGCCCGGGTGCGCGCCCTGCTGGCGGCTCACCCCAGCTTGATGGGCGAATTGTCATACCGCCCCGGGCTCACCGATGCCCAGGGCCGCCTCACGGTGGAATGGCGCGCGCTGCTGACCGACCAGCCCGATCGCTTCGTGATCGGCTCGGACACCTGGGTCAACGAACGGTGGGCCGCCTACGAGGGCCTGATGGCAGATGCCCGTCGCTGGCTGGGCGGGCTGGACCCCTCCACGGCCCAGCGCATCGGTTGGGGCAATGCGGCGGCCTTGTTCGGCGTGGCTGCGCCGTGAGTGAGGGCGCCCGGTCTACGTAAACTGCGGCGCATGCCTGAATCCGCTGCCCCCCAGACCATCGAGCGCGCCGCCGCGCTGCGCGCCCAGCTCAATCACCACGCCCACCTCTACTATGTGCTCGATGCGCCGGAGATCCCGGATGCCGAGTACGACAAGCTGTTCCAGGAGCTGGAGGCGATCGAGGCTGCTCACCCCGAGCTGCGCACCGCCGATTCACCCACGCAACGGGTGATCGGCCAGGTGTTGCCCGGGCTGGTGCCGGTCCGGCACACCGTGCCGATGCTGAGCATCCGCACCGAAACCGACACGACGGCGGGAGGCGCGGAGGCCTTCGACGCCCGGGTGCGCCGCGAACTCGGCCTGACCGAGGCTGACCCGCCGGTCGAATACGCCGCCGAGCTGAAGTTCGACGGGCTGGCCATCAACCTTCGCTACGAAGGTGGTGTGCTGGTGCAGGCCGCCACGCGGGGCGACGGCGAGACGGGCGAGGACGTGACGCACAACATCCGCACGATCGGCCAGATTCCCCTGCGCCTCATGGGCCACACGCCGCCACCAGTGATCGAGATCCGCGGCGAGGTCTACATGCGGCGCGATGACTTCGAGCGCCTGAACGAGCGCCAACGCGAGA
This sequence comes from Ideonella lacteola, assembly GCF_038066555.1. Lineage (NCBI taxonomy): Bacteria > Pseudomonadati > Pseudomonadota > Betaproteobacteria > Burkholderiales > Sphaerotilaceae > Ideonella > Ideonella lacteola. The sequence goes on along the minus strand of NZ_JBBUTG010000005.1, from coordinate 17,691 downwards.
AGGGCGCCAAGACCTACATCAACCCACGCAACACCGCCGCGGGTGCGGTACGGCAGCTCGACAACCGGTCGCTGGCCGACAAGAAGCTGAGCTTTTTCGCCTACGGCCTCGGCGACGTGCAAGGCTGGGAACGGCCCGCCACCCACAGCAGCCTGCTCGACGCCATCGCCGCTTTCGGACTGCCGGTGAACGCCGATCGAACGGTGGCGCCGGGAGCGGCAGGACTGGTCGAGTTTCATCAGCGCATCGCCGACAAGCGCGATGCACTGCCCTTTGATATCGACGGTGTCGTCTACAAGGTCAACAGCCGCGAGCTGCAGCAGAAGCTGGGCTTCGTCAGCAGAGAGCCGCGCTGGGCGGTGGCCCACAAGTACCCGGCGCAAGAGCAGATGACCCGGGTGCTGGACATCGACATCCAGGTCGGCCGCACCGGCAAGCTCACGCCGGTGGCCAAGCTCGAGCCGGTGTTCGTGGGCGGCACGACGGTCAGCAACGCCACCTTGCACAACGAAGACGAAACGCGTCGGAAAGACGTGCGCATCGGCGACATGGTCATCGTGAGGCGGGCCGGCGATGTGATCCCCGAAGTGGTCGGCATCGTGGTGGACAAGCGGCCGGCCGATGTGGGCGAGCCTTTCGACCTGTACAAGCGGCTGGGCGGCCAATGCCCGATCTGCCACAGCCCGATCGAGCGGGAGGAGGGCGAGGCGGACTGGCGTTGCACCGGTGGCATCACCTGCCCGGCGCAGCGCAAGCAGGCGTTGCTGCACTTCGCCAGCCGACGGGCCATGGACATCGAAGGTCTGGGCGACAAACTGGTCGATCAGTTGGTCGACGGCGGCATCGTGAAGACAGTGCCTGACCTCTATCGCCTGGGCCTGGCCAACCTCACGGCCCTGGAGCGGATGGGCGAAAAAAGTGCCCAGAACCTGCTGGCCGGGATCGAGAAGAGCAAATCCACGACGCTGGGTCGATTCCTATTCAGCCTCGGCATCCGACAGGTGGGCGAGACGACGGCGAAGGATCTGGCGCGGCACTTCGGCAACATCGATCGGCTGATGGATGCGCGCGTCGAGGAGCTGCTGGAGGTCAACGACGTCGGCCCCATCGTCGCTGAGAGCATCCGCCACTTCTTCGAGCAGCCGCACCACCGAGAAATCGTGGAGCAACTGCGGGCGTGCGGCGTGCACTGGCCCGACCAGGAAGGCACCGCCAGCGACGCGCCTCGCCCGCTGCTGGGCAAGACGCTGGTGCTCACGGGCACCTTCCCGACCCTCAGCCGCGACGAGGCCAAGGACCTGATCGAGGCCGCCGGCGGCAAGGTGAGTGGTTCGGTCTCGAAGAAGACGACCTACGTCATCGCCGGCGCCGAAGCGGGCAGCAAGCTCGACAAGGCGCGTGAGCTCGGTGTCGAGGTGCTGGACGAGGATGGGCTGAGGGCGCTGCTGGCCGGTTAGCGAGTGTCGTCGGAGCCTTTGCCGGAGTACTTCGTCGTGTGCCCCAGCCGCCGGCCGGCGGCCGAATCCTCGATCAGGGTAGTCAGCCGCTTCTGCCGTGTCGCTTCTGTCTTGGGGCTGGTGACATGGTGGATGCAGGCCCGGCGATAGCCGGGGGGCTGCTTCTCGAAGAAGGCCCAGGCCTCGGGGTGGGCCGCACGGAATTGTGCTTCGATCTCCGGCGGAAACTCTTGCGCCCGATCGGCGAATGAATAGCCGCGCGCGTGCTGCTCGCCACGGGCTTCAAACACCGCCAGCCCTGCCGGCTGCATCCTGCCTTCGGCGATCAATTCGGGCACACGCTTCACGTTGACCTGGCTCCACACACTGCCGGGCCGGCGCGGGGTGAAACGGATGGTGTATCGCTCGTCGTCGATGCGCTTGCGCACCCCGTCGATCCAGCCCACGCACAGGGCCTCGTCCACCGATTCAGGCCAGGTGACGCTCGGATGGCCGGTGCCGACCTTCCAGTAGCCCAGCAGCAATTCGCTGGCGCGGTGGTGGTGCTTCTTGAACCAGGCTCGCAGCAGGGCGGGCGTGTCGAAATAGAGCGGTTCGTCCATCTTCAGGTGGTCGGAGATTGCAGCAGCGTGGCGATCCTCAGCGCCGTGGCCCAGTTGCGGGTGGTGACGTCGTCGCGCAGTTGCTTGTCGAGTGCCACGGCGGCGCGGCTGGCCAGGATGCCTTGCTCGCACCACAAATAGGCTCCATGCCGCCCTGTGGCGCATTGGTCGGGCGACCAATCCTGGCGGGCGAACGCCAGCACCGCTTCTCGGGCGTGGGCATGCCGCCACACGATGACCAGCAGGCGAGAGTGGTCGCTCGCCTGGTCGAGCAGCGGGTTGTCGCAGAGCAGCTCAGCCCACTGGGCAGCGTCCAGCACCGTCAGCTTCGAGCTGAAGCCGAAGGCCGCAGGGATCGTGGCTTCAATGTCGCGCGCGGCGCGTGCGGCTTGGCCCGGTGGCCCATGAAAGACGACATTGCCGCTGTTCAACAGCGTTTTGACCCGGCTGTAGCCGAGCGACTCGACCAGCGCCTTCAACCCGGCCATCGGCATGCGCTTGGCCTTGCCGACGTTGATGCCTCTGAGCAGGCCGATGTAGGGGGTGGTCGTGGTCATGAAGTCTAGGCTGGTGGATCCGCCAGCCCGCGCTGGGCAAGTGAATTGCCCTGGGTCGAGCCACCCGTGCAGATACGCGGCGCCAGGTGGCCGCCCGCGCGGCCGCCACATAATGCCCGACTTCCCGGCACCACCGAGCAATCCACGACCATGGCAGTGCGAGAGATTCTGAAGATGGGTGACCCGCGCCTTCTGCGCGTGGCACCGCCAGTCACCGCATTTGGCACGCCCGAGCTGCTCGGGCTGGTGCAGGACATGTTCGACACCATGGCCGCGGCCAACGGCGCCGGGCTGGCCGCCCCGCAGATCGGCGTCGATCTGCAACTCGTGATCTTTGGCTTTGACCGCAGTGAACGCTACCCCGAGGCGCCGCCCGTCCCGAGAACGGTGCTGCTGAACCCGGTGATCACGCCGCTGGCCGACGCCGAGGGCCAGTTGGGCGAGGAGGAGGGGTGGGAGGGGTGCCTGTCGGTTCCTGGGCTGCGCGGGGTGGTGCCGCGCTATCGGCGTATCCGGTACACCGGCTTCGACGAGCACGGCCGCCCGATCGACCGCGAAGCTGAGGGTTTTCACGCACGGGTGGTGCAACATGAGTGCGACCACCTCATTGGCCGGCTGTACCCCACCCGCATGAGAGACCTGACCCGGCTCGGCTACACCAGCGTCCTGTTCCCGGGGCTCGATCCGTCGTCGGACGATTGATGGGATGGCCTGCCAGTTACAAGACAGAAACACTGTGACGTCAGCCAAATGGGCCGGCCGGGCGTTGTGGAATTGGAAGAGTCTGGAGATCAAGCTATGAACATCTGGAAACATCGCTGGGCTGCCGCCGCCAAAGGCCTGGCAGCTGTGCTGATGGCAGGAGGGCTGGGCTTCGCCTCGTTGGCCGCTCACGCTGAAGACGATCCCCCCGGCCGCGTCGGTCGCCTGGCCGATGCCAAAGGCCAGGTCTGGTTCCTGGAAGCGGGCCAAGGCGAATGGCAATCTGCCAGCAACAACCGACCGATCACCACCGCCGACCGGATCGCGACCGACCGGGATTCGCGCGTTGAGCTGCAGATCGGATCGACGATCGTTCGCATCGACCAGGGCAGCGACCTGGAAGTGAACCGCCTGGACGACGACCGCATCGAGCTGACCTTGCACGACGGCGCCGCTTCGGTACGCGTTCGCGAGCCCGAGGTGGCGCGCGAGTTCCAGATTTCCACCGCCGAGGGCCGATTTCAGCCTCGCGCCGCGGGCCTTTACCGCATCGACCGTGACGAGCGGGGCAGCAAGGCCGGTGTGACGCAGGGCGAGTTGGAGTTCGAATCCCAAGACAGCCAGCTGGCGCTGCGCCCCGGCCAGCGGGCCGAGCTGTGGATCGATCCGAGCGATCGGCGCACCCACTACAACTGGGCATCGCCCGCCAGTGACGACTTCGAGCAGTGGGTGCGTCGCGACGACTCGCGCGACGAGCGCTATGCCGCGCAGCGCCCGATTTCGCCAGAAATGACGGGTGCCGACGACCTGGACCGCAATGGCCAATGGGGCAGCCACCCCGAATACGGCGCGATCTGGTACCCCACCACCGTGGTGGCAGGTTGGGCACCGTACCGCTACGGCCACTGGGCCTGGGTTCGTCCGTGGGGCTGGACGTGGGTCGATGACGCGTCATGGGGCTTTGCGCCGTTCCACTACGGTCGTTGGGTGCACTGGGGAGGCCGCTGGTGCTGGGCCCCGGGCACGTATGTGCGCCGTCCGGTTTATGCGCCGGCGATGGTGGCCTGGGTGGGCGGCTCGAACTTCAGCGTCTCCGTCCACGTCGGCGGTGGTCAGCCGGTGGGCTGGGTGCCCCTGGCCCCGCGTGAGCAGTACTACCCGACCTACCGCTATTCGCCGACCTACATCAAGCAGGTCAACGTCACCCACGTGACGGTGATCAACCAGGTGCGTCCGTCGCGCCCGGTGGTGTACCGCAACACCGGCGTGGCCGGTGGCGTCACCGTGGTCTCTTCTGATGTGCTGACCCGTCGCCAGGCTGTCAACGCCGCGGCCCGACCCGCCGATGCCGACGTGATGCGGGTGATGCACAACCAGCGTGGCGGCGTGGCCCAGGTCGCACCGCCGACGCCGGCGAATGCCTCGCTGGCCCCGCGCCAGGTGGTGCAACCCGGCCGCCGTGACCGTGATGCGACCCCGCCGCCGCCGCGTGGCACGACGCCGGCGATGCGCGAGATGCAGGCCGACGGCAAGGACGGCAACGGTCGCCCCGCTGGCACGCCGGGCGCTCGTCCGCAGGACGCCCAGCAGGGGCGCCCCATGGCGCCGAACCGCCCGCAGGCCAACGGTCGCGACGACGACCGTTCGCCGAATGGCAATCCGAACCCGAACGCCAACCCGGTGGCCCGGCCCCAGGCGGGTCAACCGAGCCCGGCGGGCCAGGGTGAAGGTGGGCGTCCGCACGTGGCGCGTCCGCCGCTCACGAACCCGGGCAACACGGCCAACCCGCGTGACCGCGATGACCGTGCCGATCGTCCGGACCGTGATCCTGGCAAGGCGGGGGTGCCGCAGCCCCGCCGCGAGACAGACGCCACGGGTTTCCAGCCCCAGCGTGAGCGCGAGCACCGCGAGGTGCCGGGTTTCCAGAACCAACGTGAGCGTGATGGGCGAGACGTGCGTGACGGGCGTGAAGGCCGCGAGGTGCCGGGATTCCAGCAGCGTGAACGCGAACAGCGCGAAGTGCAGCGACCGCAGCCTCAGGTGCAACCGCAACCCCAGCCGCAACCTCGCGTCGCACCGCGTGACGAGCGGCAGGCCGAGCAGCGCCAACCCGAGCGCCAGGATCGCCAGCAGGACAAGCCCGAGCGCCGCCGCGATCATCACGATCGCAAGGACGGGCCGAACTCCCAGAACTGAGTTCGATCCAATGGTGCGGTGAACGGCCGCGCCCGTGAGCTCTGACCATCCTGGGTGTCCACGGATCGTCGCTGCTCCCCCTGGCGGGGCACAATCGCCACGCAGCCATCGCGGCACCGAGCAATCGGTGCCGCGTTGTTTCTTTGGTGACGCGTCTCTTCCTCGCCCATGCTCCCTGTCTTTGCCGATCCGAATCTTCGCCACCGTGCAGGCATCGTCTTCTCGTCGACCAGCCTGTTGCTGAGTCTTGTCGCGTGCTCGACGCCACCGGCCGCCACGGCCCCGGCGGCCGGGCCCGCGCCCGCCGCCAGCCCTGCGGCTGCGGCGGCACCCGCCGAGGCGGCCTCCGCCTCTGGGGCGTCCATCCCCGGCGCCCCGGTGGCGGCGCCCTCGGCGCCAAAGCCCGGGGCTGCCAGCCCCTCGCCGGCATCGGCTGCTGGCAGCCAGCCGGCATTTGCGGCGGTGATCAAGGACGCGAAGCGCTCCGACGGCTTGCTGCCGGTCTGGCAGAAAGACGAAAAGGTCTGGTTCGAGCTGAAGCCCGACGACTTCAACAAGCCGTTGTTCCTGTCGCCCAAGCTGTCGAACGGCATCGGTGAACAGGCCATCTTCGGCGGCAGCATGTTGGGCTTGCAATACGGGGGCCGGCCGCAGATCGTCGAGTTCCGTCGGGTGCACAACCAGGTGATGCTGGTGGCCCGCAACGAGCGCTACATCGCCCCCGCAGGCTCGCCCGAGGCACGCTCGGTGGCACACGCGTTTTCAGACAGCCTGCTCGGCAGCGTTCCGGTGGCCAGCCAGGCACATCCCGATTCCAAGGCCATCCTCATCGAGGCCAACCCGATCTTCGTGGCCGACTTGATGGGGCTGGGCATCCAGCTGCAACGCACTTACCGCCAGAACTACGGGTTCGATGGCCGCAATTCGGCCTTCTCACAGGTGCGCACCGATGCGGACGCGGTCACGCTGGACGTGAACCTGCACTTCAGCACGGCCAGTCTTGCCAGCCCTGTGCCCGGCGCGCCGAGCACGGCGCCCGTGCCGATCCTGCCCAACACGCTGCCCGATCCGCGCAGCATGTTCCTCGGCTTGCACTATTCGCTGGCGGCTCTGCCGGCGCAGCCCATGGCGCCCCGCAAGGCCGACCCGCGCGTCGGCTACTTCAACACGACGGTGCTCGACTTCGGCAACGACACGGTTCGCACACCGAATCGCCACTACGTGCGGCGCTGGCGCCTGGAGAAGAAAGACCCGACGGTGGAGTTGTCCGAGCCGGTCAAGCCCATCACCTACTGGATCGACCGCGATGTGCCCGAGCGCTACCGCGACGCGATCACCCGGGGCGTGCTGGCCTGGAACGCCGCATTCGAGCGCATCGGCTTCAAGAACGCGATCGTCGTACAGCAGCAGCCCGAAGACGCGGCCTTTGACACGCTCGACCTGCGTTACGCCTCGATCCGCTGGATGACGAACGCCGACCCCGCCTTCGGCGCCATCGGCCCCAGCCATGTCGACCCGCGAACGGGTGAGATCCTGGACGCGGACATCGGCATCGAGAGTCTGTCGTCCCGCAATCGCCGTACCGAACGCTCGCAGGTGCTCGCCGGGCGCCCGCTGGCAGACGCGTCTGAACTGTTGCAGGCCGACGGCGGAGAGCGGCTGGCGGCGTTGCTCCAACATGGTGAAGATGCGCTGCACTGCCAGCACGGCGCGATGGCTGCTGAGCAGCTGAACTACGCGCTCGACGTGCTGTCGGCGCGTGGCGACATCGACCCCGCCAGCCCCGAGGCAGAGGCCTTCGTGCAGGCCTATCTGTTCGACGTGACGATGCACGAGGTGGGGCACACGCTGGGCCTGCGCCACAACTTCCGCTCGTCGCGCATCTACAGCGATCGGCAGCTGTCGGACCCCGATTTCACCCGCACGCACAGCCTTGCCGGCTCGGTGATGGAGTACGCGCCGGTGAACCTCGGCCGCCCCGGCGAGCCGGTGCCTGCGCCATTCCAGACGACGCTGGGCCCGTACGACTACTGGGCCATCGAATACGCCTACAAGCCGTTCCCGGCGGAGATGCCTGCGGCCGAGCAGGAGGCCGAGTTGCAGCGTATTGCCGCTCGATCACCCGAACCGCTCTTGGCGTACGGCACCGATGAGGACAACCTCCTGGGCTACGACCCGGAGACGCTGGTCTTCGACCTGGGTGACGACCCGCTCGTGTTCGCGAAAAAGCGCATCGCGATCGCACGCGACCTGTTCGAGCGGCAGGAGCGACGCATCCTGAAGCCGACAGAAGACTACACCGTGCTGCGTCGAGCGCTGGGCTACGCGCTGCGTGATGCCACCCGTGCCGCCGGCGTGCTGGCGCGCCAGATCGGCGGCTTGCGCACCCTGCGCGATTTCCCGGGCAGCGGCCGCGATCCGCTGCAGCCGGTGCCGGCCGCGGTGCAGCGCGATGCGCTTGACACGTTGGCCAAGACCTTCCTGTCGGCCGAAGGCTTCCGGGTGTCGCCTTCGTTGGCGCGCAAGCTGGCGCCCGATTACCTCGAGCGCTTCGGTGGTGTGGACCCCGTGCCGACCGATTTTTCCCCCGGGGCGGCATTGCTCGACCTGCAGCGCGCGCTGCTGAACCAGCTGATGAGTGAAGGCTTGGCCGCTCGGCTGCTCGATGCGCAGGCCAAGGCCGATTCGCCGAAGGAGGCATTCAGCGTGGGCGAGCTCTACCGGCGCGTGACGGGAGAGATCTGGTCTGACCTCGCTCGGCCAGGCGACATCCCCGTGGCCCGCCGCGAACTGCAGCGCGAGCATCTGTCTCGCCTGGCCAACTTGCTGCTCCGGCCCTCGTCCACCAGCCGTGCCGATGCCCGGGGCCTGCTTCGCCAGGATGCGCGCGCCTTGCTGGAGCGCATCACGGCCGCCAGCCGAAGGGCTGACCTGTCTGTCGAAGCGCGGGGCCATCTGGCGGACAGCGCCGATACCCTGCGTGCCGCACTGAACGCCACCGTTCAGCGGGCCGGTGTGTGAATTCGTTGTCGCATTGACAAGAATCGTCATCGCTCGGCATTGACACCACGCCGCCCCCTCGCCACGGGCCGGCCCCGTCTCGATACTCCAGCGCTCGTCCACCCCTACCCGCCGGGACGGGGTGTTCCTGGTGATGCGCCCTAGCCATCGTGATGGGCGCTGGAGATTGAGTGATGATTGATTTGGCCTCGAGAAAGAAGTGGGTGCGGCGTGCCTGTGCCGTGGCTGCCGTGTCGGCGCTGACGCCGCTGGCCCAGGCGGCCACCTGGACCAAGCTCAGCAACGCCCCGTCGGGCACCATCGAGCTGCTGATGCTGCTGACCGACGGCACCGTGCTGGCACACAGCCAGGATCTGCCCGGCACCGTGTGGCGCAAGCTCACGCCCGCGGCCGACGGCAGCTATGCCAACGGCACGTGGTCTGACGTGGCTCGCATGGGCACCGGCCGGGTCTACTTCGCCAGCCACGTGACGCCGGATGGCAACGTCTGGGTGCTGGGCGGCGAATACAGCGGCCCCAACCTCGACGCGACCTGGATCAACACCGGCGAGGTGTATGACACCCTGGCCAACAAATGGACGCCGATCGCGCCGCACCCCGAGTCGAACTACGGTGACGTGCCTTCGATGCTGCTCAACGGCAACAAGATCCTGGCCGGTTCGCTGTCCCACAACACCAGCTTCATCTACGACCTGAAGAAGAAGACCTGGAAGCAAAGCGGCAGCAAGATCTACAGCGACGAGACCAGTGACGAAGAGACCTGGGTCAAGCTGCCCGATGGCAAGGTGCTGACCCACGATCTGTTCCACAGCATCTCGGCCAACGGAGCCTACGCCGAAGCCTACGATCCCAAGTCGCAGACCTGGTCCAGCCGCAGCCCCAGCGATGGCGGCTCCACCGGCACGATTCCGGCACTGAGCAGCCAGTTCCTCGGCTACGAGACCGGCCCGGCGCTCACCCTGCGCAGTGCGGACAACCGGGGCAAGGTGCTGTTCATCGGTGCAACCGGCCACACCGCGATCTACGAAGTGGGCAGCAACAACTGGCTGGCCGGCCCGGACATCATGGGCACCCTGAACGGCAAGAAGGTGCTGTTCGGGGCCGACGACGCCCCCGCCGCCGAGTTGCCCAGCGGCCACGTCATCCTGGCGGCGGACGCCGCGCCGACGCAGGGCCCATTCGAAGCGCCGACCCAGCTCTTCGACTACGACCCGGTGGCCAACACCATCAACCCGGTGTCGCCGGCGTTCCCGCAGGCGATGAGCTTCCCGGCCTACCTGACGCACATGCTGATGCTCCCGAATGGCCAGATGATGTTCTCGTATGGCACCCGCGATGTGTGGATCTACACGCCCGATGGCGAGGCGCCCAAGAAGGCCAAGCCGGTACCGCAATCGCTGCACTACGACGGCAACGGCCAATTCACCTTGACCGGCCTGCGCATGAACGGCGTCTCGGCGGGCAGTGGCTATGGCGACGACGCCGAGTCCGACGAAAACTACCCAATCGTGAGTTTCACCACCGGCAACACCGTTCGGTATGCCCGCACCTTCAACTGGGACAACACCGGTGTTCAGCAGAAGAAGCCCTCCACGGTGAAGCTGACGCTGAAGGCTGGCACGCCCGCGGGCGTGACACAACTGGTGGTCAGCGGGGCAGGCGTTCAATCACTGCCACGCTGCGTGACGTTGACGGCCGAGCAGGTGGCGGGCACGGGCTCGCCGGCAGACGTGCCGATCGGACGTTGCGCTCAGTGATGTACTCGGGGCCGTACTCTGCAGTACCCCCCTTGGTCTTCACGTCGATCGCCCGGGCCGTCTAGCGACAGCCCGGTGCGCCGGATGCGCAGGACGCACAGACGGTGTGTTGCGGCTGAGTGCGGCTGAGGGCGGCTGACCGCGCAGCGGTTGGCCAGGGAGGCGCCTTCGTAGAATGCCGCATGCCGTTTGTTCACCTGCGCACCCATACTGAGTTTTCTGTGGTCGACGGCACGCTGCGCGTCGACGATGTGGCCGCGGCAGCGGCCGCCGATGGCCAGGTGGCCCTGGCCGTCAGCGACTTGGCCAACTTGTTTGGCGGGGTCAAGTTCTACAAGGCTTGCCGGGGCAAGGGCGTCAAGCCCATCCTCGGTGCCGATCTGTGGGTTGAGCCGGTCGAGGCGGGCGACAAGGCGGCGAGCCGCCTGTTGGTGCTGGTGCAAAGCCGCGAGGGCTACCTCAATCTGAGTGAGCTGCTGGCCCGTGCCTGGACGCGCAACGTGCAGCGTGCACAGGCCTGGGTCACCTGGGAATGGCTCGCCGAGTTGGGCCAAGGCCTGATTGCATTGTCGGGCGCCGAGCACGGCGCGGTGGGCATGGCCCTGCTGGCGGGAGACACCGCACGCGCCCGGCAGGCTGCCGAGCGCTTGTCCGGGCTGTTCCCGGGCCGTTTCTATCTGGAGCTGCAACGCGCCGGCTTGCCGCAGCAGGAGGCGCTGGTGCGAGCCACCGTGCCGCTGGCGGCCGAGCTCAGGCTGCCCGTGGTGGCCACCCATCCCGTCCAGTTCCTGACGCCTGACGACTTCGAGGCCCACGAGGCGCGGGTGTGTATCGCCGAAGGCGAGACGCTGGCCAACCCGAGGCGAGTCAAGCGTTTTGGCCGTGAGCAGTACTTCAAGAGCCAGAGCCAGATGGAGGCGTTGTTTGCCGACATCCCTTCGGCGGTGGCCAACACGCTGGCCATCGCGCAGCGCTGCAACCTGACGCTGGTGCTCGGCAAGCCACGGCTGCCGGATTTCCCGACACCGATCCAGGACGATGGCACCCCCATGCCGATCGACGCCTTCTTCCGGCAGGAATCGTTCGAAGGGCTCGAGCGCCGGCTGGAGTTGCTGTTCCCAGACGTCGCCCAACGTGATGCCGAACGCCCACGTTATGTCGAGCGGCTGGAGTTTGAGATCGGCACGATCCTGAAGATGGGCTTCCCGGGCTACTTCCTGATCGTGTCGGACTTCATCAAGTGGGCCAAGGCCAACGGGTGCCCGGTGGGCCCGGGCCGGGGCTCGGGCGCGGGCTCGTTGGTGGCCTATGCGTTGTCGATCACCGATCTCGATCCGCTGCAATACAACCTGCTGTTCGAGCGCTTCCTGAACCCGGAGCGGGTGTCGATGCCTGACTTCGACGTCGACTTCTGCCAAGGCAACCGCGACCGGGTCATCGACTACGTCAAAGAGAAGTACGGTCGGCCGGCGGTGAGCCAGATCGCTACCTTCGGCACGATGGCAGCCAAGGCGGCGCTGCGCGACATCGGCCGGGTGTTGGGCATGGGCTTTGGCCATGTGGACTCGATCGCCAAGCTCATTCCCGCGCCGCCAGGCAAGACGGTCACGCTGGCCAAGGTGCCGGAGAAGCCGGATCCCGGCGTCATCTACGCGCGCCAGGAGGCGCCCGAACTGGAGCAGCGCGAAGCGGCCGAGGAAGAGGTGGCCGAGTTGCTGTCGTTGGCGGCACGGGTGGAAGGCATGGTGCGCAACATCGGCATGCACGCCGGGGGCGTGCTGATCGCGCCGGGCAAGATCACCGATTTCTGCCCGCTGTACCAGCAGCCCGGCAGCGATTCCGCCGTCAGCCAGTACGACAAGGATGACGTCGAAGCCATCGGCCTGGTGAAATTCGACTTCCTGGGACTGGCCACGCTGACCATCCTCGAGTTGGCGAAAGACTTCATCGTCGCCCGCTACCCCGATCAGAAGGATTTCGCTTATGAGAAGCTGCCGTTGGACGACCGTGCGGTCTACAAGCTCTTCTCCGATGGCTTGACCGAAGCCGTGTTCCAGTTTGAATCGCGGGGCATGCAGGGCATGTTGCGTGATGCCAAACCATCGCGCCTGGAAGACCTGATTGCGCTGAACGCGCTGTACCGGCCGGGGCCGATGGACCTGATCCCCAGCTTCGTGGCGCGCAAACACGGCCGCGAAGAGGTGGAGTACCCCCACCCCTTGGTGGAGAAGGTGCTGTCGGAGACCTACGGGATCATGGTCTACCAGGAGCAGGTGATGCAGACCGCCCAGGTGCTGGGCGGCTACAGCCTTGGCGGCGCCGACTTGCTGCGCCGCGCGATGGGCAAGAAGAAGGCCGAGGAGATGGCCCAGCACCGCGAGATCTTCCGCAAGGGAGCCGCGGTCAATGGCATCGATCAGCCCAAGGCCGACGAGATCTTCGACTTGATGGAGAAGTTCGCGGGCTACGGCTTCAACAAGTCACACGCTGCGGCCTACTCATTGCTGGCTTATCACACAGGCTGGCTGAAGGTCCACTACACGGCCGAGTTCTTCGCGGCCAACATGACGATCGAACTGGGCGACACCGACAAGCTCAAGGTGCTGCTCGCCGATGCAACGAAGAACTTCAAGCTGCAGTTCGAGCCGCCCAACGTCAACTCCGGGGTCTATCGGTTCGAGCCGATGCCTGGCCCCGAGGGCCGCAAGAAGCTGCGCTACGGCCTGGGGGCGATCAAGGGCACGGGCCAAGGCGCGATCGAGGCGATCGTGGCGGCGCGCGAGGAGGGGGGGCCTTTCACCAGCCTGTTCAACTTCTGTTCCCGCGTCGACAAGGGCAAGTGCAACAAGCGGGTGGTCGAAGCCCTGATCAAGGCCGGTGCGTTCGACACCTTGCATCCCGATCGGGCTGCGACGTTGGCGAGCGTGAGCTTGGCCTTCGAATGGGCCGAGACGCAGGCGGCCAACGCCAACCAGGGCGGCTTGTTTGACTTCGGTGATGACTCGGCCCACGGCTCGCATACGCAAGAGCCACCGCTGGTGCCGGCCGAACCGTGGTCGGTGCGGGAAAAGCTGAGCCTGGAGAAAACGGCCATCGGCTTCTATCTGTCGGGCCACTTGTTCGATGAAAACGAGGCTGAGGTGCGGCGCTTCTGCCCTCGACGTGTGGCGGATCTGATCGATTCACGCGACCCGCAATTGCTGGCGGGGATCGTGACGGAGCTTCGGGTGATCAACGGCACGCGCGGCCGCGTCGGCATCTTCAAGCTCGACGACTGCAGCGAGCCGATCGAGGCGGTGGTCAACGAGGAGCTGCTCGACGCGCACCGGGATGCCCTGCGTGAAGATGAACTGATCATCGTTCAGGGCAAGGTTCAACCGGACCGCTTTTCGGGAGGGCTCAGGCTGAACGTCAATCAGGTATGGGATTTGGCAGGCGCGCGTGCGCGCTTCGGCCGACACCTGGCCGTCGAGGTGAATGGTGGAGCGGCGCCCGTGGCCGAGCTCGTTCGCACTTTCCCCGCCAAGGTAGAGCAGGCGGAGGAGGGCGAACTGGTTCAGGGCTTGAGCGTCCGTCTGATGCTCAAGCGTGCCGGCGCGACGGCCGAGCTGGATCTTGGCGCGGCGGGGCGCATCTGGCCGAGTGATCAGGCGTTGGCGCGGTGGCGCCAGGTGGCTCATGACGGCAAGGCAACAGTGGTGTACAGCTGATACCCACTGGTAATAGTTAGTTTCTGCCGCGTTCATCGGCCAACCGTTCGGGTGGGTGCTGCGTTCCAATGTGAACTTGTATTGCTGTAGCCGGCCCATCGATCATGTCCAGTCTGAACAAAAGCTCTTCGACTCATCCAGTCGTCCGCGCGACGATGTGCAGCCTGGTGTTGGCGGCTGCCGGTCTCGCGGGCCTACTGATCAGCCCTGCAAGCCAGGCGGCTGATGTGGGTGTGTCCATTTCGGTCAGTCAGCCTGGCGTTCACGGCCGCATCGACATTGGTCGCTTCCCGCAACCCGAAGTGGTCGTGGCTCAACCGGTTGTCGTGCGCCAACCGCGCGTGGTGGTGGCCCAGCCGGTTCAGCCGGTGTACCTGTGGGTGCCACCGGGCCATCAGCGCCATTGGTCGCGTCACTGTCACCGCTACAACGCCTGCGGCGTGCCGGTGTATTTCGTCAAGGAGTCCTGGTACCGCACACATGTGGCGCCGGCCCCGGTGTACGACAACCATTCGCATGGCCGCGGACGTGGCCATGACCACGACTGAATCACCGTCGTCCTCTGCACAAGGGGATGTCCCCTGTGCAATAGGTGCTCGGTTTCCCCTCAATTGGGGCTTTTTCGGGCGTGAGGGCCGGCCTAGACTGGCCTCACCATGAAGACGCCACCCGTCACCGGACTCATCCTCACCGGCGGCGGTGCCCGCGCGGCCTACCAAGTCGGCGTCCTGCAGGCTCTGGCGGAGATCCGCCGGGCCTGTGTGGTGCCCGACACCAACCCCTTTCCCGTGATCACCGGCACCTCGGCGGGGGCCATCAACGCCGCGGCGCTGGCGGGAGATGCCGACGACTTCGATCGCGGCGTCGACAAGTTGGTGTCGATCTGGCAGGGCTTCCACGCGGACCAGGTCTACCGCTCTGATTCGATCGGCGTCATCCGCACGGGAGCACGCTGGCTGACGATGATGTCCATCGGATGGGTCATTGCCCGCTGGCGCAGGCTCAAACCGCGTTCGCTGCTGGACAACACGCCGCTCGCCGGCCTGCTGGAGCGGATGGTGCGCCTCGAGCGCATCCCCGAGTTGATTCGCGACGGGCATTTGAAGGCGTTGGCCGTCAGTGCGTCGAGCTATTCATCGGGTGAGCACGTCACGTTCTACAACGCCGCCGAAGAGGTCCCGGCCTGGGTTCGATCGCAAAGGCGAGCGGTGCGTGACCACATCGGGTTGCCCCATCTGCTGGCGTCATCGGCGATTCCGTTCGTCTTTCCCGCCAAGCAGCTGATGATCGACGATGAGCCTCAGTGGTTCGGCGATGGGTCGATGCGTCAGGCCGCCCCCATTTCCCCGGCGATTCACCTGGGCGCCGAGCGCATCCTGGTGGTGGGGGCAGGGCGCATGCATGAGCCCCCGGGCAAGCGCCATGTGAGCGCCGAGTACCCCACGATGGCGCAGATCGCCGGGCATGCGCTGTCGAACATCTTCTTGGATGCGTTGGCCGTGGACGTCGAGCGCCTACAGCGCATCAACAGGACGCTGCAACTGCTGCCCGCAGAAGCTCGCGAGAAGAGTGCGCTGCGCCCCATCGACGTGTTGCTGATCGCGCCCAGCCAGCGCCTGGATGACATCGCCGCCCGCCATCTGGATGCACTGCCGTTGACCATCCGCACGCTGCTGCGAGGTGTGGGCGTGAGCGGGCAAGGCAACGACGCACGTGGCGCAGCGCTGGCCAGTTACCTGTTGTTCGAGTCGGACTACACCCGCGAATTGATGGCGTTGGGCGTGAGCGACACGATGGCGCGTCGTGACGAGGTGGCCTCCTTCTTTGGCTGGGCTTTGCGGGGCGAGGACGGCCACCCTGGTGAGCAGGCAGCAGCCAGACGTCATGCGTCCGCAGTGATCGACCCCATCATGCCCGAGTCGGTCAGCTACTTCAGTCGGGGTTCAGACGCTGCGCCGCTGCCCGCCTGATCGGGGCGCGACACGAAGGGTTCGCCGCGGATGCGCATGCCCGCGGCAGACAAGCGCGACGCGTGCGTCGGGCCGATGCCTTTCATCCTCTCAATGAAATCGGCCCAATCAATAAAGCGCCCGTGCTCGCGCTCGGCCAGGATGCGGTCCGACAGTTGCGGCCCGACGCCCTTTACCATCTCCAGTTCCGCCTGATTGGCCAGATTCAGATCCACCGGCCGAGGCTGGATGGCGCCCAGAGCCGCTCCGCCAAAGGAAGCGGCGGCAGTCCACATCACGAAGGCCCAGGCAGCGCTGGCGCTCTGAGGAACGTGCCGCGAGCGCATGCCGAACCACTGGAGACGGCGGCGGGGATGCATGGTCTGCTGCATGGTGAGTGGCGGGGCTGGGCCCCAAATGAAAAAGCCGCACCGGTTGCCCGGCGCGGCTTTCACGATCGATCGACTGACGTCAGATCAGAAGTTGTGGCGGATGCCCAGGGCGAAGGCGTTGAAATCGCCACCGTAGATGCCCGAGTCATCAGCGATCTTCGTGTAGTAGCCGTAGACCTTGGTGCGCTTGCTCAGGTTGTAGTTGTAGCCAACCGTCCATTGCAGGGCGTCGGTGTCCTTCAGGTCGCTGTACTCGCCGGTGCGACCGACGTTCAGGTGCAGCTCGTTGGCACCGAACGCGTACATACCGGACACGCGGAAGTAGGTGCGGTCGCCGATGACAGGCTCGCTCACGCGTTGAACCAAGCCGCCCACGGTGAATGCGCCGAACTCGTACAAGCCGCGCACAGCGAACTGCTTCTCTTCATCACGCTTTGAATAGCCGGCACCCAGATGCAGAGGGCCCGCATCATAATAAGCCGCCAGGTCCCAGGTCTTCTTCAGGTCCGGAGTCGGATCCGGGTTGTTGACGCCTTCGGCCACCGAAATGAAGGCTTGGAAGCCGCTCAGGTTCGGCGTGACGTAGCCGACCTTGTTCTGCGTCACATACGTGCTGAAGCCGTACAGCGCATCCGACGAGTCACCGGTCTCGTGGTTGTGCATGCCGATGTAGTCGGACGTTGCATAGTACGAGTCAGGCGTGAAGGTGCCCAAGCGGATCTGGCCGAAATTACCAGCCAGATTGACTTCAGCTTGACGACCCCAGAAGGTCGACGCGGCAGTGCCCGTCGTCGGGTCGAAGCCATGCTCGATCTGGAAGCCAGCCTTCAAGCCGCCGCCCAGGTCTTCCGTGCCCTTGAAGCCGATGCGCGACGAGTTGTTGTTAACTTCGCCTTGGCGATCTTCATCGCCGTGCTTCACGCTTTCGACGGTCACGTTCAGGCGGCCGTACACGGTCACCGACGATTGGGCGAAGGCGCCACCGGCGGCCACAGCGGCCAGGAGGCCGAGCGCGATTTGCTTTTTCATGTGTCTTCTTTCCTCTCGTTAGGGGGGAACCCGAATTCTGCCTAAGCCTTTCTCAGCGGACGACTGCGATCTGCTCGCGCTTGTCTGCTTTGTAGGTAAAAAGCGTCAGTGCCCCGTTCTTGATGTCGCCCTTATCATCAAAAGCGATGGTTCCGGTCACGCCCTTATAACCACTGGTTTTAGCGAGTGCGGGCAGATAAACCTTCGGGTCGGCCGAGCCGGCCTTGACCATGGCGTCGACCATCACCATCGTGGCGTCATAGACGTACGGGGCGTAGATCTGCACATCGGCGTTGAACTTCTTCTTGAAGTCGACCTT